>JBDRBC010000076.1:0-7594 GCA_043823125.1 bacterium | reverse complement strand
TATACTCACTGGCGCGATCCACCACGCCGGTGTTTCGGCAGTAACGTATTGGCCTGTTCACCAGCCGAGGAACATCGTGAGTTCAGCCCGAACCACAACCCGCACGGACCTGGTATATGGCCTCTGCGCTGCATATATCTTTCTCCATGTCCTTTCCGGACAGATGTCCGGTTATTCCCTGTGGGGCGTCCATTTTCTGGCCTATTCCCCCCCGTTGCTCACCACCGCGACCATCGTGGCCGGTGTCGCGCTCTTTTTCTTCGCGTTCACAAGATCAGGAACATCTCACCACGGCAGGCTGGTCGAGTTTCTCGATTTTTGGGGCGGCGGGAAGACCGTTCTAGGCAAAAGAATGATCGTTGTCGTTGTACTGGCCGGGATTCTGTTCTCTTTTCCGTCCGCCGTTCATCTGCTCGGCGACGGGTACGTCCACCTCAGACAGTTGCCAACGAGCGTACAAACCGGGACGGCGCCACTCCGGCCCGAACCGGGGACCTTCTTTCTCCTTTCGCTCCTGTACAGCCTGCTCAGCCCGCATGGCGTGTCACCGGAAATGACGTTCCGTGTGTACGGATTACTGTGCGGCCTTGGTTATATATTACTCTCGTTCCCGGTTGCGGCTGAACTTGGTAATAACCGTGAAGGCCGGCTACTCGCTTTCGGCCTGCTGATAACCGCAAGTTACATGCAGCAGTTTGCCGGATACGTCGAGATGTATGCACCCGTATTTCCGGTCGTGTTGTTATATATTTACTTCTGTCTGTGCTATCTGAATCGCGGGCAACATCTTCTGGCGGCAGCTATCGTTCTGGGAATATCCGTTTCATTTCACTTTCTCCTCCTGACACTCATTCCGTCCTATATCGCGCTCCTGTTTGCCGGACGCAACACGGACCGGCCGGTGAGTCCGTTCAAAACGCTCCTGCTCCTGATTGCGGTTTTGATCTCCGGCACCGTGACTCTGTATGCTACCGGATTCGATCTCGCTTCGTATTTCGGCGAACTGCGCTCCAGCAATGCGCTGCCACTGGTTGGTGATCCGGATTTCTATCAGCCCTATCGCCTCGTGTCCCTGGCCCACCTGGGCGATATCCTCAATCTGCTCTTCTTGACATCACCCGGGATTCTGTGTGTTTTGCCACTCATTCACGGCTCCGAGTCCTGGCACGACAAGACGATCAGATTCATGGTGATCGCCGCGGTATTTCCCCTCTTGTTCATGTCGGGGATCAATCCCGAGATCGGGGCCTATCGGGATTGGGACCTGTTTTCCCTCGTCGCGCTACCTTTGACTCTTTTGACGGCCTGTATCTGCCTGGCTCACCTGAAACGTTCTCAGACCGTGACACGAATCGGCGTGATCCTTTGTGGCTCCCTGACGATCCACACCTGTCTCTGGATCGGGGTCAACGCCAACACCCGGTCGGCGCTCAACAGATACGAAGACGGCCTGGAGAGCGCGTCTCTTTCTCAACACGCGAGTGCCTATGGCTGGGAATCGCTTGGAGTCTACTACCAGCATGAAGCCAACGACCTCGAACGTTCCGCGGCTGCGTACGATATGGCAACTCGAGTCGATAACGATAACCCACGATACTGGAACCTGGCGGGATCCCAATATGCGCGCCTGGGCCGGTATCCCGAGGCGATATCGAGACTTCGGCGGGCCATCGATATCCAGGTGAACACGGATCCTCGGCATCTCTTTAATCTGGGAGTGATCTACTCACGGACCGGCGATCGGGAAAACGCCCTTCGTTACATCAAGGAAGCGGTCAATCTCGATCCTCGTTATGTCGAGGGCCACCATACCCTGGGATTACTTTATGCCCGTTATGGGCAATTCGATCTTGCCGTCGCTGCCTTCGGGAGAGCTGCCGAACTGCGCCCCAACAATCCTGAATTACTCACTGATTATGGCAATGCCTTGCTGGAAATCGGCCGACGTGACGAGGCCGCGCTGATTCTGGATCGCGTTCGACGGTTCCAGAACCGATAGAGGTATTACGGGCCGTCATCGATCCTGTCGCGGTCGGCAGTGGCGTCGGCCACGCTCATTGACAGACCTCGCACGTTCAGCTAGATTCGGCACAGATCGTCACCAACATGCCGGCCACTCCTCATCTGCGGTTCGCCAGCAAAGTATGTTACTTGCGAGGAGCGTCTGGTTTCGGCGCAGATATCATACCGGAACCGATCACTGGCCCGGACAGGCTGTCCGGGGAATTCCCCCCCGCGAGGAGAGAACATGAGGCGAGTCGAGAACCTCTTCCGATCCGGACTGGTCAATATCGCCTTCCAGGTCGTTATTCTCACCGTACTCTTTGTGGTCGGCAACAATACCCGCCTCGACCTGGAGGGAGTCGGTAAGGACGTCGTGTTGCTGGCTTTCGTGCTCGTGCCGAGTTTCGTCTGGACCCTGTTCTTCTACCTGCAGGATCGACGAGAGCCTGAACCGACATCCTACCTGACCACGGCCTTTCTCGCCGGCATGGCCGGCGCCAGTCTGTTCGCCTGGCCCCTGACGAGCCGGATATTCTCTTTGGACCAGTGGCTGTACTCTTCTCAGCTCTCCTTTCTACTCGGTTCTGTTCTGGTCGTCGGGGCCATCACCAGTAGTGTTTATTACGTGGTCATCCGGTACGGATTCTTCCCGCTACGCGAATTCGACGAACCGGTGGACGGGATGGTGTACGGGGCGTTCATCGGCTCCGGCTACGCCGCCATCAAGAGCCTGTCCTATCTTGCCGCACATACCGAGTTCACCCTGTTCGCCATGGGCTACACGACCACGAAGAACATCCTCGTGTATGCCAGCATCGACTCACTGGTCGGTTATCTGATCGGACGGGTGAAATTCACCGGCGGCAATCAACAAACCGCTTCCGCAACTGCCGTCGCACTCGGTGCCTTCCTCATCGGCGCCTACCAGATCGTGAACGAATTCATCTTTCTGCGCGGCCTGGAACAGACGTTTCTGGTTTCCTTCGTTTTGACCATCGCCTTTGCGACGATCATTCTCGGCGTCGCATTCGTCACCGCCCGGCGGCTCACCAGAACCGGCAGCTGCCAATCCAGGCCGTTTCGTTCGCAGCCGGACCTCCTGGCGATCGGACTGATCCTGGTGTTGCTGATCGGCGGGGGCCTGGCGCGCAACCACGTCATGCGGCAGATCCGCTTCACACACGACGGATTCAATATCTCCTTCGCCTATCAGCCGTACATGTTCACGTCCGCGTCATTTGGTCACTCTCGCGGCCACAAGATCGGGGCCGGACCGCTCGATGCGCAGATCTTCAACCGGAGGGGACACCATGACGGCGAGTTTCACTTCAGCGTGAACGCCCGCCGGGAAACGGTCGAGACCTCCACGATCAACACACTCGACTATCTGGGTAACATCGCAACGACCAGCCTGCTCGTTTCCGAGATCGAGGTAGGCAATCAAAAAGCATTACAATTGAAATACAGCTATCTCCACAAGCCGACGACCAGAGACCGGGAGTTTCCCGAGCTGTATTTGGCGAGCAGCACCATTATTCCAGCAGGTGAGATAACCTTTGTACTCACCTTCCAGACTCAGGCGCACGACTACGAAAGCACTGTCGAGGTGTACCGACGAATCCTGGAAACCGTCCGGTTCAATGGCCCCTAGGGAGAAAGCATGATCAAGAAGGTTGCAACATTGAGTATTATCCTGGCGGCATATCTGTTCTGCCTCTGCGGCCTGTCGTCCGCCGCCCAGCTGCCCGATAATTACCTGCCGTTCGTCAAGCTCGGATTCGACGGTTTCGTTGAGGAGTACCGGCAGCCGATCATCTCCCCTCACGGCGAGATTCTCGACCGCGGGCCGCTCACCCGGCAATTCCGCCGTCCCTTCACGGTCGGCTCGGGCAGTGTGATCTCCGCGGACGGGCTGATCCTGACGAACTATCACGTCTACAACTTCGAAGCGTCCGTGGAGTACAACGTCCAGGACACGGTACTCTACCAGATGGTGCCCGCCAGCACGGAGATGCAGGTATACATCCTCGAGGACAACGACCCGTTGAAGCAGCCGGTACTCCGCTACAGTGCCGAAATGCTGGCTTTCGATCCGTTACGGGACCTCTGTCTGCTCCGTATCACCAGTGACGTCCGGACCGGCGACGAGATATCTGGCAAGCAGTTCCACCATCTGGAGTTCGACAATCCCTTCGCCATCGGTTTCTTGGACGAACTCACCATCCTGGGATACCCGACCAAGGGGGGCGAAACCCTGACCCTGACCGAGGGAAAGTTCCTCGGGTACACCGCCGATGCCCCCCACGCCCTGGACGGATCCATCAAGACGGATGCCCTGATCGCCAGCGGCAACAGCGGCGGCGCGGCGATGCACGACGCCAGGCTTGTCGGCGTACCGACCCGGGTTTCCGACAAGGAGAGTCTGGGGGCCGATTTCGGCTACATCCACCCGGTCACCTGGGCGGTTGCTCCCTTTGCCAAGGCCAAGATCCTGTTCGACCAGGACACCCCAGAAATCCGCAAGGAATGGGTCCTGAGCGACTACAACACCGATATCACCAGATCTCGGATCTTCCTTTGCGGCACGGTGCAATCCGCTCAGGCCCGGACCCCGGTGGAAGATGTGCTGGTGCTCGTGTACCGTAGCGACCGGTCATTCGAGCAGATCGATCAACTCGACGATGAGCTGCTGTTCTGGCATTATATTGCCAGTATCAAGCAAGCCCACATGGAGGGATACGGAAAGGAGAAACTCGCCGTGGGACACGGCATTCCACCCGACGAGATCCAGGCGATTCTGGACCTCGATCCGGAAACCCTCCATCTGTCGAATGACGCCAAGCTGGCCATGAACGGCGAGTTCTTCTTCCACTTCCAGAGAACCGATGACAGCGGGTACTTCAGCACCACCGCCCCGCGTGGACAGAACGTCGTCATCTTCGTCGACAAGGACGGCTACCGAACCTTGACCCGCAATGTAACTGCGGGTGACGGACTGTACGATGATCTGGGCGCGATCGAGATCTTCGCCCGCTAGAGTCAGCGCTGGAGTCGGCGTGTCACCTGAACAGGCACCCTGGTGTAAACTCACCAGCGGAATCCCCCGAGTCTCACCCGACCCATCGCCCGGCCTGTACCACACCTGTCTACCTTCCGGGAGAAGGTCTGATGTCTCCTGACCAGCAAAGTCCATCATCCGCGAGGAGTGTTCTCGGCACAGCCGTACCCTGCATCTGCTTGCTCGTCCTGCTACTCCCGGCACCTTGCAGTCACGCCGCCGTGGAATTCGTCGATAGCGGGCAGAGTCCGGGCGACGGACGCACCATCGAATCCGCCGTGGGCGACCCGGACGGCGACGACGACCCGGATGTCTGCACGACCCACGCCGATCAGGGCAACACGGCGTGGATCAACGACGGTGCGGGCGGCTTCAGCTCGGCCGGCGTGCTGCTGCGGAACGGCTACAGCATCACTTTGGTCGACGTGGACAATGACCGCGACCTCGACGCCCTGGTCGGCACGCACGAGGGAACCGGCGGCAATCGGCTGTATCTCAACGAGACCGAGGTCGCCACGGAGGCGGCGAGCTGGGGCAGGCTCAAGGCGCTCGCGCGCTGAAATCACATCCACCTGACTGCACCGACCAACCACCGCAGGCGGACGCGCTGATCTTCAGATCCCGAAGAAACGCCGCGCGTTCGCAGTAGTGGCATCCGCCACCTCCTCCAGCGACATCCCCCGGATCTTCGCCAGCTCTGCCGCCACCTCGCCCACGTGCCGCGGCTCCATCTCCTCGGGCGCAACGGTCTCGAGTCCGCTCTGTGGCGCCGCGGTCTCCAGGACGATCCGATCCAGCGGCAGCTCCTCGGCGCTCAGGCGGGACAGCTTCTTGTGTGGCCGGGTGATGGCGCCGCCGAAGCCGATGTGGAAGCCGATCTTCAGGAAGGGGGTCATCAAGCCGGGGTGGCGGGTGTAGTCGTGCATCAGGCCGCGGATCCGGCCGGCGTACGGCTGCAGGGCGGAGACGAGCAGTTCCCAGCCGTTGCGGCAGTGGAGGATCACCGGCAGATCGAAATCCATGGCGAGTTCGAGCTGGGCATGCAACACCGCGTGCTGCGCCCGCAACGGCGCCTCCTCGGCCCGATCGTCCATGCCCACCTCGCCGATGGCCACGGCCCGGCACTCCCGCAGCTGGGTCGCCAAACGCTCCTTGAGTTCGACGAGGCGCGTGGGATCGGGAGCGCCGTCGATCATCACCTTGCCGGTGGAGCGGGGATGCAGGCCGAAGGCGGGATGGACGCCGTCGTGGTTGACCAGATCGCGGACGGCCGACCAGGAGTCGAGGTCGGTGGTGGGCACGATGATGTCGGTGACACCGGCCTGGCGGGCTCGTTCGCAGACGCCGGCGATGTCCCGGGCTAGAGGGGGCATGAAGAGGTGGCAGTGGGTGTCGATCAGCGAGGGCTGGGACACTTGCTTGACCTCCTCTGGTTATCTGATCCACGACATTGCTTACCAGCCGTAGTCTAGGTCAATTGTCTTCATCAGGAACCGGCTCATCATCCAGCGGAACGACGCGAGGCCGCATCACTGTTTCGAGGGCATTCATCTTGGCGTACATCCAGTCATGAATTTCGGGCCAGTTATTTTCATCTTGGGTATCGATATCGAGTCGAACTCCGATCCGGCTATGCTTCTTGTCTGCACGCACATCCCACTCGAGGGCGAATCCGGTTTCAGCCTCAATTTCTGACCGCTGCGACTCGAGTTTATAATACCAGGTTGGATGGGCCCAGTTGTCTGTTAAGACCGCTACAAAGATCTGATCCACTTTGAGCGCAATGGACAAGCCCGCGCCGGTTCGTCCGATACCGAATCCTTTCCAGATCATTGAGGTTGGTTTCGGCGGTTTGAAGCGGGTATTCTGTGATTCGAGGTACTCATCGAAAGCGGTCCAGTATGCTATCCGGTTCGTGACAGATGGGGTCAGTGTCCCGCTCCTGGTCGCCTCCTTGACGGACTTTGACCACTGGTTGGGTTTGGCGATCAGGTTGAACTTCGGCGCCGGCTCCGACTCGCCGATACGCCAGACTTCGATCTCGAGGCCGAAAAAGCTGAATCCTTCATCGGTAATTCGATTCATCCAGTCCATCATCGCCCGATGTTCCTCGGTGAAGCGCTCGGCAACCCACACGACCGTCACCGCATCGAGTCCCGCCGCATAAACCAGAATCTGCCCCAAGTGCGTGTGGTTGGTGCGCTCGAGCTGATTCTCGATAATCACAAGTTCGTCAGTATCCGAATCCTTGCAGAGAATATCGGCCCGAAACGGCCCCACCGACGCCTCTTCCTCCTGCGCTTCCAGCTCCATACCAATGACGCCACTGAGGATGCTGATATTCTCCTCCTCAGCCAGCCAGGGAGTGAAGCCAGCGTCCTCGCGTTCCCAGCAATCGCGCAGATCGACGCGTTCAAGCCGGCCGAGGGAAATCTTGGAATTCATGAAAATTGCTCCTGATGGAATTGATCGAATCGTCGTTGAACTGGCGGGGAGTTTAGCATATTCATGGCCGACCAGCCCAGTAACGGT
>JBDRBC010000075.1:0-8864 GCA_043823125.1 bacterium | reverse complement strand
ACCAGCTCGCTGCGGCCATCGAGGGTCGGCTTGCGCAGGTTGTAAACCAGATGCTCGTCGTCCAGGCGGCCCAGCCGCTCCTGGCTCAGCGGCGGCCGGGCGCAGTAGCGGACCAGGCGTTCCAGGCCGTGGCGATCCCAGGCCGGGATGGTGACCGACGCATCGACCGACCAGCCGCCAGCGTGATCGGGGGCATCAAGCGTGTGGACCGCCCCGCTGTCCAGATGGCCGTGCCGCTGCAGCCAGCGCAGGCCGCGACGGCGCATCTTCGTCTGCACAGCCAGAAAATCGGCCTCATCGAGTCGGGTGGCGGGATGGAACTCGGCGCCACCGTCCCGGTCGGCGCTGAACACGCCGTCGGTGACGAGCACATGGAAGTGGACGTGGCTATTGAGGTAGCTGCCGAAGCGGTGGACAAAAGCGACGGCCCCGAAGCGGGCGCCGGCCGGGGCATCGAGACTACGTTGCCTGACCGTCGTCTCCACCGCCCGCAAGAAGACCCTGAGCAGGCCACCGACAACCACGGGCTTCTCGCGCAGATGCCGCCTGACCCGCTTGGGCACCGACAGCACCCATTGTCGAAATGGGGCTCGGGGCAGGACATTATCGACCAGGTGGGCGGCGGTCTCGACCATGCAGCGGGTTGAGCAGGAGGTCGTACGGGTCGACGAACGGACTCGGGCGGCCGACTGGATCGTCGAATTGCTCTCTCCCTAGGCATCCACGATCCACGAAATCCGGCCATCCCGTCGACACATCAATTTTCTAACCGCTTTTATCCGACCGCATGGTATGATTCGAAATACACGATACGATCTCCCACCCAATCCGGGGATTTGAGTATTCAGGTCCTTAAGCAGGTGCGTAGAGTGAGTAGTCCCTTTACCGACAGTTATTACGTCTCTCCGCAAGTTCGCGCCGCCAACCTGAAACGGGCCCGAGACGAGGCCCGAGATCAGCAGGCCGAACTGAGGAAAGTTCATGCGAAGATCCGGGAAGCGGCCGAATGATTCCAGGGTGAGACTCTGGGCATCGATTTGACGATTCCGACCGAACCCGGATCCGAAGCCACGCTCACGCAGATCGAGGATTATCGACGCCGGCTTCAGGACCTGGGCTCGCAGCGCCTGGCTGCGCTGGGGGCCGCGATCTCTCGGGTCAAGACCCGTCGGATGCTGGGCGAACTGGCCGGACCCGCCGTCGGCAAACTCGAGACCGTCGCGGATATGGGTCTGAAGCCGAGTCAGTACGACCGTCCCGCCCGAAGACGGAAACGGACTGCGCCGGTCGACGCCGGCATCGACCGGAAGGCCGTGCAGGCGAGTCTGGATCGGAAGCTGGCGCGCCTGGATCCGGAAGTCGGCCCCGACCAGCGGAGCGATATCGATGAGTTGGTGCAACGGTTGGCCGGGGCCAAAACTCAGGGCCAGGCCGACCTCCTGCTGCTTGAGATGATCAAACGGGTCGGCGACGCCAACGCCGTCGCGGAAACGGTTCGCGAACATCGGGCTCAAGCCCGACTGCTGCTCGACCGGATGGCCGCTCTCGAAGCCCCCGAAGTCGATCGGGCCCGCCGCTCCCTACAGGACGTCGAGGCCGGGCGACGGCCCTTGACCGATCAGCACCGCGACGCCGTGGAGCGGGCCATCAAGGTGGGCGAGAGCCGCTACGCCGACCTGGTGCTGCGCGAGGCGCTGGACGAACTGGGATATCAGGTCGAGGACTCGTTCGACACCCTGTTCCTGGACGGCGGCACGCTGCATTTCACGCGGCCGGGGTGGAAGGAATACTCGGTTCGGCTACGGGTGTCGCCAACTGACGCCTCCCTGAACTACAACGTCGTCAGGATGGATCAGGCCGGGACCGAAACGAGCCACGAGCAGGCTCTCCGCGACAAGGAAATGGAAGAGACCTGGTGTTCGGAAGCTCCCGCCCTGCAAAAGACTCTCGAATGGTCCGGCCTGAAGTGCTGGACCATGAGGCGGGTCGAGCCCGGCGAACTCAGGATGCAATTACGCCGTCCGACTTCGGCGCAACGCCGAGACGACCGACGCCGGGATGAGCAGGCCCCGATCCAGAAGGAGCGAGACCTTTGAGCGACAAACAACCACCGCAATGGCCGGTATGGATCAGCGACCTTCAGAAGTCGCTGTATGTCCGATCCCAGTACGTTCTTTCCGGCAACATCCACGACACCTACATGACACCTATGGGCGAGGGCTTCGCCAGGCTCAATCTGAAGGACTGTCTCAGAAAGGCGCTATCCCCCTTGGGGTTCGAGCTCTTTCTGGTCTATTCGCCCCTGGACGGCATCTCGGTTTTCCCCAACAACGAGGCGACCCAGGCCCTGGCCCATGACCATTTCAAGCTGAATCTGAAGAATTGTCCTCTGAAAGTCAGCCAGGAGTCTTTGCCCCTGCATCTGAGGCGCTTGGCTGAAGCGAAGGGGTGTCGGGCCGGCTTCATCGTCGATTTCGCCTCGCGCATCGCCCTGAGGCCCCAGCAGCTGTCCGAACAGGAGCACGAGTTCTTCACAGCCGTGGAGAGACTGTCATACGACGTGTCGCCCCTGATCATCGAAGGACGTCCCGGTCCCCTGTTCAATCCCGTGATCTGGATCGTGAACAAGGAGAACGACCTGCCGGATTGGCTGCTGGTCGACAACGAACGCTTCCGCTCGAAGACCCTGCCCCTGCCCAGCTACGACGCCCGGCATTCGGCCGCAGCCCAGTTGCTAACGGATTTCACGGACTTCTCCCAGGCCGATCCCGATGTACAGAAAACCATGATCTCGAACTTCACGAATCACACCGACGGCATGCATCTGAACAGTATGTCCGCCATCGTCGAGCTGGCCATCGCCGAGAACGAAGCCAGAGCCAAGGAGAACAAGCCCGGCATCGACATCAACGAAGCCGTCCGGATCTTCAAGCTCGGTGTGACCAGCAATCCCTGGCAAGGCGACCAACTCAGGAAGCAGGTGGGCAAGGCCGAACAGCAGATCGGCAAGTACCTCAAGGGCCAGCCCCAGGCCATCAACAAGTCTGTCGACATCCTGAAGCGATCCATCACCGGCCTGACCGGAGCCCATGCGCAGACCAATTCGGGGCGGCCGCGCGGCGTGCTCTTTTTCGCCGGTCCGACAGGCGTGGGCAAAACCTACCTGGCCAAACTGATCACCGAGCAGATCTTCGGCGACGAGGAGGCCTACATCCGCTTCGACATGAGCGAGTTCTCCGCCGAACATTCGGACGCCCGGCTGCTGGGCGCGCCTCCCGGCTACGTGGGATTCGATGCGGGAGGCGAATTGACCAACGCCGTCCGGGAAAGGCCCTTCAGCGTCATCCTCTTCGACGAGATCGAGAAGGCCAACCCCCGCATCCTAGACAAATTCCTGCAAATCCTCGAGGACGGCCGCATCACCGACGGACGCGGCAACACGGTGTACTTCTCCGAATCGATCATCATCTTCACCTCCAACCTGGGCATCTACAAGAAGACCGAGACGGGAGAAAGGGTGCTCAACGTCGATCCGAACGCCCCCAACGCCGAGGTGGAAGCCAAGATCCGGGAGGAAATCCATAATCACTTCAAGTCCGAGCTGGGCCGCCCGGAGATTCTGAATCGGATCGGCGACAACATCGTCGTCTTCAACTTCATCAAGGCGGATGTCGCGGGCGCCATCTTCGACACGATGCTGCAGAACGTGCAGAGCCGGGTTCGCGACGTTCACAGCGCCGAATTGATGCTCGAGGACGAGGCGAGAGAGAAATTGCTACGGCAGTGCACCACCGACCTGATCAACGGCGGACGCGGCATCGGCAACCGCCTGGAGACCACCTTCGTGAATCCGCTCGCCAGATCTCTGTTCGATATCGACATCGGCGACATCGTGCGTGTGGTCGACGTCTACGAGGACAACAACATCCATCACGTTACTTTGGGGTGAAAGAGAAACGATGACTGAAGTGAAGGTTTGTCCAAATTGCGGCAAGGAAAACGAGATCAATTCTAACCGGTGCCAGGAATGCAAAACACCCTTGGGCTGCGTGGATCTCACCGAGGCCGGTGCATCCCTGAAGAAGACCGCAGACGACGCTATGGAAGCGGCGCCCGCACGGTCCTGGCGCGAGAACAAGATCTGTCCCGTCCCCGACTGCGGGGCCGAGAATCCGGCTGACGCCGTACGTTGCGACTATTGCCATCACGCGTTTGGAGACGTTCGGGACCAGGGGCGACGCGATGCGCCGGACGTCGGGAGCACGGGCACACCGGTGGTGGAGTGGCCCTGGGGCCCGCTTGAAATCGGGGAGCGGTTTCCCGTCGGTATGAATCCGGAGTTCTGTCCGGCTCACTACGAGCGCTTCAAGGCCTACGGGAACGTCTCCAACTACCACGCAGAATTTCGGGTATCGGGCGCCGACGTCACCATCATCGATCTCGATTCGACCAACAAGACCTTCGTCAACGAACGGCCGCTGACTCCGCACGTGGATCACAGACTGTACGACGGTGACACCCTGAGGTTCGCCGCCGATTTGAAGGCCCGTCTCCGACGCTGACGCGGCTGAACGCCGCACGAAACGAAAGGTCCGCCATGAGCTCCGGCACCCTCCTTCTCCGAGTCGCCGCCGTCACCCATTCGGGGCGAGTCCGGGATCACAACGAGGACACTCTGGCCGCGGGATTCTGGGCCCGCAACGAGCCCATGGCCGAAGCGGACGAGATCGACCTGACCGTCACCGACCGGGCCGCCTGTCTGATCGCCGACGGCATGGGCGGCCACGCCGCCGGCGAAGTCGCCAGCTTCTACGCAGCCGCCCGTTTCGCCCAGAGCGCCTTCAAGCTGACCGACCCGGGGACGCTGGCGGGCTGTCTGCAGGAAATCAGCGACGAGATCCAGGCCCAGATGCTAGAGACCCCCGACCGACAGGGCATGGGGACGACGATCGCCGGGCTCCTGTTCGATGCCGAATCGGTTTACGTCTACAACGTGGGCGACAGCCGCGTCTACCAGGTACGACAAGGATTCCTGCGCCAGTTGAGCACCGATCACGTCCCTGAGAAACCGGCCGGCGACGTCTACGACCCCGCCGAGGACAACAAGCCCGGCGCCTCGTCCAGCCGGCTGCTCCAATGTCTGGGCGGCATGGCCGAACCCGTGCGCATCGCGCCGTCGATACAGACCCTGCCGCTGCAGATGGGAACCGCCTTCTTGATCTGCAGCGACGGACTGACCGACATGGTCGGTCTGGACGCCCTGGAGGCCTGCCTCCAGGGCACCGACAAGCAAGCCGTCGACCTCATGTTGAAGGCCGCCCTCGACGCCGGCGGCCGAGACAACGTTTCGATCATGATCGTACGCGTGGGGAGAACATCGTGAGCGACCGCACATCCAGAGACGACAAGATCCCGAATCGATCGACGCATCGGGACCCGACGCCCGGTCAACATCTCACCAGGCGGGACGCCCCGGCCAAGGCCCATAATCCGACCTCCCTCGACGGGACGGCACTTCAGCCCGAGAAGGCGTCGCCCAGCCTGATGACTCTGCCGAGGGCCCTGGCGGACTACAGGATCCTCAAGGGACTGCCCGCCAAGGGCAACGAGGCCGACCTGTTCATGGTGGAGCGAAGAACGGATGGCGAACAATTCGTCGCGAAGGTCTACCGCGAGGGCAAGACGATCAAGCCCGAGGTCATCGACATCGTGTCCAAGGCGAACCCGGAGCATGTGATCCAGGTCATTGATCACGGCACGTCCGACGGCCATGACTACGAGCTGCAGGAATACGCTCCCCTAGGCTCCCTTACGGATTTGATCCAGAGAGAAGGCCCCTGCCTTGACGAGGGTTTGGCCAAGGACATCCTTCACGAACTGCTGATCGCCATGAGGCACATCCACGAAAAGGATATTGTCCATCGGGACCTCAAACCGGGCAACATCCTGGTCCGCAAGCGCAGTCCGCTGGACCTGGTCCTGACCGACTTCGGGATTTCGTCGGTGATGGACAATCAGAGCGCCCATGAGACCAGCGGCGACCGTACCTACGCCTACTCGGCCCCCGAGGCCAGCACCGGCATGGTCTTCAAGGCCTCCGATTACTGGTCGCTGGGCATTATCATGGTTGAAATCGTGAGCGGCGCCCACCCCTACGCAGGCCTCAGCAACCAGATCATCAACACATCCAAGGCCACCAAGCCGGTTGAGCTCGTCGACGTCGAGGGCGAGTGGCTCAAGCTGTGCCACTGGCTCCTGAAGCGGGATCCCGACAAACGGTGGGGCGCCGAAAAAGTTCAGCGCTGGTTGGACGGAGACAAAACGCTGCCCGAGCCTGTCATGGAAAGAGCGCAGCCGGCCGCCGTGACCGCCCACCGCCCCTGCGTCTTCCAGGGCCGGGAGTATCAAACCGCCGAGTCCTTGGCGGCGGCCTTCGCCATCGACTGGGACGAGGGCATCAAGTACCTCATGCGCAATCACCTGCATAAATGGCTGGCCGAAGAACTCGGCAACCAGCAGCTCACGGTCCTGGTGGAGGACCTGGACCTCGATACGAGCATCAGCGGCCACACCAAGCTGTTCCGTGTGATCCGCAAGATGAATCCGGCGCTGCCGCCCACGTTCCGCAGCCTCGCCCTGACCGCCGACAACCTGATCACCCTGGCCCGACAAGCCATGACCGAGGACGTCCGGTCCCAGGAGATCCTCATCGACCTGATGAACGACGACGTCCTGGCCGAGCTCAAGGATCATCCCGCCAGCGGTCCCCTGGTCCGCGCCAACCGGGACTGGCGAAAGGCCGAGCGGACGTACCAGGATCTGCAGGCCGAAACCCAGGCCAAAGGTCCCGGACAGCGGCCCGACCGCTACCAGAGCCAGGGCGTTCGTCTGGGCATGCTGCTGCTGGGGGTTCTGGACCCGAAGGCCGTGGCCCTCTTCAGGAAGCGAACGAAGAAACAGGTCTCCGACCTGGCCCGCGAGGTTCCCTGGTACGCCGACCTGGGCCAGCCCGGCAGCGCCGATACGCCGGCGCTGCTGCTCATGCAGGAGCTGCAGGAAACGGCCGAGGAGATCGGCGAGAGCAATCGCGAGATCGAACGGAGAAAGCGGGAAGCCGCCAGAGCGGAGAGGAAGGCCCGCGCCAAGGTGCGCCTGGCCAAGACCGGCAGAGCCCTGGCCCACGTGGTTTTCTTTACGACACCCATCATAGCCGGGATCGTGCTGCTCCAAAGATACGAGTTGTCGGATCTTCGCGTGCCCTTCTTGCTGTCGCAACCCCAGTGGGTCAGCACGGCCCTGCTCATTCTGGTTCCTCAGGTCTTGATGCTGGTCGGATATATCGCCGCGGAGTTCATGTCTCTGGCATTGGGCGGCGGCGCCGGCGGCGCCAAGCGTTTCTGGCGGACCTTCGGCTACTGCCTGTTTTCACCCATCACCATGGCCTTCTACCTGGCCATCATCCTGTTGGGCGCCAACTTCCTCGCCGGCTTGGTGGGTAATTATTACCCATCGACCAGGGAATTCACGGAGAACCCGATCTACAGGGATCGCATCATGTACGGGCTGGTGGGGCTGGCCTACCTGATCCTATGGTTGAAGGTCAACAGGAGACGAGTCGCCAATTAGACGTTTGGCCCGCCCGGCCCCGAGAAGAGTGGATCATGGAGACCGACGTCACCATCACGTTCAACAAGGCCCACTACCCGGTGACGGTCCTCGGTCCGGGGCGTCGCCTCGGCCTGTGGCTGCAGGGGTGCAGCATCCGCTGCCCGGGTTGCATCTCGAAAGACACCTGGGACGTACGCTCCAAACATGAGACCACCGTGGCGAACTTGATCGAAGGCTGCGGTCGGCTGTGCGCCGAGCCGCCCGAGGGCATCACCGTCAGCGGCGGAGAGCCCTTCGATCAGCCGGAAGCCCTGACCGCGCTGCTGGCCGGTCTGCAGGCCTGGCGCCGGGAGTTCCCCTCGCCGTGCGACATCCTCGTCTACAGCGGCTATGATCTGGAGTACCTGTCCCGCACCCACCCGGACATCCTGACCCTGATCGACGTTCTGATCCCCGGTCCCTTCGTGGACGACACCACCGCCCCGGTGCGATGGCGGGGATCCGACAATCAGACGATCGTCCTGTTGACGCCTCTGGGCCGAGCGCATTGGGCTTCGCTGGATCTGGACGCCCCCCACCAGAAGAGCCTTCAGGTGGAAGTGGATGAGACCTCGATCTGGGCCATCGGCATCCCACGCTTGGGAGACATGGAAGCCCTCAGCCGACTGGCGGCCGAACGGGGGCTGGTGTTCGGCGGCGTGTCCTGGTAATGCGAACTCACGATGACTTGCGAGGAGGGCTCCGTGGAGGGAACTGAGACGACGACGGCCATCGCGCCCTTGTTGATTCCGGCCCTGGTCCTCGTGGCTTTGGGGTTGATGATCAGAGTGTTTTGGCGGAGGCTCTTCTCTTCCGACAAGGGAAAGCACAAGCATGACGATCTGCTTGAAGGCGTCGGCAACGTCGCCCTCGAAGTCGTCGCCCTCTGTTCCCTGGCCATCAGCTTTCCCTACGGGGTTATCGGCTACGGGTCCTTCTTCATATTGTTGGGATTCGCCGTGGCCATGGCGTTCATGCCCAAGTTGACCAAACCCGCCGCCGCGGTCGGGATGATGGTTCTGGCCTATACCCATTTGCCCGCGCAGACGGCCACGAACCTGTCGATGGTCGTCGCGGGCTATGTGTTGTTGCGGTTGGCCATCGGGATCGGGAAGAAGTTCCTGGGCGTGGCGTCGTAACGACTGTGGCTAGTCAAAAGTCCATCGCCACCAAAACCCTAAGAAATCTGGGCCGCCAGGGCCAATCGGCGGTTGGTG
>JBDRBC010000074.1:0-11249 GCA_043823125.1 bacterium | reverse complement strand
CTGAAGCGGACACCGTTGTTGTGGGACAAGCCGTGGACGGTGTCGGTGAACCTCGATTACTCGGTTTTTGAGGATTCCCGGCCCGAGGCGCGGATCCCGTATCCCCGGCTCTCCTCCTCCTTTCCGTTCCTGACCGTTCGCACCGTTTCTGCCGGTTTGATGCCACCCAACTGGAGCGCCAACCTCCTGTTCCGCGCCGAGTCGGGACAGCGGTACACTCCTCTGACCTATATCGGGGAAGACCAGGGGGCGCAAGGCGAGATCAATACCGGGATCGGACCCGTCCAGAACTCGGTCAATCTGCGGCTCAACAAGTTCTGGAAGTTCGGTCGGAACCGGAAGCTGACCTTTTTCCTGGAAGCGCGAAACCTGTTCAACCACAAGAACTATCGGCGGGTGAATGCCTACACCGGTGAAGGCTACCAGGTGGGCGATGACAATCCGGCCTGGGAATACAGGGAGGAAACCAGCACCGATAGCGAGGGCTACGCCAAGGGAGTGGTCAGACCCGACTACATCATAAATCCGCGTTTCGTGCTCTGGGGGGTGAGCTACGCATGGTGAGACGCCAACGTCTTCTCTGGTCGGGATTCCTGCTCGGGCTCGCCTTCAGTCTCGGCTCGGTGTCGAGCGGCGTGGCGGGGGGGATCCTGGACCTGTACGGTGAAGAGAACGTCGGCGCCGCCGGGGCCCAGTTTCTGCGGATCCCGGTGGGTGCGAGAAGTGTCGCGCTGGGACGAGCTTACACCGCCTGCGCCACCGACGCCGCCACGCTGTTCTGGAATCCTGCCGGGATTCTGCGCACGCCGGGCCGCCGCAACCTGTTCGCGGCGCACACCGTGTACACAGCGGATATCGATCTGGACTACTTCGCTTACCACTCACGCGGACAGAACTTCGGTTACGGCCTCAGTCTAGGTATGCTGCGTTCGGGAGATATCCCGCGGACGGACGAGTTTCATCAAGAAGGCACCGGCACAACTTTCCGGGCGGACCAGTACCTGGTGGGCCTGACCCTGGCCCGCGCCATGACCGATCGGTTCTCCATCGGCGGCACGGTGAAGCTGTACCAGGAGAACCTGGACGAGTTCGAGATCCGATCCATCATGGCGGATCTCGGCATTCTGTATTTCGTCGGTCTGGGCGACATGCGGGTCGGATTCTCGGTCCGCAATTTCGGGCCCAAGTTGCGCCCGAATGGCGAGCCGCCGCCCCTGCTCGAAGGTTTCGAGCAGGCCGGCTCATTCCAGAGCTTCGCGGCACCCACGGTGGGGTCGTTCGGGATCACGTATACCTTCGAGCTGTCCGAGAAGATCGGCCTGCTGACCACCAGCGATTTCAGCCATCCCTCGGATTACACCGAGAGCTTTCACTGGGGCGTCGAGCTGGGTTTGAACGAGATGCTTTTCCTGCGCGCCGGTTACGAGACGGGCCGCCACGACGGTGGTTTCGCCACCGGATTCGGGGTGAAGGTCGGTCGGGATCGGCTGGTGTTCCGCCTCGATTACGCATACAGCGACATGGGACTGTTCGGGACCATTCATCACTTCTCGGTGGATCTGGTGCCGTTGATGGGCAGGATCGGGAGATGACCTTGCAACGTCAGCATTTTACCTCGGCATCCCTGGACCGTACCCGGCGGTCAGCGGTCGGTTCCACCCGACGCACGGCCGGCTGGGTGCTGGGGTGGATCATGATCCTCGGGGCGCTCCTACTCGCCGGCGCCGGCGGCTGCGGCGAGAAGATCGCCATTCCCGAGGCGTCCGGCCTGTTCGGCGTGACGAATTATTACATCGATGATTACTTCGCAGAGACAGACCCGGTCCAGATCCTCGTGGCCAAGGGATTCCTGTTCGTGCTTTCCGGTGACGGCAGATTGAGCCGGCGTTTCACGGATTACAGTCCGGACGTGGAAATCGACGGTTTGTCTCAGCCCACCGCGCTGTGCGCAGACGAGGACGGCGACATGATCTTCGTCTGGGAACAGGGTCTGCAACGGGTCAGCGCCTTCGGCACGAACGATCTCGAGACCGTTGGCAACTGGATCCTGCCGGAAGTGAAACAGGTGGCCGGCATGGCAACCTGTCCCGCCGGCGTCGATGGGATCGAAGGCGGTCGGACATTTCTTTATCTCGCCGATCAAGATTCCTCGGTGGTGCACCGCTACCTGTTCGATAACTACAACGACCTCTCTCCTTACGGCATCCTCGCCCGCCGCTATCGGGCCGGCACCCAGGAAGAGGGCGCGGGTTTGCGTTTCGTCCATGTGCCGGGAGGAATGGCCAGGGATCACGAGGACAGCTTGCTGGTCTGCGAACTCGACTCGGTGCGCAACTGGGTCATCCGCTTCAGTGCGGTGCCGGACTACAGCGACGTGACTGCGGATCCCGACGACCAGGACCCGTGGCGCGGCCTGTCGGTCCGTTTCGGTGAGCCGTCCTGCGGGGAAGAGGTGGCGAGCGATTTCACCCTCGGCAAGGCGGAGGAGTGCGACGAACCCTGGATCGAGGGGCCGAGTTCCGAACCGGGGCAGTTCACCGTTCCGTGGGCCGTGACCCTGGACGGTTCGGGTCGTATCTTCGTGGCCGACACCGGCAATGACCGGATCCAGATCTTTGATGCCGACGGCGAGTACATCAAGCTGTTCGGGAATGTCGATTGGACACCCCGGCCGACCTCGCTGGCCGTCGTCGATAAACCGAAGGGTTCGACCTATTTCGGTGGTTATGTGTTCGTCGTGGTGCCGGACTCCCAACAGGTCCGCAAGTTCATTTCCGCCGAGCAACGCGAACACGAGCGGCATATCGAACCCGACAATTGATCCCGGCCGAACTCCTCTTGCTCGGCGATCCCGCGCGTACGGGATTGGATTCATTGCGCGTCTCGTGGAGGTTCTGTCTTGGCTCTCGAATCCGACAAGATCACCGACGCCAGGCTGGCGGAACAGATGAGCCAGGTACGGCGTCAGCTCGAGGATCAACTCCGGTCACCCACCCCGGACGCCGGTCCTGGCAAGCCGGATTCGCCGCCGACCGCCGCACCCGGGGCTGCCGCGACGGCGTCGCCCGGCGACCCCGCAACCCACCCCAGACGACTCTCCCCAGGCGCCGACCGCCGTGTGGCCATCGGCGCCGATCACGGTGGGTTCGAACTCAAGCGAGTGCTCAACGAACTGCTGGTGGAACTGGGGTACGAACCGTATGATGTGGGGACAGACAGCAAGCAGTCGGTGGATTACCCGGATTTCGCCGTGAAGGTGGGACGGGTGGTGGCCAGGGGCGAGGCGTTCCGGGGCATCATGATCGACGGCGCCGGCATCGGTTCGGCCATGGCGGCCAACAAGGTTCCCGGCGTGCGCGCGGCCACCTGCCACAACGAAGCCACCGTCGTCAACAGTCGCGTGCACAACAATGCGAATGTGCTCGTGCTGGGCAGCGGACAGGTGAACCGCGGGCTGGCGCGACGGATGGTCCGCATCTGGCTCGCCACCGACTTCGCCGGCGGCCGCCACGCCCTTCGCGTGGACAAGATCGACGCCCTCGACGGCTGATCCCACTCGTTCTTCCAGCTGGTATGACCTTGCCAACAGGGTGAAGGAGAATCAACGTGAATGCAACCGCCGACGCGACCCCGACGCCGCGACCGTGCCCGACGACGCCGTTCTACACCGCCATCGCGGGGAACATCGGCGTGGGCAAGTCCATGCTCACCACTCTCGTCGGCCAGACCTTCGGCTGGCCCATGTACTTCGAGCCGGTGATCAACAATCCGTACCTGGCCGATTATTACCGCAACATGACCCGGTGGAGTTTTCACCTGCAGGTCTACTTCCTGAGCAAGCGGTTCGAGGTGCAGAAGCAGATCATGGACCACGGTGGTTCGGCCGTTCAGGACCGGACGATCTACGAGGACGTGGAGATCTTCGCGCCGACCCTGCATCGCCGCGGCTGCATGGACAACCGGGATTACGAGAACTACCGCGACATCTTCCGCAACATGGTCGCGTTCCTGCAGGTCCCCGACCTGATCATCTATCTGCGTTGTCGTCCCGAGACCGCCCAGTCGCGCATTCAGCAGCGGGGTCGCTCCATCGAGGCCGACATCCCGAGTGACTTCCTGGCCGATCTGCACGCCGCTTACGAGGACTGGATCGAAAGGGCGCCGGCGCTCTGTCCGGTGGAGATCATCGATACCGAACAGGTGAACCTGCGTGATGACGAGGACGCCAGGGAGCGGTTGCTGCAGCTCATCAGTCGTCGCCATCAGGCCAAGCATGTCCGCTCACTGAAGGCGAAAGAGGCAAAGGCGTGAGGAAGGGCCAGTACCGGCGCAGCGATCTTCTGCGGGGCGAACGTATCCCGCGCGATCTGCTCCTGGCGTTACCCAAGACGGACCTGCACTGCCATCTGGACGGCTCCCTGCGTTTGGAGACCTTCTGTGAGCTGGGCCGGCAGGCCGGCCTGGATATTCCCGACGATCCGGAAGCGGCGCGGCAGCGGTATTTCCCGGGCGACAACATCAGCCGTCAGCAGGAATTCCTCCGCTTCTTCGACCACACCCTGGCGGTGTTGCAGGAGCCGGCACAGCTTCAACGGGTGGCGCGCGAGATGGCGCTGGACGCCGCCGAGGTGGGCTGCTGGTACCTGGAAGTTCGTTTCTGCCCCCTGTTCCACACGAAAAAGGGGATGAAACCCGACGATGCGGTGGCTGCCGTCTGGGCTGGTCTGCAGGCGGCGAAGCTGGAGGTGGGTATCCGGTCCGGCATCATCATCACCGGCTTGCGCACCATCCAGCCGGAACGCTCTCTGGAGCTGGCGGAGCTGGCCGTGGACTGGCAGGGGCGGGGCGTGGTGGCCTTCGATCTGGCCGGCGCCGAGGAACACTACCCGGCCAAGGATCACCGCAAGGCGTTCTACCACGTCATGAACAACAACCTGAACTCCACCATCCACGCCGGCGAAGGTTTCGGGCCGGCGTCCATCCATCAGGCCTTGCACTACTGCGGCGCCAACCGTATCGGTCACGGCACCCGCCTGCACGAGGATCCGGAACTGCTCGCTTACGTCAACGATCACCGGATCCCGCTGGAGGTCTGTCTCAGCAGTAACGTGCAGACCGGCGTAGTGCCGAGTTTTCAGGAACATCCGTTGCGGTATTACCTGGACCTCGGGCTACGGGTCACCCTCAACACGGACAACACACTGTTCGCCCGGACCTCCATCGCCAACGAACTCGAGCTGGCGGTGCGGGTGTTCGACCTGACCCTGCTGGAGACGGAGAACCTGCTGGTGAACGGGTTCAAGAGCGCCTTCCTGCCCCAGCGGGAGAAGGAGCAGCTGGTGGGCGAGGATTTGAAGACGGTGGCTTCGCTACGCGACAAGTTCGCGCTGGACGATCTGGATCTGGTCTGAAACACCCGGTGTCGAGGAGCTGACGGTGACCACACGGCTGGCGAAACTCTCCGATTCGTGGCGTGACCGGGTGACGGGCGCGGTGAACTGGCTGCAGCCACGCGGATTCTCCGGCCGCGTCGGCCTGATCCTCGGCAGCGGCCTGGGCAATTTCGTCGATGCCATCACCGATCAACAGGTGTGCGAGTACACGCAGATCCCCGGTTTCACCACCACCACCGTGGCGGAACACGAGGGGCGGCTGGTCGTCGGGCAGGCGGCCGGAGTGCCGGTGCTCGTCATGCAGGGGCGGTTACATCCTTACGAGGGGCTACCCGCCGCCGAGCTGTTGCTGCCCACCGCGACCCTGGCCTGTCTCGGCATCGACACCGCGGTGGTGACCAACGCCGCCGGCGGCCTGAATCGGAATTTCGTGCCGGGCGATCTGATGGTCATCCGGGATCAGCTCGATATGCATCTGACCGATCCGTTACGTGGATTACTCGACGAGCCGGTGGACGAGGGGCGGGCCGCCCAGCCGCGGCCGCTGTATGACGAACGTCTGGCTCGGGAACTGGCCGACGCCGGGGCCAGCGCCGGTTTGAGTCTTTTTTCCGGCACTTACGCCAGCATGTACGGCCCCGCGTACGAGACCAGGGCGGAGATCGGTTTTCTGCGACGCGCCGGCTGCGACGCCGTGGGCATGTCCACCGCACCGGAAACCGTGCTCCTGTCGCGCCTGGGAGTGGCGGTGGCCGGCCTCTCCTGCATCACCAACCCTGCCCGTGAAGTGGGCCAGCCGGAATTGTCCCACGAAGACGTGGTGGCCGTCGGGCGACTGGTCCAGGACAGCGTGGCGAACCTGTTGCTGGCCTTCTTGCCCCGGATCTGACCGTTGGCGAGCCGGCGTCCCGCCTCAACGCCCGCGAGGGTGACAGATCCGCTTCCTTCTGTTATCTATCTTGCTTGAAATCCGGCTTGCACCACGAGTCGGCGTTGGTGGCCTGAAGTCCCGCAACGGGATGTCGGTCCGCGCGCTCCTCTGGAGAACCGGGAGGTTTTCAGCATGCGACGATACATGGTGGCGGGTAACTGGAAGCTCAACAACGGACCGGCTGCGGCCCAGAAGTTGAGTCGGGAAGTGCGCGATGGCTTGCGGGCCTTCACCCTGCACGGCGACGTGTTGATCTGTCCGCCGTACGTTTCCCTGGCCGCGGCGGCGGAAATGACCAAGGATTCGCCCTTGCTGCTGGGTGGCCAGAACTGCGCCACCGAACGGAACGGCGCGTACACCGGCGAGATCTCGGCCGAGATGCTGGCCGAAGCCGGCGCCAGTCACGTCATCATCGCCCACTCCGAAAGGCGTCAGTACCAGCGAGAGACCGACGAGATGTTCAGCGCCAAGATCAACCTGGCCCACGAGGCGGGACTGACCGCCATCTTCTGCTACGGCGAGGTCATCGAGCAGCGCCGGGCCGGCGCGGCGGAAAAAGTGGTGCGCGCCCAGATCGAAGGCGTGTTGCCGCGGGTGAAGAACCTGACCGCCGCCAACACGATTCTGGCCTACGAACCGGTCTGGGCCATCGGCACCGGCGAGACCGCCACTCCGGAGATCGCCCAGGAGATCCACGGCTTCTCGCGCCAGTTCCTGGCCGAGCTGCTGGGAGCCGATCTGGCGGAACAGATGCGGATCCTGTACGGCGGCAGTTGCAAACCGGCCAACGCTCGCGAGCTCATCGGGCAACCGGACGTGGACGGCGGACTCATCGGCGGCGCCAGCTTGAAGGCCGCCGATTTTCTGGGCATCGTCGAGGGGGCGGAGGCGGTCTCCGCCTGACAAGGTATTTCACGGGAGCGGGGAGGAACGGGACATGAATCGGGTGCAGGTAAATACAGCCCTGCGGCTTCGGTGCGGAAAAGTCGCCCTGGTCACTGTTTTCTGCTGCCTGCTCGGGCTCGGTCCGGTCAAGCCGCTCTCCGCCCAACCGCCCGACGGCAGTCTCGGCCTGGATACTTCGACCTATCTGCGGCAGCAGCTCGAGCCGACGTTTTATTCCTTGCCCGAGAACGTGGAAGTTCTCGGCCTGGAGAACGGCCTGCAAGTGATCTTGATGCACAATCCGGCGCAGCCCATGGTCGGCATCTACACCCAGGTGAAAGTCGGGTCGGCCTGGGAGGATTTCCGCACCAGCGGCATGTCCCACATGCTGGAACATCTGCTGTTCAACGGGAGCGAGCTGTTCTCCCAGGAAGAGCTGTACGATCTGGCCGATCTCCACGGCGCCTACAACAACGCCAACACCACCGATTTCTACACCAATTACATGCTGGTGATACCGACCGGCTCCCTGGAGACCGGCCTGCTCATCCAGTCCCAGATGCTGTTCCATTCCACCCTGCCCGACGACAAGTTCGCCAAGGAGAAGGGCATCGTGGTGGGGGAACTCGTGAGCAGCCGGGATCGGCCGGAGCACTTCAGCGAGCAGACGTTACGCCAGGTGATCTTCCAGGGCAGCAGCCTCGCCCTGCCGACCCTCGGCACCAGGAGCACCATCGAAAACATGGAGCGGGACGACGTCTACGGCTTCTACAAGAACCACTATGTGCCGAACAACATGATCCTGACCCTCGCCGGCAATTTCGACCGGGACGAGGCCCTCGCGCTGCTCGAGCAGTATTACGGTGTTTTGCCGCCGGGTAGCGTCGAACGGCCCGACCTGGCACTGGTCGATTTCTACGATCGGACCCACACCGTGGTGCGACGGGGCGGCGACCGCCGGTTGCTGGCCCTCGCTTTCGAGGCGCCGGGCTACCAGGCGGACGACTATTTCCCGTTTCTGGTCATGACCCAGCTCCTGGACGCCGAGGGCAGCGGGATCCTGACCCGCGCCCTGGATGGCATGCCGCCGGAGGAACGACCGGAACTGGCGGTCTGGTGGGAGCAGGCGTCCGGATTCTCGCGGCTGGTGCTGGAGTTCCGACTCCCTGCCGCCGCCGATCCCGAACGCTTCTATCGTCTGGTACAGGAGGCCGGGGCCGCTGCCCTGGAGTTCGGCGTCACCCGGGACGACATCCAGGAAATCGTCCAGATGGAGGAGACACACACCCTGCTCGATCGGGAGCAACTCCGCCACACGGGCATCATCACGGCCGAGCCCATCGTGCACGGCGGACCGGACTTCTTCGTCTCCTACCTGCCGCGACTGCGTGAGGTGAGCGCCGAGGATGTCATGCGGGTGCTCGAGTCGTATCTGCTGGACAGCCCGTGTCTGGCGCTGCTCATCGAACCCGGCCTCGACCGGGAAGGTGAAACGGTTGATCCGGATACCACGGTCGACACTGGCGGGATGCAGATGCCGGAGGGCATGCAGGTTCCGGCGGCCATGCTGGAGGCGATGCGGCAGTCGGGCATGTCCATGGGCGGTACGTCCAGTGATACGGACGCAGCCGATAGCACCTCCGCCGGCGGTCAACTCGGCGCGGCCGTCGCGGCCACGGAACGCCCCGCCCCGACGTCGCCCCCGGCCCCGATCACGGTGACGTCCTTGCCCGTGGAGCGCACCGAGCTGCAAAACGGAGTGATCCTGGTAAGCCAGCAGAATCCCGCGTCATCTCTTTTGGCAATTCACCTCACCGTTCGTAACCGGGCGGTGGTGGATGCCGACAGTCCCGGCGCCCTCAATCTCGTGCACCGTATGCTCATGAGCGGGGTAGCCGGCTGCGATGCGACCTGTCTGTCGCGCCGGCTGCGGCGGCTCGGCGCCGTGGTGAAGCTGGTGGACAACCCGCACATCCCCATGGACGACTACTACACCACCGGCCGCTTTTCCTACATCCGGGTGGAGGTGGCGGCGGAGAACGGACCCGAACTGTTGCAGCTGCTGGCGGAGATGTCGCAGCACGCCAGCTTCCTGGGTGAGGACTTCGAGCGTGAACGGCGGCAACAGATCGCCCTGCTGGAGGACGGCCAGGGCAGCGCCCGGTTTCGCGCCGATCAGTTGCTGCGCGAGACCCTGTATGGAGAACACCCGCTGGTGCGCCCGGCCGAGGGTGAGGCCGCCGCGCTGAACGATCTGAATTACGACGCGGCGCGGCGGGTCTACCGTGACGCATTCACGCCCCAGAACCTGATCTTCGCCGTGGTCTCGCCATATCCGCATGCCGATCTGGCCCGTCAGCTCGAGGAGCTGCTGCCGGGTCGCGGCAAACCCACCGCGGGCCTGCCGCCGTTGCCGCTGACTGCGTCATCACGGCGAGTGACCGAAAGTCTGGGCGGCGAGATGGCCGCCATCCGTTCGGCGGCCTTGCTCCAGGTCGACCCCGCAGACGAGAAACCGCTGGAGATCCTCTGCGCCATCCTTTCCGATCGGCTGGCCCGGGATCTGCGTGAAAGTCAGGGCCTGTCGTACAGCGTCGGCGCGACCGTCTCCATCCACGGCGGCGAGGCCGAGTTCGAGACCTGGCTCAATCCGCCGCGAGAACGGGTCGCGGAAGGGGAACAGGCGCTGAGCCGGTTCCTGGCCGAGTTCGATGCCGGCAGCATCAGCCAGGACGAACTGGACAAGATCCGCAGCTCCCGGGTGGGGCGGTACCTGATGCGCCGGCTGTCGAGTCTGAGCCAGGCCTACTATCTCGCCATGGCCGAGCTGGACGGCGACGTCTCCCGCGCCTCGTCCATGCTGGGCGGCTACGACGACATCACCCTGGCCGACCTGCGTCGGGTGGGCGGAAAATATCTGGCGAATCTGCCGCTGGTGACGGTTGTGGTGGATTAGCTCGCTGCGGATCGGTTGGCGGTGGCGGGCTGCGGCGGGATCACTGGTTTGGTGGTGAGAGTGTACCCGGGTGCACTGGAGGAACTGATCGCCGCGGTCGCTGTTGTCGCCGTCGGGATTGTACATGTGTACACTTTGAGAACGATTTTCAAGATCATCTGAACCGGCTCAGGTCAGAGGAGTGGGAATGATTACGAACCACCAGATCACCAAGACGGCACTATTTGTTCTCGTGTCCCTGACGAGTCTGGTCCAGGCTGCGGATGAGCCGCTGGTCGTCTCGCACCGCGCCCGAGTGATCCTCGATCCGGAAAACCACGAGGTGACGGTTCACGATACGTTGTATAGCTCCGCGCCCCTCGACACCATCCAGCTCGGGTACAATTTCGAATTCCTGCTGACCGAGTATATAGTCGCGGGTCAGCCGGCGGGTCGGGCGCCTTACGAAACCGACGGTGGCGCTGAACTCGACCTCGAACAGGACGGCTACAACGAATTCGACGTCCACACCCTCTTCGGCACCAACAGTGCCGAAGCCTATGTTCTGCACTACCGCGGCCGCCTCCACGAACCTGTGGACGAGGTCACCTTCTCCCGTGAAAACGTCGGCGGCGAGATCGAGGCCACCATCGGCGACGAGGGGATCTACCTCTCCGCCCGCTCCCGCTGGTTACCCACCGTGCCGGGCGCCATGGCCACGCACCATCTCATCGTCAACACGCCGCTCGGGATCGAGCCCATCACCCAGGGCGTCAAGGTCAGTCAGGAAGAAACGGGAAACCGTCTCGTCACCGTCTGGCACGCCAAACATCCCAGCGACGGCCTGAACCTCATCGCCGGCCGGTACCACATCAGCGAGGACCTCGCCGGTGAGACCGCCATCTACACCTACCTGCTCGACGAGGACCAGCGCCTCAGCGATCTCTACCTCGAACGGACAAAAGTCTATCTCGCCATGTACGAGGAGATGCTCGGCCCGTATCCGTACGGCAAGTTCGCCACGGTGGAGAACTGGTTTCCCACCGGGTACGGCATGCCGTCCTACACCTTGCTCGGCGGAGTGGTGATGCGGTTGCCGTTCATC
>JBDRBC010000073.1:0-2312 GCA_043823125.1 bacterium | reverse complement strand
TCCACCATCACCTGGCGGTGGATGCCGAAACCAGCTTCTTCATGTACTCCACTGACAGCGAGTTGCGTCGCAAGGGCCGGATGCGTCCGGACCAGAAGAAACGCCGGGCGGAGCTGGAACGGCGTCTGGGCCGACCGGACCCGAAGGCGATCGAGAAGGACATGACCGAGTTGCTGCGGGTCAGCCTCCGCGGCCGTCGGCAGGCGACAGTCCGGAGCGACGATCATCCGGGTCAAAGCAGCGCCGAGCGGCTGGCGATCTTGTAGGTCTGGCGGAATTACGTGAAGAAGCGGTGGGAGAAGGGGGTTCGAGAGACTCCGGGCATGCTGGTCGGCTTGACGCGACAACCACTGACACCGCAGGACGTGCTTCGGCAGAGGGTATTCCGGGCGCATGTGCAATTGCCGCCGCGATGGGCCGAGTATTACGGCCGGCGAGTGAGAACCCGGGCTATTCAGGTGAATCGGACGCACGATTTGAAGCGGGCGTGGTGACTGAATGATATCGGAGGTTGCCTCTGCGTAAGCAGAAACACAATCTCGATGGCACAACCGATGGGTCAGGGTGTCGTCGTTAGCGAACTCACCCGATCAGAAAGAGCCTTGCTCTCCAGCACCCGAATCCTGCGCAGGCGAGGCAGAACCCTGATCGTCAGGGTGGAGTCCATGCCCGGAGAGAGCACCACTTCCTTGCTCTGCAGCTCCAGATCGTGGTGAGAGGGCAAGTCGGTGGTCACCACCTTCACGGTCCAGCGGCCCGGCAAGAGATTGGAGAACAGAAAATTCCCCTGGGTATCGGTTATCTTGCGCAGTTGCTTTTCGCCGTTTGAGATCTCCACGATGATTCCCGGTAGAACATATGTCTCCACCAGCTCTTCATCCCGGAGTGATGGCTCGGCAGGTCGATCGGTGGCGGCGCCGGACAGGAAAGCCAGGCCGACCTCTCCAGATCCTTGCAGGTAGAGCCCATCTCGCCGGGCCGCGCTGAGAACCACATCCATCCCGGATTCACCCGGCGTGGAACCTTGTACCCGGGCGAAGGTGGCCACCTTACCGTGCAAGGTGGCGGCCTGGGTGATCCCGATCTCCAGGTCGGTAACCGTGCCACCGTGCACTTGCTTCAGCAGCGGCATTCCCTCCACGGTAATGCGGCCCAGACCGATGCTGTGCCGATCGATGTTGATGAGGTAACTGCCGCTTGGGATGTTGGCCAGGATGAATTGACCGTCATCATCGCAGACCACGGCCATCTCGTTGAAGCGCAGGATCGCTCCGGGGACACCGGGGTGACCCGGAAGCTCCATGTCCACCACCCGACCGGTGACTGTCCCGATGTCCGTCTTCCGGCCCGTCGGCATGCTCCAGGGACGATTGACCGCCAACAACAGCGAGGTCTCCTTGTTTTCCATTGCCCGCTCACTGTGACGGATTCTGAAGTCGAGAGTGAGATCCTGCAGGAGACGCCATTTCGCTGTCAGGTCGAAATGATGTCCTTGCGGATTTCTATCGGAGCCGAAGTGGTTCAAGGACACGCGGGTTGCAATGGTCAAGGCGTCCGCGGACTGCCAGGAATAGGTTCCCGTGAGGGAATTGCCACCACCGAGCAGGCCACCCCCGCGGTCCTCGGGATCGCTGAGCTGGAGCTGCAGGAAAACCGTGTGTTCCCTGCCGAGACGACTGTAGGCGAAGGTCGAGAAACGCCAGATGTCCTGCCCGCTCGAGGACCAGGAACCCTTTTGCTGGCTCCCCTCCAAATACAGGTTCAACAGGAAACTGCTGCGCTTCAGCCCGAGGCCGAGACGGAGGCTGGCCTCCTCGCTGGCGCTCTGCCAGTCGGGGTTCGGGTTGTCATCGAAGGCCCTTCTGCCTTCCAGCGAGTAGTTGAGTCCATCCGAGCGCGGGTTGTAATCGACACCGACCTGTTCGGCGCCTCGCCAGTATTCTGACCGGTCGCTTGAGGTCCACCGGAAGTAGGAATTGGACCGCTGTCTGGAGAGATGCCCGCGCCACCGGGGGCCCATACGGAATTGATAAGCCGCCTGTCGGTGCTTGAAATCGTGGTAGGCGCCGTGATAGTCGGGACCGGCATCGATCATCTCCAGGTAGAAGGAATTGCTGGCGCGTCGGCTATCGAATCGCAACCGGTAGGCACGATTCCGGTCGGTTTCCTCCTGCTCGGTTAACGAGTACCCCATCTCGAAGTCGAGCTTCTCGTGGCGGGTGGGCTTGACGGCGTACTCTACACTCAGGAGCCGGTCGTGACGATCTGATACGTCCCCGAACTTCTTGTCGAGGAAGTTCAGTCGCAGATCG
>JBDRBC010000072.1:0-6124 GCA_043823125.1 bacterium | reverse complement strand
CAAGGGCCCGTTCACCACACCCATCGGTGAGGAGACCCACGTCTGCCTGAACTGCTCCCACCAGCAGTACCACGACGGCACCTGCGACAAGTGCGGCAAGGACGACGGCGTCTGCGAGAGGTTCCGTTCCATCAACGTGCGCTTCCGTCAGCATCTCGACCTGTTCGCCTGTGTGCGGCCGGTGCGATACTTCAAGGGTGTGCCGAGCCCCAACAAGTACGCCGATCAGGTCAACTTCGTGATCTTCCGCGAGAACACCGAGGACGTGTACGCCGGGTACGACTTCCAGCGCGGCAGCGACACCGCCCTGGCGGTCATCAAGCTGATCAAGGAACAGACCGGCCGTCAGATCCGCGAGGACAGCGGCATAGGCATCAAGCCCATCAGCGTCTTCGGCACCGAGCGGTTGGTGCGCAAGGCCCTCGAGTGGGCCGTCAGCCAGAACCTGCCGTCGGTCACCCTGGTGCACTAGGGCAACATCATGAAGTTCACCGAGGGCTCGTTCTGCAAGTGGGGTTACGAGCTGGCCGAACGCGATTTCGGCGACAAGTTCATCAGCGAGAAGAAGCTGTGGGACGAGCTGGACGGCAAGATGCCCGCGGGCAAGATCCTCATCAAGGACCGCATCGCCGACAGCATCTTCCAGCAGATCCAGACCCGGCCGGGCGAATACAGCGTCATGGCGCTGCCCAACCTGAACGGCGACTACATGTCGGACGCGGCCATCGCGCTGGTGGGCGGTCTGGGCCTCGGCCCGGGCGCCAACATGAGCGACGACGTGGGGCTGTTCGAGGCCACCCACGGCACCGCGCCCAAGTACACCGGCCTGGACAAGGTGAATCCCGGTTCGCTGATCCTGTCCGCGGTGATGATGCTCAATCACATGGGTTGGCAGGAAGCGGCCACCTTGATCGAGCACGGCATGGAGGAGGCGATCATCGACGGGCACGTGACCTACGACCTGGCGCGGCTGATGAAGGCCGAGGGTCGCGAGGATGTGACCGAGGTGAGCTGCTCCGGTTTTGGGAAGGCCATCGCGGAGCGGATGTAGGATTTCGAAATGAATCGAAGCTGATTGGGGCGCTCCGTGTATTCGGGGCGCCTTTTTCGATATCGTGTGACCAGGTGCGAAACTCTCCTTCCGATACATTTTCACAGACACCCAATCCAATTCTGCTATTCTCGGCCTCGGCAGATTCACCCGGCAGAGGAAGCCCGACATGGGAATCCTGCTCTGCACCACCATCACCCTGTCGGCCGCCGAGTTGACGGCCCCGTACGTGCTCGTCGGCGCGCTGGGAGATTTTCTGTGGTCTACAAGATGTGTGGCCTGCTGATTGATGTGGGCCACCTCATCTCCGCCCGCTCCCGCCTGCGAGAGAAGATGCTGAAAGGCGCCGATGATCGAGACCAAGAAATCCCAGGATAGCGCCCGCGCCAGGCTGCACGAGATCATCTTCGAGGCGGACACTCGCGGCGGCCGTCTGTTCGACCTCGTGCTGATCTGGGGCATCCTGCTCAGCGTGCTGGCGGTGATGCTGGACAGCGTCCGGGCGATCAACACGACCCACGGCGAACTGCTCTACGCCGTGGAGTGGGTCTTCACCATCGCCTTCACCATCGAGTACCTGCTCCGGCTGTCGTGCATCGGTCGGCCGCGCTCCTACGCCACGAGTTTTTTCGGCATCATCGACCTGCTCGCCATCGCGCCCACCTATCTGAGCCTGCTGCTGCCGGGCAGCCAGTACCTGCTGGTCATCCGCATCTTGCGGGTATTACGCATCTTCCGGGTGCTGAAGCTGGTCCAGTTCCTGAGCGAGGCCAACACCATGATGCGCGCCCTGCGCGCCAGCATGCGCAAGATCGCCGTCTTCTTCTCCGCCATCATCACCCTCGTGGTGATCTTCGGTTCGGTGATGTACCTCGTCGAGGGCGAGGCCCACGGCTTCACCAGCATTCCGCGGAGTATCTACTGGGCAATTGTCACCATGACCACGGTGGGATATGGCGACATCTCGCCCAAGACCTCTTTCGGGCAAGCCATCGCTTCCGTTGTGATGATCCTCGGTTTCGCCATCATCGCGGTGCCGACGGGCATCGTGGCGTCGGAGATGAGTCGGGCGCAGCAGAGCGCGGTGAGCACCCAGGCGTGTATCCAGTGCAGCGCAGAGGGGCACGAGATCGGGGCGAGGTATTGCAAGAATTGTGGGGCGAGGTTGTAAGTGTCAAACGGTATGGTTCTGTAATCTCGGGGGTATCCGGTGAAATCTCATCTGATGCTGGTGTCGTTTTTCCTGCTGGCAGTGGGCCTGTCCGCCTGCTCGTCACAAGACGATGGTGAGCGACAGGCCGAGCCGGCCGCCGCCATCGTCGCCGAAACCCAAGACGATCCCGACGCCGAAAAACACCTCGCCACCTGCCGCGCGGCTGCCGTGACTCTGGGCGGCGCCTTGCAGGCCGAATTGCAGACCGCCATGCAGGCTGGCGGACCCGGCGGCGCACTGGCGGTGTGCCGGACCGAAGCCGGCGCCATTGCCCGGCAGGTCAGTGATAAGCAGGGGCTGCACGTGGGTCGCACCAGCCTGGGCCTGCGGAATCCGGCCAACGCACCCGATGCCTGGGAGCAGAAGGGCCTCGTTGCCTTGACCGCCCGGCTTCACGCGGGTGAGGCGCCGGAAAACCTGGAAGAGTGGGCGCTGGTCACCGACACCGACGGTCACCAGACATTCCGTTACCTGAAAGCCATCCCCACCGGGTCGCTCTGTCTGGCCTGCCACGGCGACCCGCTTTCGCCGGACGTGTCAGCGCAACTGATGAAGTTTTATCCCGAAGACCGGGGGACCGGATTCGCGGTGGGCGAGTTGCGCGGCGCTTTCACGGTGGCCTTGCCGGTGGAGTGAGATAGGCGCGCGCAGGGCGAGTGTACCCGGGTGTACCGGCGCGACGAGGGCGCGGCCTGATCGGCGCGACGCCCTCGTCAATAGATGGTCGGTCAACCATCAATCAACCATCAGTCACCCGGCAGGTTCACCTGCCAGATCTTGGCCGAGTTATCAGTGCTCGTCGTCACCACACACCCACCGTCAGGTGAGAAGCGGACGTCGGTCAACCCTTGCGACGCGGCGTCGGCCTGCCAGGCGTGTGTTCCGGTGGCGATGTCCCAGACCGTGACCTGGTTCGCACTGCCCGTGGCGAGGAAGCGGCCGTCGGGACTGAAGGCCAGCCGCGCCACCGTGTACGGGTGATCGGGAAGCGCTTTGACCAGTTCGCCTGAGGGGATGCTCCACAACCGCGCCCGGTTACCCTGGCGTTCGCCTGTGGCGAGCAGGGTCCCGTCCGGACTCCAGGCCAGAGGTTCCAGCCCCTTGGGGAAGTCCGTCAGCTCGATTTTCAGCTCGCCCGTGGCGACATCCCAGACGTACACAGCGGCCGCAGTAAGAATGCCGCCCGGATCCTTGCCGGTGATGGCGGCCACCAGCGCGCCGTCGGGGCTGAAGGCAAACCGACCGACCTTGACGTCACCCGCCAGGGTCCGCACCAGGGCCAGCGGCTGGCCACCCCACAGCTTCAAGGTGCCGTCGTCGCTGGAGGTGCCGAGCAGGCCGCCGTCCGGGCTCCAGGTCATCTGGCGCACCAGCTTCGGGTGGGCATCCTCGACGGCGCCGGTCACCTCTCCGGCCGGCCAGCTGACGGTCCGTAACTCGTAGGGTGTCTCGCTATTCTTGAACGTGCCGACGATTCCCGTCCCGTCGGGTCGCCAGGCGAACGGTCCATCGCAACCGTCCAGCAGTGCCAGCTCCCCGCCGCCGGGTACCTGCCACAGCCGGAGCCGTTTCAGGTCGGCGGCAGCCAGAACGGTCCCGTCCGGACTGTAGGCGACGTGCTGGGGCCACGAGTTCAGCCCTGCCAGGTGCGCCAGACTCTCGCCCGTCGCGGCGTCCCAGATATCGACGTGGAAGTCCTTGTTGCGCAACGTCAGGTACCGGCCGTCCGGGCTGAAGACGGCACCGATGATTCCTTGCTCGTGGCCGGGCAGGGTGGCCAGTTCGGTAGCGCCGGCGCTCCAGTCAGGACCATCGGCGGCGGTGGTCGGGTTGATCCCCGAACTTGTGATTGCGACCAGTGTGAAGACGAAGATGATCCTGGCGATTCTTCTCGTCATGGTTCCCCCCTTGTTTGGATCCAGACACCAGTCTAGCGGATTGCCGAGGGCAGGGCCATTGCGGATTGGCGGCCGCCGGCTGGAAGGCATAGGTCTCGATTTTATAATATTTCCCGAGGGGGGAGATTTCACAACGGTCAGGTTTCGAGAATAGCGGACTCAGCGTCCCCGGTCGAATCAGCCCTGGACCACGCTGGGCTGTCCCTCGATGACCTCACGGATGGCCGTCATCAGCTCTTCGCGCTTGAACGGTTTCATCACGAAGGCGCGGATCCCGAGTTCGCTGGCCGTTTCTTCGTTGACCGTCTCGCTGTATCCCGTGCAGAGGATGACAGGCAGGTCCGATCGGATCGCGAGCAAGGCGGTGGTCAGCTGGTCACCTGTCATCTCGGGCATCGTCTGGTCCGTGATCACCAGGTCGAAGGCCTCGGGATCGGACCGGAAAATATTCAGTGCGTTTCGGCTCGAGGTGACTGCAGTGACCGTGTAGCCGAACCGCTCCAGATGTTTCTGGTTCAGGCGGGCCAGGCTCGGCTCGTCGTCCACGAACAGAATCCGTTCGTCCCCGGTCAGCCGGGTTGCTGCCGCGCTCGATTGCGGTCTGTCTTCGGGGTCGATCCGGGGCAGGTAGATACGGAAGACGGCGCCGCTACCGGGCTCGTTTTCCACCGTGATCGTGCCGCCGTTGTTGGCGACAATACCGTGCACCACGGCCAGTCCCATACCGGATCCCTTGCCCGTGGGCTTGGTCGTGAAGTAGGGATCGAAGATCCGCTCGCTGATTTGCGGATCGATGCCCGGACCGGTGTCGCTCACCGTCAGCCGCACGTAGCGTCCGGCCTTCTCGACTGGCTCTGCTCCGGTGTCGTCGGCGCCGAGGTTCACCTCGTCGAGGGCAATATCCAGTCGGCCGCCTTGCTGCTCCATCGCCTGGGCTGCATTGGTGCAGAGGTTCATGATCACCTGGTGGATCTGCGTCGGCTCGGCCAGCACGGCGCCACACTCCGAAACGAAGTGCGTCTCGATCTCGACGGTTGCCGGCCACGAAGCCCGCAGCAACGAGAGCGTCTCGTCGACGATGTCCTGCACCTGGACAGGAATGCGCTCCTGTAAATCGCCACGGTTGAAGGACAGGATGCTACTCACCAGGTCCCGGGCCCGGTAGCTGGCCGTCAAGACCTCGTCGATGCACTCCCCCACGAGCGATTCAGCGGCGACCTGCCGCTTAGTGCCTCAGCCCAAAAATGCGATGACGTATTCCCAGGGACTCACGCAGCCTCAGATCCCTCCTTCCTGACGGCATCGATCTTCAGTAGGAGTCTTTCGAGATCCTGACGTGTGAACTTCCACTTGAACGGCTGCGCGACTTGTTCGTAGTACAGCTCGAATTGCCGGATGCGATCCTGCAGCTGATCAAGTGATGCAAAGTCGTTTGGCGTGAGCGCCTTCTGCTGTAATATCGAGAAGTAGATCTCCACCTGGTTCAACCAGCTCGCGTGAACTGGCGTGTGGACGACTATAATGTTTGGCCATTTGCTCTGTAGCCGGCGGATACACGCTTGGCCACGGTGGGAGGAGCCGTTGTCCATGATCCAGAAGACGCGTTGTGCGGAGCAGTATGGCTCATGACCCATCACCTCGGACACCAAGCGACTGAAGGGAAGGATGCCGGTCTTCTCCTCGCAGCGGCCGAAGATCTTGGCCCTTCGGACATCCCAGGCCGCAAGATAGGCCCAAGCACCCTTGCGTTCATACTCGTGCTCGACGCGCATCTCTTCACCGGGCCCGCAAGGCGTGGACCGGTGCTTGCGCCGGCGCGCCTGGATGCTTGTCTTCTCGTCCGTCGAAAGCACGAAATCCGCGTCAGACAAGGCGAAGCCCTCCCAGTGCCCTTCATAGAGGTCGAGGATGCGCCCGGCCTTTTGGCCGAACAAGGGGTCCCTGGGAAATATCCAACTGCGA
>JBDRBC010000071.1:0-2909 GCA_043823125.1 bacterium | reverse complement strand
CCGATGACGGTGGCGAAGAGCAGGTTGACCGGGAATCCCGCCGTGGTTTCGTAGGTCAGGCTCGAAACAACCAGAACGACCAGCATGGCCAAGAGAGAGGTGCGGACAGGCTGCGCGGACCATGCAGATCCTGCTCCAGGGCCACCTGTGTCCTGGACGTGGCGCCGCGTGCGACGCGGCCAGACCGGTCCCAGGACGAACATCAACCCGCACAGCAAGCCCACCAATCCGGTCTCGTAGGTCAGGTTCAGGACGGCGCTCTCGAGCGGCAGGATCTCAACACCGAAGACCTGCCTGAGCGATGGCGCCGATCGCCCCAGTCCTGCACCGAACAGCCAAGTTCCATCGGTCCGAAAATTGTCATAGGCCAGGCGCACGGTGGTCAACCGCTGCCGCGTGCTGCTGACAGTGCGGTCCTGATCCGCAGGCGGCTCCCAGCCCGGGGCGGCGTCAGGCCGCACGTCTTCCCTCAGGCTTCGGACATCCGACTCGACGACGGGCCGGCCCCATCGAGACCACTCCTGAAAGGTGATCAGCAGGCGATTGCGCGTCCCCGGCGACGCGGCCAGAGCGCCGATCAACAGCACCAGCAGTAAGAATATCAGGCCCCGACGCCGGCGGATCAGGGCCGCGGTGATTACCACCAGAACCGCGGCCGCGGCCGGAGCCCGGGTGCCAGTAGCGGCCAGCGCCGCAGCGCAGGCGAGATAGGCCGCTGCGGCGAGGAGAAACCGGCGACGCTTCCCCGTCCACTGCGTGAACGGAAGACGGGCGGACCAGTACGCCACACCAAGCGCACAGACGATCCCGCAACGCAGGTGGTCAGGAAGCGTGGAAGTGATCCGCAGCGTCGATGCGCCGCCGACATTGGTATCCCACGCCGGGTTGTGGATCAGCGGCCAGAGGATTTCCAGCAGCCCGATGGCCGCGACGGCGGTGATTCCGTAACCGAGCAGATCGAGCAGGTGCCCGGCACGGCAGGGACGCACGGTCAAGGCGACGGCCACGGTGACCACGCTGAACAGCAAGAGATTCCGCAGTCCCACTCCCAAGGCGAGCATCTGGCTGCGGTCTCCTGCCAGGAGCGCGCCGGCAAGCTCCACCAGCGCCAGCATGGCCAGATACACGAGCAGCGGTAAAGCCGAAATCCCCAGCTGGCGGATCAGGATGCGCAGGCCGCCGTTCCGTACCGCGCCACCGGAATCGCCCGCGATGTCTTGCGCCCGTCGCCAGGCCTGCAGAATCAGGGCAACCGCTCCGAGCGCCAGCACCATGTCGCGTGCGATTTTCCAGGGGGTCAGCCGCGCGTCGAAGGGCTTCAGATGCTGGTCACCCGTAAGGGGGAACATCAGATAGATTGAAATGAACAGGCTGGCCAGCAGGGCGACGAGCACGATCCGCTCGTGGGTGTTAAGTAACTGCCATGTGGGACCTTCCAATGGATTGCCTCGACCAGGTTCAAGCAACTCGTGTCAGTCTCGACCATCAGCTCCGGCAGACCATGGCCAGCGTACCATGGCCCGGCCGGGTGTCACCATCCGATCTGCGGTCAGCGGGCAGCATGATGCACCACTGCAGGGAGGCCGGAGCTCGCCAGGAAGGCGGGTCAGGGAATCTGGGCGATGCGCTCGTTCTGCGGCGCACAGCGCAAGTTCAGCGGCTGGCCAGGCATTGGCTTTCCGTCTGGCAGGTCCAGCAAGCCGCCGTAGACGGCGATGAGCTGCGTTCGGGAAGTGATCCCGCGGTTGTTTCCTGCCAGCTGCTGTGAAACCGGCGTGGAACCGGAGTCAACCTGACAAAAAGAAAAGGGCTTGCGAGATCTACAAGCTCTTCTCTTTCTTGCTTTTAGTTGGTGGAGCCAAGGGGGATCGAACCCCTGACCTCATGACTGCCAGTCATGCGCTCTCCCAGCTGAGCTATGGCCCCACCCGGTTTTTCAGACGGCCCAATATCGGCCAAGATAGGGCCCTTGTCAAACCCTGACTCGGCCGGCTGACCGGGCCGGCGCCAACGCCCCTTGATGGCGGCCGACAGCCACGGCGAAAGGCCCCCCGTTGTGGTTGGAAAGCCGCCGCTTCACCCGTCGGGCCCACCTACCTTGACACCTCCTCCACCTCTGGCTACCATCGCTCCCTGCCAGGGTGCCGGAGTGGTGAAATTGGTAGACGCGCTGGACTCAAAATCCAGTGTCCCCTTGGGACGTGTCGGTTCGAGTCCGACCTCCGGCACCAGACCCCAGACCGATCCATCGCGGTGATTCCCACGGGAGGACGCCGCCCGCAAGGCGGCTCAGCGGTAGAGGCTCTTGACCGCGCCCCAGCTACCCGGCGCCGGTCCCGGGCCGGGCTCGACCGAAGGGTCGGGCACGACCGAGGTTCCCCAGTAGCATTCCGACTTTTCAGCGTCTGCGACCGCCGGCAGGCCGCTCTGGCCGGCCTCCGGTACGACCACCTGGAGCGGCCACTCCAGCCAAGTCCAGGTGCCGTAGTCGTACCAGCGGAAGAGGACCGTCCAAGCGCCGGCCGGCACCTCGGCAATGGTCACCCTCAGGTCGAAGCAGCAGATGCAGTCGCACGGCTCACCCTCGACCTCGATCTCCGTCACGCGGATCACTCCGACGGCAGCGACCAGCTGGTAGGCGAAGTGGTCCGGGCAGCAGTTGTACTCCGCCCCCTGGTGGACCACCGTGACCCGGTCTCCGTCGACAAGACCGTAAACGTAGTCATCGCAGACCGGAGGCTGGGCGGCTGCCAAGGTGGCGGACCCGACGACCAGCAGCGCGACCAGCAATAGGGGCGAACGTCCCTGTCCAGCGTTCATGACAGCCTCCGTTCCCGCTCTCTCAACGGAAGAGGACCTTGGCCCGCCCCCATGTCCGGATACACCTCGCCGGCGGTCCGGGAGGGTCG
>JBDRBC010000070.1:0-6509 GCA_043823125.1 bacterium | reverse complement strand
CGTCGCCGTCGGCCACGAGGTACAGATAATAGCTGGTGTAGTTGGGCGAGTCGGAGGTCAGGTGCGGGTTGCGGAAATCGACGCTGGCGTCGCTCATGACCACCACCTCGGTACTGAAATCGCCACTGGCGAGCGACAGGTCCGATCGAGCCACCCGGATCTCGCGGTTGCCGGTGCCGACCACGCCGCGGGTGAAGGCGACGAAGCAGGCGTTCAAGTTCCCCTCGGCGATGTGGACACACGGATGCTCGTACTGCTGCACCGGGTCGGGATCGGACAGCTCGCCCCACTGCGTCCAGCTGTCGCCGTCGTCCAGGGAGCGGTACACCCGGATTGCATGGCCGCCCCCCGCATCGGGATTGAGTTCCACGGCCACGTAGATGCTGCCGTCCGTGGCGATGTCGATGCTGCTGTCGCGGAGGTAGGTCTCACTGTCATCGATGATCACGTCGTCGCCGCCAACCTCGTCGTAACCACGGCTCTTTTCAAGCGGGATCTGGTCGATGATGGCTGCTTCGGCTCGCTGCCGCATCGATTGCAGACGGACCGCTCGGTCGGTCATGGGCCCGTCGTGAAACGGAATGGCCAGGTCGGCTGGCGCCGTGTCGATACCCTCGTTGCTGGCGGCAGGCGCAGTGGCGGCGGATCGTTCGCCGGCCAAGCTCACCGTGGCCAGGAAAAGCAGGCACAGCAGACCTCCGCTTTGACCGATTGCCTTGAACTGTCTGGATCGAATGCAATTCATGAATACCTCCCCCAAGGTTCTCGCTCGGTTGAAACAACCGGGGTCGATATGGGTCAGGATCAACGGTTGTTCGGAGGAGGCATGTCGGCGTATGTTGTGGACTCAGTACCGGATCGACATCGTCCCCCTCGATAACCCGGTGATAACTGAAGGCCTGATACCACAAATAGTCAGGATTTGTCTTTGAATATCGGCGCTCAGAATGGTTCAAGGGACGCCGTAGTGGTGACAATGAACCATTTTTTGCCAAATTGCAATATTGCCACTACGAACTGTTGACGGTTTGTGTTAAAATTGGTACCAGATCACCAACTGCTGGAGTCGCAATAAGATCTGAGGCTCCGGTATGCGAACTGGTATCCTTTCGCCCAGGAGCACCAAATGCATGACACAGCCGATGCTGGAGTCCTCTCGGACAACTACGCGCAACTCAAGTTACGATTCGACAGTAAGTTCAAGGCCATGTGGTTCACCCTCAACCCGCGACCACGGCCCTGTTTCAATCTGGGCCTGCTGGCGGAGCTACGAAACTTCCAGAGCGAACTCGAGCAGGTCAACCGCCTGGCCATCGCCCACAACGCGCCGGTGCCGATCCGGTACACGGTGCTCGCCAGTAGCGTGCCGGGGGTATTCAATTTCGGCGGCGATCTGGAACTGTTCTCCCGGCTCATCCAGGAGCACGATCGGGAAGGGCTGCAGCAATACGCCACGGCCTGTATCGATGTCCTGTATCCCAACGCCGTGAATTTTCACCAGCCATTGACCACCATGACCCTGGTGCAAGGGGACGCCCTCGGTGGCGGTTTCGAGGCGGCCATCTCCAGCAACGTGGTCATCGCGGAGCGGAGCGCCGCCTTCGGCCTGCCGGAGATCGTCTTCAATCTCATTCCCGGGATGGGCGCCTACACGTTCCTGATCCGGCGTGTCAGTCCGGATGTAGCCGAGCGGTTGATCACCAGCGGCAGGAACTTGTCCGCCGAGCAGATGCTCGAGTTACGGCTCGTGGATGTGCTGGCCGAAGATGGCCAGGGCGAGAAGGCCGTGAACGATTATCTCGCGGCCCACCACCGACGGTCCAACGCCGAGGCGGCCCTGCAACGGGTTCGCCAGCTCGTCAATCCGGTCACCTATGAAGAGCTGATCGACATCACCCGCATCTGGGTGGACGCCGCCTTGCAGCTCACGGACCGGGACCTCCGTCTGATTGCCCGCCTCGTACGCGCGCAGTCTCGCGCCGTCGAAAACGAAAACGATCCCCACACGGCCATAGAGGGACGCGGGTAATCCTGCCTGGTCCTGCCAAGGCGTGTTTCGTCTTTCCGAATACTTCGGCGACGATGGCATTATTTTGTTCATCTCCTGCCGGATCTTGCCGATGAGTTATGCAGTAATCATGTGAGTTAATCTGTCTACCAAGTAGTTGCGAACATGTTTTTCAAGCGGAAGTCCGGCATCTCCCCGGTGGACGAGGAGCGATCTCAGAGTCGTGCCCGGCTCATGATGTGCCTCGCCTCGCTCGTCGGATTCACACTGATCTCGTTCAACCGGAACCTGGGTCAGAGCGAGACGCTGGTCCACTGTTTCCGGACCATCATCGCCTATCTGCTGTATTCCATCGCCTGGTTGTTCTTCGTTACCAAAACACCGGGGAAGTTCCAGTACCGGCGCTATTTCACGATGTTCACCGACGTGGGCATCATGACGTTTTTCCTGCACCTGGGCGATGAGCACGTCACCACCTACTATCCCATCTTCCTCTGGATCATCATCGGCAACGGGATCCGTTTCGGCCGCCTCTTCCTCTCCGTCGGGGTGGTCATGGGGACGCTCGGTTTCGGCTCGTTGCTGTTGTTCAACGAGTACTGGCGGGAGAATTCCGGGCTCGGTATCGGACTGTTGCTAGGCGTCATCGTGCTGCCGGTGTTTTTCATGACCGTGCTGCAGCGGTTGCGGACCGTGAACCGGCTGGAGATCGAGCTGGCCAAGTCCAAGCTGGCCGACCGGGCCAAGGACCGGTTCCTCGCCACCATGAGCCACGAGCTGCGCACGCCCATGAACGGGGTGCTCGGCATGGCGGAGCTGCTGCAGGACTCCGACCTCGACCAGGAGCAGCGGGGACACGTGCAGGTCATCACCCGCTCGGTGGATTCCCTGCTGAACATCATCAACGACATTCTCGACTACTCGAAGATCACCGCCAACAGTCTGACCCTGGAGACGGTGCCGTTCGATCTGAAGGAGGTTCTGGAAGACGTCTACCTCCTGCTGGGCGCCACCGCCGCCAATCGAGGAATCGAGTTGTTGTTCGATTATCCCGAGGATCAGCACCGCGGTTTCCTGGGCGACCCCACCCGGGTCCGGCAGATCGCCCTCAACGTGGTGGGTAATGCCATCAAGTTCACACACGAGGGCAACGTGAAGCTGATCTGCAAGGTGGTGCCGGACTGCGACAACCAGAACGTGATCCTCAAGATCGTGGATACCGGCATCGGCATCGCCAAGGATCGGCTCGACAAGATCTTCAACGAATTCGAACAGGTCGACAACTCGGTCACCCGCCAGTACGGCGGCACCGGACTCGGGCTGTCCATCAGCCGGCAGCTGGCCGGTTTAATGGGGGGCGAGATCCGGGTGGATTCGAAGGTCGGCGCTGGTTCCACCTTCACCATCGGCATCAACCTGCTCGAGTGCGAGCTGCCGGAAGCCAAGCAGGAGGTCCAGCTCGAGGAGCTGCCGCAGTACGGATTCCACGCCCTGGTGGTGGAGGACAACCTGTTCAACCAGCTGGTCACTCGCAAGTTGCTCATGAAGCTCGACATCACCGCTGACGTGGCCGAGAACGGCGCCGTCGCCGTGGATCTCATCAATGATAACCACTACGATGTGGTGTTCATGGACGTGCGCATGCCGGTCATGAACGGCTACATCGCCACCAAGCAGATACGCGGCCGTCAGGACGAACTGGCGGATCTGCCCATCATCGCCCTGACCGCCGAAACCACGGTTCAGGCCGCGGAACGGTGTCTGGCCGCCGGCATGGATTACCACCTGGCCAAGCCGGTGGGTATTGGCGCGCTGGTGGAAGCCATCGAGTCGGTGGAACGATTGGTGGAACTCGCTGCTGAGCCGGTGGGTGCCCCGGGGAATGACGAGACGTACGATATCGGGGAGTGATCCCCGGGCTGGTTGGTTAATCATCGCAGCAATTCGATCGGGCGAGCAGTTATTGCTCGCCTGCTGTTATTCTGACCGGAATCATCAGAAACGTATGGGGATCCCGATGGACGGCACCAACCTCGAGAGAGTATCCTTCGAGACCTGACGGCGATAACGCAGCCAGAGAGGCATATCTTGCTGGACATCTACATCGACGCCGACGCCTGCCCCGTGAAGGACGAGATCTACCGCGTGGCGCGGCGTTACGGACTCCAGGTCATCCTGGTGGCGAACTCGTACATGAAATATCCCAGCGGCGAGAAAGTCGAGCTGGTGGTGGTGGACAAGGACCGTGATTCGGCGGACGACCGCATCGCCGAGGCGGTCACCGCGGGCGACATCGTTGTCACCGGCGACATCCCGCTGGCGTCCCGCTGCCTGGACCAGGGCGCCCGGGTCCTCGGCATTCGCGGGCGCGAGTTCACGCAGGCCAACATCGGCGACGCCCTGGCCACCAGGCATCTGCTCAGGCAGCTCCGCGACCAGGGAACCAATCTCGGCGGTCCCAAGGCGTTCCAGAAGAAGGACAGCTCCCTCTTCTTGCAGAAACTCGACCAGCTGATCAACGCCATCAAACGCGAGACGTGAGGCGGGTCGCTGCCGCTGGGCTGTTGCCAAGCAGACCGTCCATCAGCTATAAAGACGGAGACGGGTGTTCGGTCACCCGCGGTAAGCCAGGTGTACACGATTACGGATCCCCTCGACGATCCCAACAAGGTGTCCGCCCGCACAGCTGTTCAAAATGGAGGAAGATATCATGCACAACAGAATGAAATTGGTGATCCTGGTGATGGCTGCGACACTGGCGGGAACCGCCTGTGCCTCCGAGCCGGTCGACTGGTCCGGCTGGTACGTGGGCGCCTTCGGCGGATATCTGAACGGTAAGCTGACCTCGAACGATCCCGGGCATTTCGAGACCACCGGGGAGTTCGAGGACAACAGCCCCATCGCCGGCATCCAGGCCGGATTGAACAAGCAGTCCGAGAGCGGCTGGGTATTCGGCGGCGAGCTCATCATCCCGCTTTATCTGGACAAGGGAACGGCCGTCGACACGCTGTTTTTCCCGGATGCGGATCCCAAGGTGATCTACGAAGCCGATCACAAGTGGGCGATACTCGTGGGCGGCAAGGCGGGTAAACCGGTGGGCAAGATGCTGGTGTACCTGTTCGGCGCCCTGGGATTCGCCAACGCCGACGGCAAGACCCTCAACCTCGACGAGACCAACGCCTACTCACCGGGTTCCGAGCAGAGCGCCAACGCCACCCACCTCGTCTACCAGATCGGCGCCGGTGCTGACACGCCGGTGAACGGGACCGTGTTCATGGGGATTCGAGTCATGGCCTTCAACTCGAACCAGCAGCAGTACGAGATGCCGTGGAACGAGGGGGAGAATAACAACTTCGGGTTGAACTCCTTGGTTGTGCAGGTCCACGGAAGCCGTCGCTTCTAGTGCTGTAAATCTGGACACCTGCTCGACCGTAGCGGCAGCCTGTTGTGTGTGGTTTTGATGGATTGGGATGTGGCGTTCAGTGGCCACTGAGTATGGAGATTCTCCCTATCGGATTACCTCCAGGTCGACCAAATTGCAAGTGGGGCTGATCGCGGAATTCCCCACTAGATCTACACGGAATCCGCCCCTATATACATTTCCAGCTCCATCTGTTAGGCTATTCCCGCCGACTCTGGGCGGTTCAGGCCGTTGTTTGAAAAGATCCAAGAAGGAGGCAAAATATTGAGCTTCCCCAAAAAGATCGGTATCATGGTTGGTCTCATTGGTCTCTGGGGGAGCCTTCACTCCTGCACTCAAAATCCCACCTCCCCTGGGTTAGAACCGGAATCGGAATGGGACCAGCATTTACATTACCCATTACAGCCCTCTCCCGGCCCCTCCCCTGCTATTCGCCCACTTTACGGAGTTTGGGGAAGTTCGCCACAAAACGTGGTGGTTGTAGGTCAATATGGGTTGATAGCCCAGTATAACGGTTCCGATTGGGTTGCCCTCAATTTTGGGGGAGAAACCCTTCATGATGTCTGGGTTTCCCCGGACCACAATGTGTTTGCCGTTGGGCGTCAAGGCTCCATTGTCCATTATGATGGCACGACCTGCAGACAGATCAATGGCATGACATCCGCCGACCTATTCGGGGTCTGGGGAAGATCGGGAAATGACGTTTATGCGGTTGGCGCAGACGGTCTCATTCTTCACGGTACCGGAAATGGCTGGCAACAGATGAACAGCGGAACCGACAACACACTCAGAGATGTTTGGGGAAGCTGGGACGGGAATGTGTTTGCCGTTGGTGATGACGGGACAGTACTTCGTCTCAGCGGCAACCGGTGGTCCAGGATCAATACGGGAACGAGCAATGACTTCCTCGGCGTTTGGGGAAGTTCTCAGGGAGATATTTTTGCAGTAGGTGCCCTTGGTTCCATTCTGCACTTCAACGATTCTGGCTGGCACGCCATGGGAAGTGGAGTTTTAAGGGATCTTGTCAGTGTATTTGGGTTTTCGGGCAATGATGTGTATGCCCTTGGAAAAGGAGACGTT
>JBDRBC010000069.1:0-35413 GCA_043823125.1 bacterium | reverse complement strand
GGGACGAAGGCATCCATCCGTGGCAGTGCGAAGAACCGCTCCAGCAACTGTCGCTGAACCAGCAACAGCCCGCTCTGCAAATCCCTCACCCCCGGTGACAGCAGCAGCCCCCAACCGACCGCCCGCCGCCGCAACAGCTCGTTGACCACCAGTTCGAACAGCGCCCGGGTCCGGCCCAGGTCCGTGGCATCGATGACGATCTGCGCCCGCTCCCCCTGGAAAAGCAGCGCCTCCCCCGCCGCCGCCCGCGCCAGCATGGCGGGCAACCCCGCCAGGTCGTAGGTATCGTCGGCGTCACAGACGGCCACCCAGTCGCCCGTCGGTTCTCCCTGCGCCAGCCCGATTCGAAGCGTGCCCCATTTGCCGGCCGGCTCACCCAGCAGCACCGGCTCCAGCGTACTGTCGCTCTCCGGCGGTAGCGCCAGGGCCAGGGTATCGAGCCTGGCACTGCTCTCGGCAGCGAACTGGACCAGGGGTTGCACAACCGCCGACAGTCCCGCCGGTAATCCCGCCACGGTCCGCCGCAGACAGGCAACGTCTTCCTCTCCGGCGATCAACGCCGGCATTAACAGTTGCATCCGTTCGTCCGTCACCCTCGCCTCCCCTGTCGTGGATTCCGTTTCGACGTCCCCAGTATACCCACCGGTTAAGCCGAGACAAGAAAATGCCGATCAAGAGCAAGGGAGGGTAGTCACGGCGAACCAAGGAGCTCACATGAGCAGCGGAGAATTGGTGCGAATCCTGTGCGTGGACGACGAGCAGAACGTGCTGGACGCCATGCAACAACTCATGCGTCGCCACTATGACCTGCACACGGCGGACAACGGCGAGGAAGGTCTGCGTCTGTTACGTGAAGCCGGACCGTTCGCCGTGGTCCTGTCCGACATGCGGATGCCGGGCATGAACGGCGCCGAGTTCCTGCGGCAAGCCCGGGACAACGCCCCCGAGACGGTGCGTATCCTGCTGACCGGGTATGCCGACATGGAGAACATCGTGTCGGCGGTGAACGACGGGAACATCTTCCGTATCCTGGGCAAGCCGTGCCCTGCGGATCACCTGCTGGATGCGGTGGCGCAGGCGGTGCAACAACACGAGCTGCTGCGATCCGAGCGGGTTCTGCTGGCAGACACCTTACGCGGGACCATCCTGGCTCTGACCGAACTGCTCTCGCAGTCGGACCCGCAGGTGTTCGGGCGGGCCACCCGCCTGAAGATTCAGGCCAAGCGGTGCGCCGAGGAACTGCAGATGCCCGAACTCTGGCAGATGGAAGTGGCGGCCATCCTCTCCCAGGTGGGCACCATCACCTTGCCGGCGGAGCTACGCGACAGGCTGTACAGCGGCGGGGACATCGAACCGGGCGAGGAGCAGGTGGTGATGCGGTTGCCCGAGGTCAATGAACAGATCCTGGCCAACATCCCACGGCTGGAATCGGTGCGGGAGATCCTGCGCTACCAGAACAAGCTGTACAACGGTGGTGGTTATCCGGACGACGGAGTGGCGGGTGAAGACATTCCACTCGGGGCGCGCATTCTGAAGGTCATGTATGATTTCGATCTGCTCCAGCTCCATCACCTGGAACCGGAAGAGGCGCTGGAGACCATGCACGCCAGCGCCGGCTACTACGACCTGCATGTACTCAACGTACTCACCCGTTTCGTGAAGGGGCGGCACGCCGAGAACCCGGCGCTGGCCGTGGAACTGGCGCAACTCAAGGCGGGCATGGTGCTGGCGCAGGATATCCTCACCGCGGACGGCGCCGTCCTCGTGGGCCACGGTCAGGAGATCAGCGGGGAGGTGTGCGAACAGCTCCAGCAGAGCGACGCCCCGTTTTGTGTGGTGGAGCCGTTGTGGGTCCATCTCTCCGCCCCCGCGGCCGACAGTGGAGACCTGGCGGGGGAAACGGCCGAATCGGACACCCCGTCGACCTTGACCGTTCTCCAGGAACTGCCGAAGGATGAACGTTCGTCACTGGAGAATCTGTTCCTGGAGACCCTCGCCGCCATCAAGGCGGAGGAACCGTCGATGTCACCATTCGCCGCGGCACCGCAGCCGGGCTGATTCCAGCGACTTTCAGAGACTCGTCGCTAGCGCACCAGGTTCAGCTTGGTGACGAACCGTTCGCTGGCGCCACCGGAGTGCACCACCAGCCGAGCCAGGTAGACTCCACTCGCCACCGCCCGCCCGGTGTCATCCCGCCCATCCCAGAACACCACGCCCGCGCCGGCCGGCTGGGGTCCGGAGGCCAGCTCGCGCACCAGACGGCCGGCCGGATCGTACAGCCGAAACTGAATGGCGGACGGCTGGGCCAGGTGATACCGCAGCTCGACGCCCGGGTTGGCCGGATTGGGCGACGGAGGCAAGAGGGCATTGGGCAAGCCGCCCGTGCTGTCGTGAACCGGGGTGGCGGGAACCACCAGCGGGCCGGGCAGATTCTCGCCGGCGTCTGCGGGTAGACGAACGAACTGGGTCGCCTCGTTGATGAAGAGATAGTAGTGCTCGTGACTCCCCGCCTCTGTCAGGACCACCTCGCAACTGTACAGACTGCCGTCGTCGTAACTGCTGTCCGCCGACGCGAGGGTGTGGACCGTCCAACCATCGGATTCCGGAGACCAGAGGTTGAGCTGCGTGGCCAGGGTCGGGCAGTCGTTTTCCGCGTCACTGTAGACCACCGAGAAGGTACACGGTTGATACTGCAGGCTGGGGTCGGGATCGCAGAGAGGATCGGTCAGCGTCGGATTCTGGTTGACCCATGGAGTCACCACCGGACCGTCGAACTGGTTGGGTGACTCCGGCAGGGTGATGGTCTGCCCGTACTCGTTGACGAAGTTGAACCGGTACTGGTAGGTGCCGGTGTCGCTCAGAGCCATGGCCAGCGTGAAAATCGCCCCATCCGTGAAGGTCGTGTCACTGGTGGCCAGGTTGTGGTTCACCCAGCCGCCGGTGACCGGGTTGCGCAGAGTGACCGCCGCCAGGGTCGGTGTATCGTTCTCATCGTCCGTGTAGAGCACGCTCCAGGTGAAGGTCGCCCCCTCCATGCCGGTGGCCGGATCGAGATCGGCATCGCTCAGCACCGGTTCGTTGTTGGGCGGCAGGCAAGTATAGGTGTACACACCGAAGCCGCAGCCGTTGTCGTAGGCAATCCAGAAGTAGCCGTCCAGCGCCGCCCAGTAGCGTCCCCAGGAGTTCTTGGCCAGCCATGCCTGCAGATCGTCGTCGTAGCCGACGATGGCCACCACGTGCCCCTCACCTGTGGAGGGCGAGCCGTAGGCGCTGTACACGCCGCTGCTGTAGTAGTAGAAATTTTCGTGCACGTTGTAGCTCGTGACCACCGGCCCGTTCTGGAGCGCTTCCTTGATGGGAATGATATCCGGGCTGCCGTAGACGACATCGGTATAGTCGCCGAGCCAGACCAGTCGTTCGTCGATGTCGGGGCACGCCGCGGAACACGGCAACTGGTTGGCCACGTACGGAAAACAGGCCTCGTCACAGATACCGTTGTTTTTCATGGAGCTGAGGGCCTCGGTGATAAAACCGCCGTCACAACCGGTGGGGTTGGGACCGCAGGAGAGCACGTGCTGCTCGGCGAAATCGAGGCTTATCTGGTCCGGCACGCCGGAGGCGATCATCCAGAACGACTCGAAGGCCGCCACCGAACCGAAGATCCAGCACGAACCACAACTGCCCTGGTTCCGCACGGGAGTGACCCAGTTGCCGCCGTTGTCCCGCCAGTTGATGGCCGTTGGCAGGTCCTTGTTGCAGGGGCCCACCACCGGCGCCGAGTGGGGACCCTCCACGATCTGTCCACCACACAGGGCCAGCCGCTCTTCCCGCGGCAGCAAGGCGATGGGATTGATGTCCGCTTCCCAGTTCTGACCGAGCCGGGTGATGGTTTCCCGGATTCGGGCCAGTTCCTCGAGGGCTTCCGCCGGCACCGGTTCCTCCGCGAGAACAGGTAGGCAGCTGAGCAGCAGAAGCAACGAAAGAACCGATTTCGGGAACAGACTCAGAGTGCGCATTGCATGACCTTCCGCGCGTATCGAGTTGAACTGGCGCAGGCGCCGGGCCGTGGAAGACAGATAAGTATAATACATCTCCCCACTTCGCCTCAAGCCGGCGGCCGGACAAAACTCCCAGAAGCTCCGGAATCGATGCAGGGCAAGTCCGGTGCCACGCCGTCAGGCCACTCGGTTGGACACTACTCGGCGGAATGTCACTCAGAGGTCGCCCTGCCGACTGCGGTCCGGTATACTGCAGCACGATTACCCGACAGCAGACCCCGTCCAGCGGGGCGACAGAAGTCCAGAAGAGGTGGAGGTGGCTCCCTTGCGATACCCGATCAGCCGATACCGATGTTCATGGGCCGTGGCCCTGATTGCTCTCCTGCTCGCCATTCCGGCCGGTGTTCTGGGTGACAGTGACCCAACCCGGGAAACTGACGACTCCAGCGCGAAACATCCGTTCTCGGTGCACGACATGCTGGCCATGGACCGGATATCCGATCCTCAGGTCTCGCCCGACGGCAAGCAGGTCGTCTTCAGCGTGCGCGTCACCGACCTGGAGGCCAATCGCGGCCGCACCGACATCTGGCTCGCCAACGTCGACGGCGCGAGTACCCGTCGTTTGACCACCGATCCGGCCGGCGACTGGAACCCCCGCTGGACACCCGACGGCAAGCTCTACTTCCTCTCCAGTCGTTCCGGTTCGGCTCAGGTCTGGACCATCGATCCCGCCGGCGGCGAGGCGCAGCAGGTGACCGACCTGCCGCTGGAAGTCGGCAACCTGGAGATCGTGCCCCAGCTCGAGAGCATGATATTTTCCCTGGAGGTCTATCCGGATGCTCTGACCATCCAGGCCACCGTGGATCGCGACGTGGAGCGGGCGGCGGCCGTGACCACCGGCCAGATCTACGACGAGCTGCTGTTCCGGCACTGGGACACCTGGGAGGACGGCAAACGCTCCCACCTGTTCATCCGCAAGCTGGACGGCGCCGACGATCTCATGCGTGACCTGACCCCCTTCCTCGCCACCGACACGCCCACCCGGCCGTGGGGCGGCAGCGAGGAATACGCCGTCAGTCCCGACGGCTCCATGCTCGTCTTCACCGCCAAAATCCTGGAAGGCAGCGAACCGGCCTGGAGCACCGATTACGATCTGTATGCCGCCAGCACCGGCCGCGCCGAAAAGGCGCGCTGCCTCACCGCCGACAACGAGGCGTGGGACACGTCGCCGGTCTTTTCGCCCGACGGCCACACCCTGGCCTACCTGGCCATGGCGCGTCCCGGTTTCGAGGCCGACCGCTTCCGCATCAAACTGCTCGACCTCCAGACGAGCGAGACCCGCACCCTCACCGAGCAGTGGGACCGCAGCCCGGGCGGCTTGCTCTGGTCCGCGGACGGCAAGACCATCTACTGCACCGCCGGCAACCTGGGCCAGCGGTCGATTTTTGCGGTGGACGTCAAAAGCGGCGAGACCCGGGAAATCGTGAAGATGGGACGCAACAGCTCCCTGCAACTGGCCGGCACACGGCTCCTGTTCGGGCACCAGCATCTGCAATCGCCCACCGAGCTGTTCACGGTCCGGACCGACGGCAAGGACCTGCAGCGGGTCACCGATTTCAACGGGGCCAAGCTGACCCGCTGTCTCATGGGCGAGCCGGAGCAGTTCACCTTCCAGGGCTGGAACGACGAGGAAGTGTACGCCTACGTCGTCAAACCGTACGACTTCGATCCCACCCGGAAGTACCCGGTGGCGTTCCTCATCCACGGCGGTCCCCAGGGCAGTTTCGGCAACGACTTCCACTACCGCTGGAATCCCCAGGCGTACGTCGGGGCCGGTTTCACCACCGTGGCGGTGGACTTCCACGGTTCCACGGGATACGGACAGGATTTCACCGACTCCATCTCGCGCCACTGGGGCGACCGGCCGTACGAGGATCTGGTGGCCGGTCTCGACGCCGCCCTCGAGCGGTATCCCTGGATGGACGGGGACCGGGTGGTGGCGGCCGGCGCCAGCTTCGGCGGTTACATGGTCAACTGGATCCACGGCCAGCCGTTCGCCGACCGGTTCAAGGCGTTCGTCTGCCACGACGGCAACCTGTGTGAACGGATGGCTTACTTCGATACCGAGGAGCTGTGGTTTCCCGAATGGGAAAACGGCGGCCCTCCTTGGGACGGGCCCGACGGCGCCTACGAGGAGTTCAACCCGGTGGAGTATGTCGCCAACTGGCACGTGCCCACCCTGGTGGTGCACGGCGCTCTCGACTACCGGGTGGTGGACACCCAGGGCCTGTCCGCCTTCACGGCGCTGCGACGGCTCGGGGTGCCAGCGCGACTGCTCTACTACCCGGACGAGAACCACTGGGTGCTGCAACCGCACAACTCCATTCAGTGGCACGAGGAAGTGATGGGCTGGTTGACGCGCTGGATCGAGTGAAACGAGTGACATCAACAACGCCGTGGTAGTTCCTGCACCCCGCTATCGAGGGTTCAGTGAACATCCACGGCGTTTCCTTGCGGGTTCGAACCGGATGTCCAGTCGCTTTCCCAAGATTTCATTTTTCCCCTTAAAAAACCCGACTCCCGTTGTTCAGGTGGGTGGATGCAGCCGCGTCCCGGGTGGCCGGCCGCCATTGGCGGCTCGTTCGAAAGACTTTGCGGCGGCGCGCGAGCACAGGTCAGGCAGTCAACAGTCTGACTACCGGTCACCTGCCCTCCAGCACCGACCGGGTCTCGCGCTCGCCGCAATCTCTTGCCTGGTCTCGGCGCCTTAACCCGGATTATGGTTTTCCGGACGAGACATCCTCCCCGTTTTCTGCTATCTAACCAGCATGGCAGAAAAACACGTGGAACAGATCGATCATACCGGCGACGGCGGCTTGCGGGTCACTGCTGCCTCCTTGCCCCGACTCCTGACCGTCTGCGCCGAGCAGATGGTCCGCTTCTGCTGTCCCGACGGCGAAATCCGCTCGACGGTCACCCGAGCGGTGACCATCGAGGGCCACGACCTGGTGGAACTGCTCGTGGGCTGGCTGGCGGAGATCAACACGTTGATGTCGCTCCGGTACGAGCTGTACGGCAGGTTTCACATCTCGGAACTGAAGACCGAAGGTGAGCCGCCACTCCGCCTGGCCGGGGAGGTGAGCGGAGAACCGCTGACGCCCCAACGCCATCGGATCGAGACCGAGATCAAGGCCGTCACCTATCACGAGGCGTACGTGCGCGAGACCGCGTCCGGTTGGCAGTGCCAGGTCATCTTCGACCTCTGATCCTCACGCCCCCGGGAGTACCATGGCTCACGAGAATCTCCAGCAGATCGAGCCGATGCTGTGGGAGATACCACAGTACGGCGGCATGCGGGTTCCGGGCCGCATCTACGCCTCCCGGAAGATGGTGCCGCGGCTGACCCGCGATAACGCGCTCACTCAAGTGGTCAATGTGGCACATCTGCCGGGCATCGTCGGGCACAGCCTGGCCATGCCGGATATCCACTGGGGTTACGGCTTTCCCATTGGCGGAGTGGCGGCCTTCGACCTCGACCAAGGCGTCATCTCCCCCGGCGGCGTGGGGTACGATATCAACTGCGGGGTGCGACTGCTGCGTAGTGATCTGGAGCTGACCGACGTCCGCCCCCATCTCGAGACCCTCGTGAAAACCCTCTTCCAGAACATCCCGAGCGGCGTCGGCTCTCGGGGACCGTTGAAATTAAAAGGCGAGCAGTTCGACCGGGTACTGGTGGAGGGCGCCCGCTGGGCGGTGGACAGTGGTCGCGGCCGGCCCAAAGACCTGCCCAACATCGAGGAATACGGTTGCCTGGCGGGCGCCGATCCCGGCCTGCCGAGCGGGCGGGCCCGACAACGCGGCCGTGACCAGCTCGGCACCCTCGGCTCCGGCAATCATTTTCTGGAGATCGGCCACGTGGAGGATGTGTACGACGCAGAAGCCGCCGCCGCCATGGGATTGACCGTGGGGCAGGTGACCATCATGATCCACACCGGGAGCCGCGGTTTCGGGCACCAGGTGTGCGACGACTCCATCCGGGTGATGCTCAAGGCGTGTCGCCAGTACGGCATCGAGCTGCCGGACCGACAGCTCTGCTGTGCCCCACTGTCGTCGCCGGAAGGCCGGGAGTACTTCGGCGCCATGGCGGCGGCGGTGAACTTCGCCTTCGCCAACCGGCAGATCATCACCGATCTCGTGCGTGAGACGGTGGGCGAAGTGCTCGGCCAGGACGCTGCCCGTTGTCTCGACACCGTCTACGAGGTCGCCCACAACATCGCCAAGCTGGAAACCCATACGGTGGACGGTCAGGAACGGAAGCTCTGCGTACATCGCAAGGGGGCCACCAGGGCCTTCGGACCGGGACGGCCCGAGCTGCCCGAACACTACCGCGAGCTGGGCCAACCGGTACTCATTCCCGGTGACATGGGGACCTGCAGTTACGTGCTCCTCGGCCGGGAGAAGGCCATGCAGGCCACCTTCGGTTCAGCCTGTCACGGCGCCGGCAGGGTCATGAGTCGCAAGCAAGCCATCAAGGCGGCGCGGGGCCGAAAACTCGTGGACGAGATGCGCCAACGCGGCGTTCTGGTGCTGGCCCGCGGCCGTGGCACCCTCGCCGAGGAGATGCCGGAAGCGTACAAGGACGTCTCCGAGGTGGTGGAGGTGGTCCACCAGGCGGGACTGGCCACCAAGGTGGCGCGGTTGCGCCCGGTGGGCGTGGTCAAAGGGTAATCCGAGCTCGAAAGGGAATCAGCATGCTCGAGGATCGTACCGTGATGATCACCGGCGCCAGCGCCGGGATCGGCTGGGCCTGCGCCGAGTCGTTCGCCGCAGCGGGATGCCGTCTCGTATTGGTAGCGCGGCGTCAGGAGCGGTTACAGGAACTGATCCAGCAAATCACCGCGACGCACGCCGTCCCCATCCTCCCCCTCGCCCTCGACGTACGGGACCGCGTGGCAGTGGAAGCAGCGGTCACCTCCCTCACCGCGGAGTGGTCCGAGATCGACGTCCTCATCAACAACGCCGGCCTGAGCCGCGGCCTCGACCGCGCCCACGAGGCCACGGCAGACGACTGGGAGGAGATGATCGATACCAACATCAAGGGACTACTCTGGATGAGCCGGGCGGTGCTGCCCGGCATGGTGGCGCGCGACCGGGGTCACCTCGTCAACATCGGCAGCATCTCCGGCCACCAGGTCTACCCGGGCGGGAGTGTCTATTGCGGCACCAAGTTCGCGGTGAATGCCATCACCCAGGGCATGCGCATGGATCTGCTGGGTACGCGGGTCCGGGTTTCGGCCGTGGATCCCGGCATGGTGGAGACGGACTTCAGTCTGGTGCGCTTCCGCGGCGAAAAAGAGCGGGCGGATGCGGTGTACCGGCAGTTTCCCCCGCTGCAGGCGCGCGACGTGGCCGAGACGGTGCTGTTCTGCGCCACCCGGCCGCCGCACGTGAACATCAACGAGATCATCGTCATGCCCCAGGATCAGGCCAACGTGTACGCCAGCTTCGCCCGGGGGGTGTGAGTCGTCCCCCTGCCGGACGCTGACCTCAGATCCCCGGCTCGACGCTCAGCACTTCCCAGCGCCGTCGCTCGTCGTCTTCGCCGTAAACCACCTCTTCGCCCACCTGCTTGCCCATGAACGCCATCGACAGCGGCGCCTGGTAGGCCAGGATGCCCTCCTCGGGCTCGGAGTCCCACGGCCCGAGGAAGGTGTAGGTCTCTTCCTCCCCCGAATCCAGATTCCGCGCCGTGATCCGGGTGCCGACGCAGACGAACACGCTGGCGGCCATCTCCGCCGTGATCACCTGGGCCCGTTGCAGGTCGTTCTCCATCATGGTGGCCCGACTGGTGAGCTGATCCCGCTTTTCGAGGGCGGCGGTGAACTCGGCGTTTTCACTAAGATCTCCGAAGGCCGCTGCTTCGCCGATCTGCTTGGCCACGGCAGGGATCTCCTCGGTCAAGATCTTGTCCAGGGCGGCTTGCCGCTTGCGGAGACCGTTCTTGGAGGTGTAGATGGCATCGTCTTCCCACGGTTTGAGATCGGCCAGGAAGATTGAATCGTGCTCGGCTCGCAACAGGCCGAGTAGCTGGCCACGTCCGGAGGCCACCAGCCCGGCGTTGTGCTCGATCAGGGTCTTGAATCGTTTCGCTTCCTCAGTGGTGGCGTCGGCGAACACCGTCCGCACCGGCTGACCGTCCTGGAGCAGCAACACCTGCCGGGCCAATTCCAGGATCTTGCGGTGGGACTCTTCCTGGGAGATGGCGTGCAACCTGCCGGTGGCGTCGGCGAGAACCAAAACCGCACTCAGCAAGACTTCGGGCGCCAGCGCGGGATACGTCATGAGTTGCTTGCCGAGTCCGGAGGAGTGGCGCGCTCGCCAGAGCCAGCAGACAGCTTCCGGTGCGCCGGTGGGCCGCGCGACGATCCGCGTGAAGGCAGCGGCCAGCGGCTCGGTGGCGTTCTGTTCCACCAGAGCCCTGACGATGACGTCACAGCTCCGACGTCCAGCCCTCGGCAGCACCGCCGCCCATATTTCCGGCCAGTCAGACGGCATCACGTCACGCAAGTAAGCCAGAGTACGGGACAGCAGCGCTTCCACCAGCTCGAGGGCGAGTTGGGACGGATCGTCCAGTCGTTTGAGTACCTGCGCCGCCGCCTTGGGATTGGGATGGGCCACCGCCACCCCCCGAGCGGCGACCTGGGCATGGGCGGCCAGGCCGGCCAGCGCCAGGGCCGGACTCTCCGCCAGCGCCGCCACCGCCAGCTTGGCGGCTGCGTTGCCGAGATATGTCAGGAGTTCCGTGTATTCGGTGCAGGTGGCGTCCCCGTCACTGGCCACCGCTTCGTTTTTGGCGGTTTCGTCCAGATAGCCGAAGATCTTGGCCAGCTTGTTCGCTGGCATCCTCTCGGCATCGAACTCGGCGCGTAACGTCTTCTCGTAACTGCGCGCCACTCGCATCTTGCGGAAGGTGGGCTGTGAACCGGACGACATCTCGATACTCGGCGCCCTCTTGACAAGTGGTTTCGCTTTTTTCCACCAGGCGGTCCAGCCCTTCTCGCCGAGTAACGTCGTCACCTGACGTTTCAGATCACGGTACGCGAGACGACCACTCTTCTGCGCCTGCAAGGCCAGCTGGATGAACGCCACCGGTCGTTCCGAGGCGAGTTCGCGGAGTCGGTCCGGATCGTACAGCAACAGCGCCGGGAAGTGGTCCGCCGGGAGTGGCGCCAGGGTGTTGATCTTGTGGATCCCGTAGTCATGACTCCGGCCGGTAAACTGGACCGTCACGGTGGCGGTCCGGCCGTCAACAGCCTCGATCCTGCCGGGCTCGATGAAGCTCCGATCCGCAACGTAGGTACCAGCTCGCAAGCGCAGGTAAGCCTCGATCAGCACCACGGCCTCGTCGAGGGCACACTCTTCCGGACAGAGTCGCTGCAGCAGCAGTTCCAGATCGGGGTAATCGCCGTGAACGACCAGCAAGAGACGCAGTATGGTCTCCCGAAGTCCACTGTTTCGCGGTAACTCCGCCGCGGCCAACCTGGCCGACACCAGACCCGCCGCCGCACCACCCCGCGCCTCCGCCGACTCGAGCAAAAGCGCCAGCAAGGAACCTGCCTTGTCCGGCTCGCCCAGCCGCCCCACCTGACCAACGATGGGTATCATCTCATCCAGGGGGATCTCGCCCTGTTCCACGACCTCGAGCCAAGCCGTCTCCAGCTCGTCGAATCTCTGGTGATTGGCCAGCTTGCCCAGCCTGATGAGCTGCGGGTCGCGACTTCTGGATTCGGGCATGGTCCCTCGCTTGTGGTTGCGGTGATGACAACGCTTGATACCAGCCACCCAAAATAGCTTGCCAGTCGAGGGTTGGAAAGGCGGGAGGTCTGGGTTTCAGCGGGAGGGTGGCCATGACACCGTGGTCAGCTCGTGGTTGGTCCCCAAAAGATTCGCCCGCCTTGTGGAGGCGGGCGACACTGTCAGGCAGCTTTGGTCTATCGGTTCTGGTGCGCGAGGCGCACTACTTGATCATCGTCATCTTGGTGGTTTGCACCCGGTTGTTACAGATGTACCGCACGATATACTGACCCGTCGGTTGCATCTGGCCGGCATCATCCTGCCCGGTCCAGCGGACCTCGTGCCAGCCTGGCTCCGGGTCGGTTCGCAGGACCCGCACCCGGCGACCCTGGATGTTATAGATCTCCAGTGACTGTCGCGGGGGACCGTTGGTCGTCTCCGGAACCCCGTACACGATGGCGGTCTCGGGATTGAACGGGTTGGGGTAATTGGGCGCCAGGGTCGGGACTGGCGGCGGGAGTTCATCCGACAGGGGAATCTCCGGCTCCGCGACCTCGTACGCATCGGACCACTCGCTCAGATACCCGGTTCTATCCCGGGCGTCCACACCACAGACCCGAATCCGGTGCGTGCCCGGTTCGGCTTGTAACGTGTACACGGTGCTCTCCACCGTGGCGACGAGCTGGATCAGACCATCGTCCATCTGGTGATAGACCTCGTAGGCCACGGCCGGCGCACACGCCTGCCCCTCACTGGTGACTGTGGGTGACGGTGTCCAGTGGAAGGTGACGGGAACTGTGGATTGCTGGGCGAGAACTCCGGCGGGTAGCAGCAACAGGATCAAGATGATAATCCGAGAAGCTGGGCAACATCCATGTCTCACTTCAGAACCAACCTTCGTTGCGCGACTCTGCGACAACCACGTGATGCCGTAACCTCTTACCTTCAACGCGTACCGTAGCAGCAACTTCGGTGCCACATGCAGATACACGACCCCCGACTGAATTGGTCGGCTTTACGGAAAACAGGCAGAAGAATCGTCATGTTTTCGCGAATCCCAGCGATGCGATCCCTCGCAAAGTCCCTATTCTGCTGGGTGGTGGGGCAGTTCATCCTTAACTGCTCACCGTACAAAACGCCATGGGAAGGGCAGTGTCAAGACCTATTGTCCGGATTTCTCCGGCGTGTTACGTTCTCCGTGACATTCTCGATTTTCACCTGCACTTTCGATTGATTTTTAGCGATTGAGTGCATTTTGCATGGCCAAAAAGCGCAGGAACGACCCGGCATGCCAGCAACAATAACCTTCCCGGCAGACCTACTCGGCGCCCACGTTTCGGTGGCAGGCGGCGTGGACAATGCGGTGGCTCGCGCCGCGGTGTTACCGGCCGGCGCTTTTCAGATCTTCACCAAGAATCAGAACCAGTGGCTTGGTAAAGAACTGACGGAATCCATGGTGGCCAGCTGGTTCCGAGAAATGGCGCGGCACGGCTTCTCGTCCCGGCAGGTGTGCTGTCACGATTCGTATCTCATCAACCTTGCCGCCACCAATCGGACGACCCTGCGCCGTTCCCGGGTCGCCTTCGTGGACGAGATCGAACGGGCCGCCCGGCTGGGTATCCCGTGGCTGGTCTTCCACCCCGGCTCCCATGTGGGCAGTGGTGAAGCAACCGGGGTGGCAGCCGTGGCCCGGAACCTGGATCACTGTATCGAGCTGGCAGCCGCGGGGCGGTTCGCCGGCACCGATCAGGTCACACTCTGCCTGGAGAACACGGCGGGACAGGGAAGCAACCTGGGGTACCGATTCGCCCATCTGCGGGACATCATTGCCGCCTCGTCCTATCCGGAGCGATTGGGGGTCTGTCTCGACACCTGCCACCTGTTCGCCGCCGGCTACCCCCTGCAGACCGTTTCCCAGTGGCGACGCACCTTGGCGCGCCTGGCGGAACGGGTCGGGCTCGAGCGGGTACGGGTCATGCACCTGAACGATTCCAAGCGGGAGTTCGACAGTCGGGTGGATCGACACGCACGTATCGGGCAGGGCTGTATCGGGGAGAAACCGTTCGGTCACATCGTCCGGACCCGGCGCCTGGCCAACGCCCTGAAGGTGCTGGAAGTCCCCGGGGGCGAAGAGGTGTACGCCGCGGACCTGACGCTCTTGCGCCGACTCCGTCAGGGACGGCGTTCGGCAGGCTCAGGTCGGCCACACCGCTGACCCGTGATCAGTGCGGCGAAGTGGGCGGCAACTCATCCTCCATCTCCGCCAGGCGTCGGCGGTTGTTGATCAACCGCCGTAGCGCCCCCGCCACGAAGAGCAACGCCATCAACACGAACAGCGTGGGCCAGCGGGTCATGGTAATCAGCCAGCCGAACCGGACCTTCATGGCGCCGGCGAAGCGCCGGGCGAACTGTTCGTCCGAGACACCGGTCACGTCGTGGAACGACAACTCGAAATCGCCACTGGCCGCCGTGGCGGCGATGAGTCGCTGGAGCACATCCTCGCCGTACCAGCGACGCAGGGACTCCACCGCCAGCAAGCTCGTCCGGTAGGCCTGATCGGCCCAGACGGCGTGGCGGGGGAAGCGCCCCTCCAGCCGCCAGAGGTCTGGTACCGTGCCGTTCATCATCACCTGCACCGTATCGACGAAACGCCACTCCCCCGCAACCCACATGGCGACCCCTTCATGGAACCAGGTCGGCAGCCAGGTTTGACCGGTGGACTGCATCAGCAGAGCGTGGGTCATCTCGTGCAGGAAAACCTCCTCCACACTCCGCCCGATACCGGGAATCCGCTGATAGTCCAGGGCGATGACGCGACCACCGGACAACGCGACCCCGACTCCCCAGTCGGGCAACTCACCCAGAAAGTGGGACTGGAACAGCGCGGTCGGCAGCAAGAAACAGTCGATACTGTCCGGTTGGTGGATCGCGGGCAACAATGTCTCCAGCACCGTCTGGCGTTGTTGCACCCAGACCTCGCGGCAACGAACTGAGGCCGTTTCCGCGGCGAGGTCTTCCCACAGAAACCGGACCGGGGCGATATAAATTGCCTGGAACCGACGCGCCTGATCGTCCGTCGGCTCGGCCCCGCCCTGCCCCGGACAGACCATCAGCAGGAACAGGGCGAAGCATAGGATCCGGCGAACCGACCACCCGTTCGTCCCGTCGGCGATACCTGGCCCACGCGCTGGCTGCTCGCCATGGGGAGCACTCGATAATTCGGTCAACATGTTGACATCACCTCTTATGGAGTCCCATCATGACCGAGACCCGCCCGGCAAGCAAGCCCTCGGCCGAGGAGGCTCCACAGTGGAGGCCGCGATTCGTGACGCTCTTGGCAAGATCAGGGATGGCCTGGAACCGACTACCCGCATCGCCACCCTCACCGGCGCCGGCATCTCCGCGGCCAGTGGCATCCCCACCTTCCGGGGCGAAGAGGACAGCCTCTGGGAAAACTACCGCCCCGAAGAGCTGGCCACACCTCAGGCGTTCCATCGCGATCCGGAGCTGGTCTGGCGCTGGTACGACTGGCGGCGCGGACTCATCGCCGCCGCCGAACCCAATGCCGCCCACGCAGCACTGGTCAGCCTGGAAGATCACGTGGCCGAGGTGATCGTGATAACCCAGAACGTCGACGGACTGCACGATCGCGCCGGCAGCGAGCAGGTCCTGGAGTTCCACGGCTCCATCTGGCGGTTGCGCTGCCTGGGGTGCGGACGCGAAGACGAGGATCTCCGCGTACCCGTGCCGATCCCACCCCACTGCGAATCCTGTGGCGGTCTGCTGCGGCCGGGGGTGGTCTGGTTCGGGGAGGGGATCGACGAAGGGGTGATGCGCGCCTCCGCGACGGCGGCGGACCGGTGCGATCTGTTTCTGGTGATCGGCACCTCGGGCGCGGTGTATCCGGCGGCGGGTCTGGTCCAGGTGGCGCAGAACTCAGGCGCCCACGTGCTCGAGTTCAACATCGAGCGCAGCGGCATCTCCGCTGACGTGGATCTGTTCGTCCCTGGCAGCGCCGATGAGACCCTGCCACTGCTCCTCCCCTGAACCGGTCGGCTTCTTCAGCGCCAGCTCGTCAGACAATCCCGGCAGGAGCAGGTAGAAATAGTTCCCTTCGTTCTCGTGGCTGTTCACCAGGACCCTGCCGAGATGATTCTCCACCACACCCTTGACGATGGAGAGGCTGAGGCCGGAACTCTTCTGATGGTGCTCGATGCGGCCGACGATCTCGAACTTCTTGAACAGCGCTTCCCGCTTCTCCGCCGGGATGGCCGGTCCCGTGTTGAAGATCGAGATGATGCGCCACTGCACCCCGGCCTCGCGATACTGAGCGAAGGCCGGGTGCTCCGCCAGCTCGTGCCGTCCTTTCTCGCCGATGAGGGTTGCGATGTCACCCTGACCCGGAATCGACGTCACTTCCTCGATTCGCACCACCCCGTTTCCCACATTGTGCTGGATGGCGTTGCGCAACAGCTTCTCCACGGCCGTCTCCATGAGCTCGCGGTCGCAAAGGGCGAGCCAGGCGCCGTCCCGTGGCAAAGCCACGGAGACCGTCACCTCCTTGGCCGCCACGTCCTGCTGCAGACCACTCAGTACCATCTCGCACAGGTCGTTGAACAGCATCGGCGTCACCCTGAGCTTGGTATCCGACGACTGGAGCGAGGTCATGAGGATGGCGTCGTTCATGAAGTCTCGCAGCCGGATTCCGCTTCCCTCGATGATCTCGATGATCTCGTTCAGCTTGAGCTGATCCACAACCTTCTGTTGCTCGGGAGTGGCCAGCGGCACGACCATCTGCAGGAAATCGATGCCGCCCATGATGGAGGTCAGGGGCGTGCGCACCTCGTGAGAGATGAGCGCCAGGAAGTCGTCCTTGGCCTTGTCCAGACGCTTCATCCGTTCCAGGGCGATCCGGAGGCGACGGGTCTTCTCGCGCAGTTCCTCGTGCGCCTCGTCCAGACCGACGGTCATGAGGTTGAAGTAGCTGACCAGTCGGCCCACCTCATCCTCCGAACCCACCGCCATCCGCCTGGTGTAGTCGCCGCTGGCCACCTCACCCATGTTGATGGACATGGTCTGCAATCGATCCGACAGCCGCTCGCCCACGCGCATGATCGCCAGGATCGAACCGAGGAGGCCGATGATCGCCATGACCACCACGATGGCGGTGTACAAAACCATGCCGCCATGAATCTTGGCGAACGGCAGGGCGGACACGAGGCAGAGCGGCAGCTCCGGCAGGGTGGACAGCGTGAAGACATACGGATTGACGCGGGAGCCGAGGTAGGCGTGAGCGATGCCGTCGCTGGCGGAGGAGAACAGTGCCGCCAGCTCGGAACCGGGCACCCCCCGGAACACTTCCCCACTGGCGGCAGTGAGATTCAGTCCCGGCTCGAGACTGTCCACGTTGGCGGCGACGAGCTGGCCGTTCCCGGCCAGGAGCATATTCACACCCGCGTCGACTCCTGCCGCCAGCCCGGTTTCCCTGGCCACAGCGGCGATGTCGAGCAGAACCATCAGCTGCGGACGCTGGAAGGTCGGTCTGTCCACCAGAGTCAGCGGATAGTTCCAGCACGCTTCTTCCACCACCATCACCGGCAACACGGCCAGGGTTGTGGGTCCCGCCAGCGTTTCGAAGTTCGCCGCGTCTGTTTGCGCCGCCCCGGTCAGCACGAGCGGTGGGAAGATCCAGACCGTGTGGAAATCATCGATGACGGCGCGGCACGGTCCACCGGACCAGGTGAACTGTGCCAAAAGCTCCACCCAGTCATATCCGGCGAGGGACTGCTTGGCCGCCGTCGCCCACTGTTGCACCGTGTTCCGGTTGGCGGGCGAGTCCAGACCCGGCTCGAAGTGCAGATCCAGGGGCTGTCCGGCAACGGCGGGATCCAGATCGATCAGTGACGCTCCGCAGACCTGGTCCAGGGCGCCGAATTCATCCAGCAGCCTGGTTTCCCGGGGCAATCCAGCCACGATATCGGTGGCGTCAAAAGCCGCCAGCCGCTCGTCCTTGCGCGCCTCGAGAGCCAGAACCTTGATGGAGATATGGTGCCGGAGATCGTTCAGGATGGTGGTCTGTTCCTCGGACTGCTGCTCCAGATAGGTGTGCACCGCCCGGCTCGAGAGCAGACGACCGGAAAACAACCCCACGGCCAGGACCGAGGCCACCACTACCGGCAAGATTCGCAGATAGAGCTGGTGCTTGATCAGGAAGTTGGTTCGACGCCACCATGCATGCATGCACTGTTTTCCCGGTTGAATCGTCCGACCCGTTTCATCGCTGTCTTCACAACGCGACACCCGGCGACGTTTCTTCCCGCCGCCCTACCAGGGGTTTATTCATGTATCGTTGCGTAAGACAATGTGTTGAGCGGATTTTTGAATCCAGGGCCTGGGGAGCAGTCCGGCGGATAAGGCTTCGTCCGGTCGCCCACACCGGTGTATGATGGGCAGGTCGTCAACCGAACCGGAAAGAGGCAGCATGGCGGGACCGACCGTACTCCTGATCAACAAGTTCTACCACGATATCGGCCCCGCGGGTGGGGTCGGTCGGTATCTGCTCCAGGAAGAGGAAGATCTCACCGCCGCGGGCTGGAACGTGATTCCGTTCGCCATGAACGACGAACACGCCCGGCCTTCTCCCTGGAGTCGATTTTTCGTGCAGGCTCGTGATTACAGCCGCCCCCGGATGACCCGCCGGGTGGTGAGCGATTCCCTCTCCTTGATCTGGAATCGGGAAGCGGCACGCAACCTGGAGCGGCTGCTCCAGGAGGTCAAACCACAGGTGGCGCATCTGCACAACATCTACCACCATCTGAGCCCTTCCATCCTGCCGGTGCTGGCGCGGCACCGGGTGCCCATGGTGTTGACCCTGCATGACCTGCGCCTGCTCTGTCCCGCCATTCACATGCGCCGACAGGGAAAACCGTGCGAACGGTGTCGCGGCGGACGGTTCTGGCAGGCGGTTGCCGGGTCATGCGTAAAGGGCTCCCGGCTCGCCTCAGCCCTGGCCGCCGTGGAAACGGCCAATCAGCACCAGCGTGGGCTGTATCCCCGACTGGTGACCCGCTTCCTCTGTCCCAGTCACTTTTACTTGGAGAAATTCGCCCAGTGGGGATACCCGCGCCACAAGTTGACCCACCTGCCCAATTTCGTCGACAGCGAAACGTGGCGCCCCGTGACTGAAAAGCCGGAACCCGCCTACTGTTATTTCGGTCGGATCTCCGCCGAAAAGGGACTCGCTACCCTGCTGCAGGCACAGCAACTCTGGGAACAGCAGGCCGGCGACGACACTCCCGCTCCCACCCTGCTCGTGGCCGGTAGCGGTCCCTGGGACGAGGAGCTGCAACGTCAGGCAACCGGGCTGGGACTGCGACGGATCGAGATCCTCGGCCGACTCACCACGGACCAGCTGCGCGGTGTGCTCGCCCGAGCCGCCTTCACGGTGATTCCTTCGGAATGGTACGAGAATGCGCCCATGGCTGCTCTGGAGTCCATGGCCGCGGGCCGCCCCGTGGTGGGAACCCGCATTGGCGGCATCCCCGAACTGATCAGTGACGGCGAAGACGGTATTCTGTGCGAACCGGGCGATCCGACCGATCTGCTGGCGGCACTCCGGCGAGCCCTGACACTCGGGCCGGAGGCGGGCCGGCGGGCCCGGCAGAAGGTGGAACTGCAGGCGACAAGACCGCAACACATGCAACGCCTCGGGGAGATCCTCAGCGAAACCGCCGCGCCCTGAAACCACCGGGTGAAGTGCCCCCCGAGAAGAAACCCACCCACGCCGTACTGACGCAGGTGGGTCTGGTCGATGCAAGCGTTTTCCGCTGGTCCGCGCCGGACCCGGCTCTACTCCAGTTCGATGGGCAATTCCAGGACCAGTTCCCTGCTCTCGTCTCCGGTCACCCGGTCGTCCAGGTTGCCATTGTAAAAACTGACCGTGCCGCGAGGCGCCAGCCCCTCCGGCGGATCCGGCCAGCTGTCGGCGAAGGAAATATCCAGCTCGGTGGGCACGCCGCAGTGCAACTGCAGCCGACCGCCGCCCGAGCGCTCGACCGTGCCGGTGACCGGCGAGCCGAGGCCATACCGCTCCTCGAGCTGGAAGCCCCACTCGGCCATCTCTTCCTGCAGGGCGAAACCGCCCACCACTTCCAGACGGTAGGTGGCTGACTCCGTGCCCGCGGGCAGCCGTACCGAGACCTCGGCTTCCAGACCGCTGAATCCGGTGGCGTCCACGGCGTGGCCGGTGGCGTCGAAGATGTTCACCGCGCAGTCGGTGAACAGATTGCCGTTGGTCTCGTCCATCTCCAGCTTGAAGGTTGCTCTGGGGGTTTCCCGGTCGAGGGTGAAGCTGTACGACCACTCGTCCGAGTCCTCGATGGTCACCTCGCGCTCCTTGCCGAAGGCGTCGATGACGGCCTCGGCGATTCCCTTGAACACACCCCGGAAGGCGCGGGTCACCGTGAGCGAGGTCTCGGCCGCCTTGCCAGAACCGGAGCGCGGCAACGAGGTGATGGTGGTCGGTTCACACTGGTACCCATCGAAAGCGACCGTCATCCGATACGCGGAGGCGTCTTTGGCCGTGCGACTGGCGGCCACGTTGATCTCCCAGATGCCGGGGTATAGTTCCGGCGCCAGTACCGTCATGTCCCGCAATCGGTCGCCGTCCACACTGGCGTACCCGACGAAGCCGCCGCGCACGACGCCTTGCGGATCGTTGATCTCGGTGCGAACGCGGGCGCCCTTGCTGGCCCCCACCTCCGGACTGACCTCCAGACGGACCCGCATGCAGCTGGCCGACGCCGGCACCTCGACGAAGTAATCGTGGACCCAGGCCGCGGTCAGGTCCTTTCCCTCGTACACCTTGACGTACCCGATCTCGGGGCCCACGGGATCGCCGATGATCACGCTGTTCCAGAGCGAGAACTCACGTCCGGCCAGTCCACTCAGATCGCCACCGTCCAGACTGGCGAGCACCCGGGCGGAATAGAGTCCCGGTGCCTGCAACTCGTCGCCGTCGTAGCGCACGTCGATCTCCATGCCCATGTCGCCGCGGATGTACCGCTTGTCGGCCACCACCTCGAGCCAGTCGGCCTCGCTGTGCAGGGTGAAGGAGCGGAAGAAGGTGTCCTTCTCGTCCGGTGTCAGATCGGGATGGAACACGGGATGGACCGTGAAGGTGACGGACTCCGGCGCGAACGGCGCGCCGCCGGGGGTACGCCAGTAGGCGGCCTCGGACAGACCGTCTTGCTGAAACACGCACGGCGTCTCGATGCGATACCACAGGAGTTGATGGGCCGATTCACTGTCGGCCAGGATTCGTAACAGATCCCAGCTCGGCCCCAGCTTGAGCAGGCCGCCGCCCTGGTCGTTCAGGGTGAGGCCGTCCACCCGGGCGGCGCCGGCGATGAGGGCGCGCTTGACCATGCCCCAGTGGAGGGTCCTGTCCTCCTGGAGGGCGCCGCTCACCAGGCAGGCCACCGCGCCGGCAGTCTGGGGGGAGGCCATGGAGGTGCCGTTGTACCGCGCGCTGCCGTCCACGTAGCCCGGTACACTGGACAGTGCCGACCCTGGCGAGACGATGTCCGGCTTGGCGGTCTCGCCGCCGCGGCTGGAGAAGGTGAACAGGGTGTTGCGCTCGAACGGCGTGTTGTAGAGGGAGAGCCCGGTCTCCGCGGAAAGATACGCACCCGAGGAGATGACACTGTACGAGGTGGCGGGAATCCCGATGGTGGACAGCCCCGGGCCCTCGTTGCCGGCGCTGGTGCACACGTAAAGTGTCGGGTGCTCGGCCAGGAACTCGTCCAGCCACTTGCCGATGGAGTCCTCGGCCTCCTCCACCGAGTTGATGCCGTAACTCATGTTGCACACCACCGGGATACCGTACTTCTCGGCGAATTCGGCGGCGTACTCGTAACTCTTCTTCATGGATTCGGTGCGTGAAGCGCCACCGGAGAGCCGGTTGTCCCCGATCTTCAACGACATGAGCCAGGCCCCCGGCGCCACCCCGTTCAGACCGGCCTGTCCGCTCACCTGGTACCCGGCCGCGATGCCGGCGCAGTGCGAGCCGTGGGAACCGTCGTCGAAGTGAAACGCCACCGTGGGCGGCTCGGGCGCGCCGTGCTGGGTTTTGTTCTCCGTGACGTTGCAGCTCCAGGCCATGAGCGTGCGTGATTCCGGCGCGTTTTCATTTTGCAGCCGGAATGTATCGTGATTCACCCGGTAGTCGCGGAGCAGGACTTCGTCGGCCAGGTCGCCGTCGCCGTCGCTGTCCACGGCCACCAGCCAGACCTTGTCGCTCATTCTTTCGGAAGTTACGGTGGCAGCTGCCGTTTCATTGGTTGCCGTCAACAACTCGTAGCCCACCCCGACACCGAGGGCCGCTTCGACCTCGGCCCGCGGCGCCAGAAAGACCAGGAAGCCGAAGCTGTCGTCCTGATCCTCGTCGTCGTTCAGGTCACCGATGCTGTTGAGGAAGCGGCTCTCGGGAATGATCCCGATATAGACCGGCAGGCCGGTGGTATCGTCTCCCACGGGTGACACGGCCAGATCGCCGGCTCCCCGTAGCGCCAGGCCGTCCGGATGCCGCCAGAGCGGCGACGTCGCCGCGGACTCCTCGTCCAGCTCGGCCACCTCGACATCCCATTCGCCCTGGGTGGAAAAATCACGCATCTCGATGATCTTGGTGCCGCCCAGCGAGGTGGCGGTCAACCCTGGGGCGAAGGCGTCCACGCCGGTGTCGAGCACGGCGATGACGACCCCACGCCCGTCGTAGGTCGGGTGGTCGGCGAGGAAATCGCCGGCGCCGATGTCGTCGGCGGGCAGATACGGCCAGGGGTTGTCGGCGGGTGCCGTGGTGGCGCTGAGACAGAGGATGCAGCCGGCTACTCCCGCGGCGATTCCACGGCGGGCGAATCCGGATATCAGAGCACTCATGGAGAACCTCCAGCAGAAAAGGAGTCACCTAATTCAAGACAGTTGGCATGCCGGGGTGGAGAACCTATTATAGGGGGGGCCATGACGCCGAACAAGCGCTATCGCCCCCATTACCCCGGCACCAGCCATCCACCCGGTATCCGTCGCCACTTCCCCGTGCGCGCGGCGGGCAGGAAGCCGGCCACCGCCACGTCGACCAATGTTCGCGGCGGCCCGCGGTCAGCAGCGCGGCTGACAGGAAAGGCGAGACAATGCAGGATATCAACCAGAAGAAACTGATGACCCGGGTCATCCACGCCGGTCAGCATCCGGATCCGGCCACCGGCGCGGTGAGCACGCCGATCTACCAGTCCTCCACCTTCGCCTTCAAGAATGCCGATCACGGCGCTGCCCTGTTCGCCGGGGAACCGGGGTACAAGTACACCCGGCTGGGCAATCCCACCACGGCGGCCCTGGAGGAGAACATCGCCACCCTGGAACACGGTTGCGGCGCCCTCGGCGCGGCCTCCGGCATGGCGGCGGTGAACTGCGTCTATCTGACCTTCCTCGGCCAGGGATCACACGTGGTGGCGACGGAGGCGCTGTACGGCCCGTCCCGCACCATCCTCGAAACCGAGTATCCCCGTTTCGGCGTGGAGTCGACCTTCGTCGATTCCTCCAATCCGGAAAACGTTGCCCAGGCCATGCGGACCAATACCAAGCTGGTCTACATCGAATCACCCGCCAATCCGACCCTGGCGTTGACCGACATCGCCGCCTGCGCCGAGATCGCCCATGCCGGCGGCGCCTTGCTGGCGGTGGACAACACGTTCGCCTCGCCGTATCTGCAGAACCCGATCTTGCTGGGGGCGGATATCGTCGTCCACAGCATGACCAAGTTCATCAACGGCCACACCGACGTCGTGGCCGGCATTATCGTGGCCAAGGAAGAGGAGCAGCTCGCACGGCTGCGTCAGGTGCACCTCAACCTGGGCGGCACCATGGATCCCCATCAGGCCTGGCTGGTCCTGCGTGGGGTCAAGACCCTCGGCTTGCGCATGGAGCGCGCCATGAGCAACTGCCAGCAACTCGCCGAATATCTGGAGAGTCATCCCAAGGTGGCCTGGGTCCGCTATCCCGGTCTGGCGAGTCACCCCCAGCACGCGCTGATGCACAAGCAGATGCGCGGCGGCGGGGCGGTCCTGTCCTTCGGTGTCGTCGGCGGCTTCATGGCCGGCATGACGCTGATCAACAGCATGGAGGTGGCGACCCTGGCCGTGAGTCTCGGGGGGGTGGAAACCCTCATCGAGCACCCCGCTTCCATGACCCATCGCGGCATCCCCGCTGAGGAACGCGCAGCCGCCGGCATCAGTGACGATCTAGTGCGGATCGCCGTCGGTTGCGAGGACATCGAGGACCTGCAGGGCGATCTCGACCAGGCTTTGGAACGCATTTGACGGCCACTAGAGCAACAGTGAGGGACCTGGATTGCGGGTAAGCATGGGCAAGCAGTGGCTAAAACCCGAGTGTCTGAAACCGGATGACAGGCTAGACATCTGGAATGTGGACTATACCGCCCATCCAATGCTCGACCCCGCCTTTCCCGACCAACCCTCGCGACTCCGCCGCTTCATCCGCATGGCCTACGAGCGGATCATCGACGATGATCGCGCTTACCAGCACGAAGCGGCGCGGCTGCTCCGTCCGCCACACGACTGGAGCGGCACGACGGAAGGCAGCGCCGCGGACGTGCAGCAGATCTCGGCGTACCTGCACGAAGCGGACATCTATCTCGCCTCCACCATCGAGTTGCTGCCACCGCGGTCACAGGCCGAGGTGCGGCCGAACCCCGAAGTGTCCCGCAACCAGGACCTGCGGGACCTACTCGACCTGGTCATGCGCAGTGATTCACCGCGGACCCGGTTCGAGGCCCAGCGAAAACTCTATCTGGCGCGGCTGCTGGTGGACATCGACCATTCTCGACACATCCAGGAAGGTCCACGGCACAAGGCGTACTTCGAGGAGCTGCTCAAGGAAGCGGCGTGGCGTCACACCCGCCAGGTCAATCCGCTCACCATCGGCTTCCACATGGATCCCGATGGCGAGACTATTCATTACACCTCGCGACCCACGGAAAAGGATCAGCTCTGGCGTTTTCAGTCCATCTTCATGGAAAAGGGGACCGGCGATCAGAAGATCTCCCTCGACATCCTGTATTACACCTGCCGGTTCAAGCGCTCGGTGGTGCCGATCTCCTTCGAGATCGTCGACGGGCAGCACCAGGTGGTGGAGAAAGAGCGCTGGGAAGCCATGCGGCAGCAGAGCAGCGGGTCGATCCTGTCGAAGATGATCCGCAAGGGGATCAACAACGCGGACCTCATCCAGGATCTGATCGGCGCCATGTTCATCGTCCACGACGAGGACGGGCTCAACGACCTGCTCCAGCTCCTCGACGGCAGCATCGGCAATCCGTTCGGCTGGCGGAATGTTACCGACACCTTCGCCCGCGATGATGACCGAAACTCGCTCGACCAGCATTCCGGTCGCGGCTACAAGGTGTACAAGGGAGACGTCGATATCCTCGCCCCGACCCAGGCCGCCGGCGATCCGCCGTATCGGTTCACGGTTGAGATCCAGATCTACACCCTGGAAGGGTATTTGCGAACGGTCTGTGGCAGTCACGAGGCGAGCCACCAGGCGTTGAAGCTGCGCCAGTTCCTGTACGGCCTCGCCCCCATGCTTTTTCCCCGCGCCATTTACGGCACCGCCTGGTTGCAGCTCAATTGAAGTCGCGGGTAATATTACTGCTGTTCAATGGTGTTATTTCCAGCTAAACGAGACTCAGGACCGCATCGCGGCTTCTCCAGGCGTCGTGGATACAGGAGCAGAGAACATCATGAATCTTACCGTTGCGATGATCGGGGAATTCCCCGTCGGTCCAGATCTGATCCACGGCGGATGTGAATCAGTGATGCTGTACTTGAGTCAGGGATTGGCCGCCATACCCGGAGTCGCAGTCGAGGCTGTTACCATCGACCGCTGGAATCTTGGCGCACGCCAGGAAACATACGGGAAGCTCCGGACAAATTACCTGACCCGATCGAAGATGCCGTTGCGTGCGCATGTCTGGGACGACATCCGTACCGTGACAAACTTCTTACGACGTCTGCAGCCCGATATCGTCCACGCCCATGTGGCCAGCATGTACGCCGAGGCCGCGCATCGGGCCGGCTTGCCCTGGGTATTGACGCTCCACGGTGTCTGCCATCTCGAGGCCGAGTTACTGGAAGGCTGGGTTGACAGAATCTATCGTAAGCGGTTGATCCTCCGCGCAGAGCAAAACAATATCCGCAGGGCCAGTAACATCATCGCCATCAATCCCTTCATCGAGGATAGTTACCGGGGACAACTCCCCGAGTCGATCTTTCACATCGAGAATCCGGTGGCCCACAGGTATTTCGAGATCGACGCGATAAATGAACCGAATCGTCTACTGTATGTGGGACGCTTGATTCCGCTTAAGGATGTCCACACCCTGTTGCGGGCATTTCGGCTGATAAGGGAAAGGATACCGGGCGCCCAGCTCCGGCTGGCGGGAAACGCCGGCGAGGTGAAGTTTCAGGCGTATGCCGACGGTTTACAGCAGTTTGTCCAGGAGGCAGGACTCCAGGACAGCGTCGTTTTCCTTGGCCATCTGTCCGAGGCTGACCTGCTGGAAGAGTACGCCCGGGCAGCGGTCATCACCCAGTCCACTCTGCTCGAGACAGCCCCCATGGCAGTTGCGCAGGCCATGGCCGCCGCCACCGCTGTGGTTGCTACCGATGCCGGCGGGACCAGGTATCTGGTGAAGGAAGGGAGCACCGGCCACATCGTGCCATTGAGTGATCACCAACGATTCGCCGCCGTTCTCTGTGAATTGCTGGAGCGAGACAGCCGCGCCCTCGAGTTCGGACATAATGCGCGGCAATTGGCGCTGCGACGCTTCACCCCTGACGTGGTGGCGCGGGCAACACTCACGGCGTATGAAACGATCCTGGCTAGGAAGAGGCAGTAGCAGCGATGATGTCCCGGTAGGCCGCTACCGTCTTGGCGGCAATGCTGTCGAGAGCGAATTCCCGTTGACCGATCTCCTTGGCGCCCCTGGCAAGCCGTCCACGCAACTCTTCATCCTGTAGGATGGCGACCACCCGTTCCGCCAGTCCAGTAACATCCTTGATCGGACGCACGAATCCGTTGACCCCCTCATGAATCATGAACGGGATACCACCCGCGTCCGTCCCGACGCACGGGACCCCTGCCGCGCACGCCTCGCCGATGGCGATAGGGGCTGTTTCCTCAATGGACGTTATCAGCAGCAAGCTGGCCCTGGCGTACTCTTCCTGCAGCACCTTGTCCGGCACCAGCCCCAGTACCTTGACCCGTTCGCCGAGCTGTCGATCCATGATGTAGCTGGCAACCTCATCATCAAGGGGGGTCCCTGACATCAGACCGAGGATATGCAGGGTCGCATCAGGCACTGTTTCGAGAACTCGCTCCATGACCCGGATGCCGGTCAGGGGATCCTTGCGATGCCGCAGACCGCCCACCATGATGATATGCGGTGACCGCGGTTGATTCAAAATGGTAAACATCTCGTTGCCGATGGGATTGTTCACCACAAACTGCCGGTAATTTCCCGCCGCCGGTAACATTCTGGCCGCATACTCCGAAATGATGAACACGTTCTCCAGCTGCAACATCTGACGCAGGGCCTGCCGGGCGTGAAACCGCCCCCGCAACCGGCGATACCAGGATGGGTGGTCTAGCTCGGTCTCCTTCCAGATGACGCCGTGCAGAGTCACCACGTGGGGCAAACCAGAATGCAAGGCCACCAGGGCCGGCAGCTCGAGCCCTTGACCATGCACAATGTCTGGTTTGAGGTACCGTAGAACCTTGGTGATAAGCCACCGCTGAAAGAGCCAGTTGGTAGATTGCGCTAGGCGGCGGGGACAGGTGCGGAAATGGATGGTCGCCCCGTCACGCTCTTCCTCCCCATCTTGTGGCACCTGGGAGTCACAGCAGATGACGTGTAGATCAATCTCATCGATCCGTCCCAGTCCCCTTGTGAGATACTGGGTGACTGCCGCCACGCCGCCAGGTACGACCTCGGAATCCAGGGGATAGGGGCCAACCATTGCAACCTTCAACAGATGCTGCCTCCGCTAGAATTCCGACTCGCCCACGATAGTGCCACTGGCGATGGTCGTACGGATCCCCTCCTCGAGCCCCACACGCGGTGAGAAACCGTGAGCCGTGATCTTGCCGATGTCGGCCTCCAAATGGGTGATATCGCCCTGCCAGCTCTTACCGGTGTAGTGGACCTCGCAGTCCGTTAGATCCATCACCTTCAGGATGATGGCCACAAGCTGCTTGATGCTCACCGGATTGCCGCCTGCGAGGTTGAAGACGTCTCCGTTCATGGCCTCGATCTCGGCAGCGGCGATGAAGGCGCTCGCCGTGTCCGTGGCGAAGGCGTAATCTCGCACCTGCTCTCCCGTGCCGAGCACCTCGAGACGGTGGGGATCTTTCATGAGTTTCCGCACCAAATCGGCCAGCACGTAGCGCGGCTGCCGCGGCCCGTAGGTGTTGAAAATGCGGAAGGCTGTGAACCCGAGATCGAACATCTGGTGATACATCAGCCCGAGCCGTTCGCCGTTGAGCTTGGAGATACCGTAGAAGGACGTCGGCTGCAACGGGTGCTGCTCGTCCGTGGGCACATACTGCGGATTGCCATACACGGCGGCGCTGGAGGCATACACCACACGCCTGACCCCGCTCTCCTTGGCCGCCTCGAGGATGTTGAAGGTCCCCACGGAGTTGGTCTCCAGATCGTACCTCGGGTCGCTGACCGACGCCGGAACGGAGGCGTTGGCGGCCAGGTGAAACACAAGCTCCTGTCCTGCAACGGCTTCGCGGACAGCGGCCGGATCACGGATGTCCTGTGGCAAGAAGGTGATCCGATCACAAACCTCGTTCAGGTTCTCCTCGCGACCGGCTTGCAGGTTATCCATCACCGTCACTATCGCCCCGCGCGCCACCAGAGCGTCGACGATGTGTGACGGCACGAAGCCGGCACCACCAGTGACCAGGGCTTTCACGCCGTTCCAATCCATGCAGCAGAACCTCCATCCCCGCACGGGGGCAACCGGTTTTCTCGCGGTCAGATAGGCTGCAAGGGCCGCAAGGCAGGCTGGTCATGCCACGAAAAACACAGTATGTGCCGGCCCGGAGAACCTGTCAATGCCCACGGTTGATAGGTCACCTGCGAACCGTGCGGCTCCATTTAATCATCGGCACGGTATCTTCTTGTATTATCGAGAATTGCAGTGGTGTTCTCGCCGAAGGCGCCATCGAGGTGAGGCGGTTTAACCAGTGGCCGGGGCCGGGTGAGCAGACGGGGTCATCACCACTCGGTCGGGGGGGCGGGATCAGCTGGCGGCGGCAAATCCGGCACACCGCCCGGCCGGACAGACGGCGTGTTGCAGGCACAATTCGTAGAACCGGCTGAGGCCCAGGATTTCCTCCTCGCCCAGGACGAATCCGAGAGCCTGTCGATAGTAGCGCCGCCAGGCAGCGGGGGTGGCCTCACCGCCGGGGCCGGGGCGTCCCGAGGCCGCCTCCCGGGCGATGATGGTGTCCAGGTTCGAGACGCCAATGTCCCGGGACCTGACGAGGATGCTGATGAGCTCCCGCCGTTGCGCGTCGGTGGCCTCATGACTGAACCGGGAGCCGAGGGTCCAGACGGAATGCACCAGCGGCAGCTTCGTCATGCGCTCCCACAGTTTACCTAGATCGAGCATGTGTACACCGGTGGTCGATTCCCGGCGCAGCGACGCCTCCATCTCGAAGCAGCGTTCGCCACAGAGGAGGATGGAGTCACTGGCCTTGAAGACGTCGTCGGGAAGATGCTTCACCACGTGCAGATCGGGGCGCACGCCGCAGAGGTCGGCCAGGACGATACGGAGCAGCGCAACGGAGGTCTGGGCGGCTGCGTCCACCGCCACCCGCTCAATGGCGACGGGCGGTACTCGGGTGAACAGCTTCACAATACCCACGCCCCCGTACGAGGCGATCCCGACGCCGGGCACCAGATCGGTTCCCACTCCTCGGAAGAAATCGATCACCGGTAACAGGGCGGCGTCCACCTCGTCGGCGAAGAGCAGTTCGAGGAGACGGCTCGGCGCGGTGGTGAAGAGGTCGACCTCGACCTCTCGACCCCGAAGCAGCCAGTCGATCAACGGCCGGTCACTGGGAAACGAGGCGGCGGCGAGATGGAAGGCCACGGCAGCTCCAATCTGAAATGAGGTCCGCTCCATCGGAAACATTCGCGGCGAGATCGCCGCGCCTACTGTACACTCACCAGGGAGCGAATGCAACGAGTTGTCCCGTCGAGGGGGGGCCGTTAACCGGATCCGGCCCGGCGGCTGCCGGGCCCATGAGGCTCAACCGGCGGTGGTAGAAGAAACCACCAGCCGGGTATACAGTTCCTGTGTCTGCAAGGCAACGCGCTCGAAGGTGTAGTGCGACGCAACGGTGTCCCGGCCGGCGACCGCGACCCCGGCCCGGCGATCTGGATCGTCCAGAAGCTGTTCGACGGCCGCGGCCAGCTTAGTCTCGTCGCCGGGCGGAACCAGGATCCCGTCCTCACCGTCGGTGATCACGTTCTGTACCGACTCGATCCGGGACGCCACCACCGCTAAGCCGGCGGCCATGGCCTCCAGGAGCACCAGCGGCAAACCCTCCCAGCGAGAGGGCAGGACGAACAGATCGGCCGCCTGCAACAGGGCAGACAGATCGGTGACGTTTCCTGGCAGCAACACTTGGTGGCACAGACCGCTCGCGCGGACTTGTTCCGTCAGCTCAGCGCGGAGCGGCCCATCGCCGGCCAGTAACAGTCGACACTGCCCTCTCGACCGCAGCAGCGGGGTCAACGCTGCCACCAGGGCGGCGAAGTTCTTCTGTTCGGTCATCCGCCCCGCCGCCAGCACGAGCTGTTCATTCGCCTCGATCCCGTACCGCTGCCGAACCGCTAGGATCTCCGCCAGCGGGAGCGGCGCGGGAATCTCCACGCCGTTGGGGATGACTTGGATGCGCTCCGCGTCCGTCGCGGTGAGTTCCAGATCGGCGATGAGGGACTCTTTGACCGCCGTGGCTACCGCCACCACCACCGGACAACGGCGGACGATCTGCCGGTAGGCCCGGCGGCGCAACTCCGCCCGCATCGGCTGGACCGCGTCTCCATACCGGAATTCCTGAGTGTTGTGTACCGTGGCCACCACCATCGCCCGCCGTCGCCAGGCCAGCGCCAGCCCCAGGTAATTGGCCGCTGGCAAATGGGTCTGGACAATCCGCACCGCGTCCTGTCGCAGCTGGGTCAGCAGGGCGCGATGGCCGGCCAGCAGGGCCGGGACCATCCGGAACAGGTTGGTCTTGGGCCACTCCCACCTCAGATATCGCACGTGGACCCGGGAGTCTATCTGCGACGAGAGCAGATCGGGACCGCACAGTACATAGAGGAAGGAGTGATCGCCTGCAGCGGCGTGCGCGTTGGCGAGCTGGACGGCTAAACGCTCCGCCCCGCCCATCCCGAGGGTCTGGATGAGCTGGGCAACACGTTTCGGGGACCGATCGTCAGGCGAATCAGTGCACATCCCGCATTCTCATGATCCTGAAATAGCTGTTCCACTCGTTCGCCCGAAGATACGCTATGGCGTCCCGGGCGTCATCAGTATCTCGAAAGGGACCGATGAAAACCCGATGCCAGATCCTTCCCCGGATGGTGATCTCACGGTGGAAGGCGTACACGCCCAGGGTGTGAATCTCCGCGATCACTTCCTCGACGCTTTCGATCTCCCGAAACGAGCTGACGTGAACGGCGAAGCCTTCCTCATCACCAAGAGTGGCGTCGGGCACGGCCGGGGAAGCTGTCTCCCGGGCCGGGGGGTCTGCCAGATTGCTGGTGCCGACCTGCGGTTGGGAAACCGGCTGGGTGCCGGCGGGATGATCGCGGTCGACCTCGGCCCCGTTCAGACCAGCCAGGTTACGCGAAGATCGGGTGTCGTCTCCGGTGGGCGAGCCGGCATCGCTCCCTGCTCCGCGGCTGCGGGTCTGGTCGGCCTCCTGGACAGATTCGGCCCGGAAGGCGCCGGAGGGAGACAAGTTGTCGAGGACCGCTCCCAGGGGCAACCAGCCGCGGAAGTAGCCCACCGCCAAGATGATCACGAACATCGCCACGAAGGCCAGGATCACGGTCCGCCAGTGCACACGGCGCCAGTTCACGGATCCTAGCCGTACCGTGCTGGTGCGACGCCTCTTTCGCGGAACCGCGGTGGAGGTTCGGGTGGGCGCCACCAATTGTGCGGACGACGTCTCCTGTTGACGGTGTGGAGACAGAATATGGCCCCTGGCCGCGGTCAGCACCTCTTCCACCAACCGTTCGGCGGAAGATTCCGTGCTGCCGGGCAACAGCGCCGAGGCGGCCTCGGCATCGGCCAGCAAGGCGTTCTTCTCCACATGCTTGGCCCGCACTTCCCGCAACCCGTCCACATAGGCTGAGAGCAACGCCTCACCGGCGAGAGTGTTGACCAGCCGCGGAATGCCGTGGCTGTACTCGAAGATTCGGTCCAGCGCGTCCTGCTTGAAGATGGTGCGTTCACAACCGGCAACCGTCATCCGGTGCTCGATGTACTCGCCCAGCTCATTGGGTGTCAACGGTTCAAGCCGGTAGTGCACCCGGATCCGCTGGCGGAGCTGCGTCAACTCCGGCACCATGAGCTTCCGCTCGAGATCCGGCTGTCCCACGAGGACCACCTGCACGGCTTGACCGGCCACCTGGTCGAGGTTGGTCAACAGCCGCACTCCCTCCAGAGTGGCGATGGACAGATCCTGTGCCTCATCGATGACGATCAGTAGCGTCTGCCCTTTCTCCCGTCTCGACTTGGCTTCCATCTTGAGTGCGGTGAGGAAGTCGGCTCGATCGGCGCCTGGCGGCACACCCACGCCCAGTTCACTCAGGATGAGCTTCAGCAGTTCCTTGTAGCCCACCTGGGTGGTGTTGACCAGGGCCGGGACGTAGTTTGGTCCCAGGTACGAAAGGAAGCTGTGGACGACCAGGGTCTTGCCGATGCCGATGGGGCCGGTGATGAGGGTTAACGCCTCGCCGTTTTCCAGGGCATAGGCCAGGTGGGCAAAGCTCTCCTCGTAGGCGCCGGACGAGTAGAGAAAATCTAAACGTGGGGTCAACGAAAAGGGATCAGTAACCAGTCCATAATGGTCCAGATACATACATCCCCCCCAACAAAGGGCAGTATAACGTTAAGGCGACAGCATGGGTCCCGGTTCATCAGTTGAGCCAGAACATGTTTCCGCGCCAGGTACGAACTGACAGTGTACAGTCTATCCGAGAACGAGTTCCGGGACAACCTAGGTCAATGCGACCTCTGGAGGTGTGTGCCGGCAACTCGGAAACTCGAGAACTCAAGAACTCGAGAACTCAAGAATTCGATAAAGAAGAAAAGCAAAGAACATACCAAGCGCAAAGTGAAAACGAGAGGGCACGGGATTGATGGCGTTCGTCAACAACGAGATCACACTGCAAACTCGGATCAGTCGTCGAGATATCCGAGGGCCTTCAATCTTTCGTTGATCTCCTCGACATCGGATTGCCCGTACTCGAGCTGACCATGCTCAGGCATATAGCGCTGCCAATCCGGATCGATATCGATGTGGTCCGGCGCCTCGTCTAGCACCTCTTCCAGCACCCGACCGTCGCAAATGGCCGGGATTTTACGGCCGGTGAGATACAAGATGGTGGGCAGCACATCCGAGATGTGGAAACGGGGTAGATCGGTGACATTGCCAATCCCCCCCCCGTGAGCAACGAAAATACCATCCATGCCGTGATCGGCCTGCTTGTGGTGGTTCTTGTTGAAAACCGTCGACATGAAACCACCACCGTAAGCTGTGTAGAGTTTTTCCTCCCGGAACAGGAACAGGATATCGGGCGCAGCCTCGATCTGATCACCGTGATAGATCTCCTCACGGCGGAAGATCCGGGCGATGACCTCGTCGCCGTCGTCGTCGCGCAGCTCGGACAGCTTACCGATGATCTCCTCGCGGAGGCTCTCGTATTCCGCCAGGGGAACACATCCAAGGGTTTCCCGTCCCTTGATGTTGAGGCGGAATCCAGCTGGTGACATGTGGAGCGCCCGAGCCCGGCCCCAGTCCATGGAGGCCGCTCGGAGCTGGATGCGGCTGGCGCGATCCCCGCCGATAACCCTGGCGATTTTACTGCGGGTGATACCGATACGCTTGAGTATATCCTTGATGGCCACCAGGAAGTTCTTCTTGGCCTCACGTTGTTGCATGAAACCGTTCTGCAAGAACCAGGTACTGGCGGACATCTCCCCTGCCAGTCGTACGAATCCGTGATCCGAGACAATGAGCAGCGTGTCCTCGGAGTTGAGAGTGTCGAGCAAGCGGCCGATTTCCGTATCCACCAGGGTGTAGTAAGCGAGCAGATGGGGATCGCCCTCCCTACCATCGGTCGGCAGCAACTTATTCCAGTGCAGATGTTGCAGCCGATCGGTGCCGGTGATCACGGCGATGAACAACTCCCACTGCTCGCTCTCCAGCAGATGATGCACCGCCAACATCCGCTGGCGGGTGACATGCCCCAGGTACTCGACGAACTCGTGTCCGGCTTCCTGCCATTGCCGGAACATGTCATCGACGGAGAGGTCCTCGGCTTTGCTGAACTTGGGATCGATGATGTAGTCGATTCCGGCCTGGCGGAATCGCTCGATGGTTCCTTCCGGGAAAGAGCTTCGAGTGGTACCGGTCAGGGGGGTCATCATCCCGGTCACCATGATCCCGTGCGTGGGGGTAGCCGGATAGGACATGGGCAGATTCAGGGAAACGACTCCATCCCCATCTTTGAAATAATCGAATAATGTCGGGATGCAGATGTGCAGACGGTTGCATGGAAGAGGGAGATACGAATTATCCTCCCGGGGTCGAGTGAAGCCGAAAACACCGTGTTTACCCGGATTGGCGCCAGTCATCAGACTCGACCAGGCCACAGGGGTCACTGGTGGCACGGTGGATTCCAGAACGGCCTTGCACCCTTTATCACAGACCCGCTGCAGGCTCGGCATCAAGTCCGCAGCCATCAACTTGTCGAGCAGATTCCAGGATCCGCCATCGATTCCGAGGAGAAATACACGCCTGTTCATAAAACGACTACAGCTCCTTCTGCAGCCTCCTGCTCCAGGCGTTTTTCCTCCGCCATGGCACGCACGGTGACCGGATCAGACTGGGGGTCATACCCGTCCATGATGCCGGCACAGGTATAGAAAAGGGCCTGTACGAAAGAGAAGTACCGGTAGTCGATGGCAATCCCACCGCCTAGATACGCTGCGAAGAGCCCCCCAAAAACCGGCAAGATATCGGTGGCGAAGGTGTCGCCGTATTTCCGCAATCGGTACTTGCGGCGGAACGATAGAAAGATGCCGAAATAGATGGCAAACTGCAGCCCCTGGCCAACCAGACCGTCTTCGCACAGTGGGCCCCAGTAGATATCGTGGATGACCGATGTCTCCCGATCGGCCCGGCGAACCGTGCCCAGGATCGGTACCTCCTCGGTGGCCATGTAGTCTAGCTTGACCTCT
>JBDRBC010000068.1:0-9098 GCA_043823125.1 bacterium | reverse complement strand
CGGCGCCAGGCCGAGCCCCACGGCAGCCGGCAAGTTGCCCTTGTCGATGCCCGCCGAAAACGCCACCGGCACCGGTCCGTCCTGCCGCCCGGTGGCCAGCAGCGGCGACAACCTGGCGGTCAGTCGATCGAGTAGCTGCATGGCGAGCACGTGGAGTGGCTTGCCCGAGAGGTACATCCGCTCACCGGGCAGGCGGTGACGGTGGTTGGCCACCACCAGCGTGTTGGTCAGCTTGATACCGAAGGTCCGCCCGTGCCGCCGGGCGAAATCGTGCAGCGATTCGATAAGCCCGCACGCGGCCTCGAAATGGAGATCGTTGTGGAACGCCTCCGGCACCAGCCGGATCTCTGCGTACCCCAGCTCGGACCGCAGAATCCGAGTGGTGGTTTCCAGGCCGAGCAAGGTCGGGTTGAGCTTGACGATCACGTCGAGTCCGTGCACCGCCATGAGATGGCGGGCGATGGCCTCGATCTCGTCGGGAGGGCACCCGTGGAACGAGGAAATGGTCGCACTGGAGACGAGACGGCGCGGGAAATCGTCCCCGAGCAACTCGGCGAACGGTGACCGGAGTTCGGACCGCAGCCGTTCCACGGTGGCGTTCACATCCCGGAGCTGCGCGATGAACCGGGTCATGGGCTCCGACTGGATCCCCGCCAGGTCGTACCCCACCGAGAGTTCGAACAGAGACGGGCCGGTTTCCCCCAGCTCTTGGCGCAGCGGTTCCCAGCGCCGGAGCAGATGCAGCAGCAGTCCCGCCTTGACGTACTCCAGCAACGATTCGTCGCGGGAGAGTTCCTGGCTCCACTCCACGTTGTAGCCCACGGCTTCCATGTCGATGCACGGCCGGGCGATCTCGAGGTCGTCGAGGATCTGCACCGTCTTCAACTCGAAGCAACGGGCCCCCGCCAGCCACCCCAGCACGATGTTCTGGGCGAGCTGCGTGTGCGGACCGGCGGCCGGCCCCACCGGGGTCGCCACCGTTGCGCCGGCCACGGTGAGGGAGAGATCACAGTCCGGGTCGGCCTTGAAGAATCGATTGACGGGAAGATCGAAGATCCGTCGCCGTTGCTCCCACTCCGTCTCGATCCGGCTCAGGAGCAGCGACAGGGGCCAGGGGGTCAACGCGGGCAGGCGAGCGGGCATGTTCGAACCTCATCGAGTACAGGCGGAACATAATCTGACTGGGACGCGGCTGGACCTTACCCCCGCGAGGGAAAGAGATCCGCCAGGTCCGCGAAATTATCGATGACCAGATCGGGACCGGCCGCCTGCAGCAAACCCGGCGGGGTCATGCCGTAGGTCACCGCCACGGCGGTGGCGCCCAGAGCGTGGGCGCTCTCGATGTCGTTGGGATGATCCCCCACCACCGCCACCGCTGCGGGTTCGATCTCGAGGCCCGCCAGACAGGCGACCAGGGCTTCGGGATCCGGTTTCTTGTGGGTCACGTCGTCGGCCGTGACCACCTTGCGGAAGGCATCCGTCAGGTGCAAGCCGTCGAGGATCTTCTCGGTGAAGTGACGCGGTTTGTTGGTGGCCACCATCAGCGGATACTGGCAATACCGGGCCAACGTCGGCAACACCCCCGGATAAGCCACGGTGTTGTCGAGACAGTGACGTCCGTAATGATCCCGGAAGACGGTGGTGGCCCGGGCCAGCATCCCGGAATCCATTTCGTGGCCCTCGTGACCCAGGGCCCGGGCCAGGAACAGCGCCAGCCCGTCCCCGACGTAACTCACCAGGGTCTCCACCGGCAAGGCCGGCAGACCGAAATGGCCACGAGCGAAATTGCCGGCGATGGCGATGTCGAGACCCGAGTCGATGAGTGTCCCGTCGAGATCGAAGATGAACGCCGCCACCCGGCGTCCCTTGTATTTCTTGCCTCCCATAATGCCCCCTGCTGAGCAGTGATACGACCAACGGAACGGCGTGATGGTACCGCGTCGCCGCCGTTCCCGCAAGACCGGCCGCCGGCGCCAGGCCTTCGCTCGTCTCGACAACCGAATCGTCTTTGTCGTTGTCACCGGTCCCGAACAGTTCCTATACTTCCCGGGGCGGTCGTTCGTCGCCACGAACCCGACCGTGATCAGCGCCTCCGCTGCGGATTTTACACGTTTCACCACGGCCAGAAGGAGCTGCGCTTGAGTCCCTTGCTGATCGGTCTCATCGTCTACAGTCTGTTGATCCTCGGCGTCGGCTTCATGGCGGTCCGGCGGAACCGGACCCTCGACGCGTACCTGCTGGCCGATCGGAAGCTCGGGCCGTGGGTGGCGGCCTTTTCCGAGCGGGCCAGCGGCGAGTCGGCCTGGCTGCTCATCGGGCTGCCCGGCCTCGCCTTCGTCATTGGCCTGTCGGCCTTCTGGGTGGGAGTCGGCTGTGTCAGCGGCATCGCCTTCTCCTGGTTCGTGGTGGCGCGCCGGTTGCGCGAGGAAACCGGGCGAATCAACGCCCTGACCCTGGCCGATTATTTCGAAGCCCGGCACGAGGGCCGTTCCCACGCGCTGCGTCTGACGGCCACCGCCATCATCCTGTTCTTCTTCACCTTCTACGTCGCGGCGCAGTTCCTGGCCGCCGGCAAGGTGCTGAACGTCTACCTCGGGGTGACGGAGTTCCAGGGCATGCTCATCGGCGCCGTGCTCGTCCTGTTCTACACGGCGGCTGGCGGGCTGTTCGCCGTGGCCTGGACCGACCTGATCCAGGGAGTGATCATGTTGCTGACCCTGGCGCTGCTCCCGCTGGCCATGCTGCACGAGCTGGGTGGCTGGGCCGTCCTGCAAGAGCGGCTGGCGGCGGCGGGCGGCGGTCGCGCCGACTGGATACCGGCGGGAAAACCGTGGCTGGCCGAAGCGGGTTTCCTCGGCAGCCTCGCCATCGGTCTGGGGTACATGGGGCAGCCCCACCTGGTGTTGCGATTCATGGCCATCAGTTCCGGGGCCGAGATCGGGAAGGGGCGGATCATCGCCATCAGCTGGGCGGTGATCGCCTTTGCCGGGGCGGTGCTGGTGGGTCTGGCCGGACTCGCCTACTACGGCCTGGACGGGGCCGGCGGGATTCTCGCGGACAAGGAACATCTGATGCCCACCGCCGCCAGGGACTTCATGCCCGAGTGGCTCGCGGTGATCATGATCTGCGGCGCCATCGCGGCCATGATGTCCACGGCGGACAGTCAGTTACTCGCCTCGGCCAGCGCCATCAGCGAGGACATCTATCGCCGGATCTTGCGACCGGATGCCGATCAGCGCCGGTTGCTGACCATCGGTCGGTGGGCCACCCTGGCCATCGGTATCGTCGCCCTGATCCTGGCCTGGCAGGTGGACGACTTCGTCTATTCCCTGGTATTGTATGCGTGGGCGGGACTCGGTGCCGCGTTCGGTCCCCCGCTGGTCCTCTCCCTGTGGTGGCGCGGGACCAGCCGGGCTGGCGTGCTCGCCGGTTTCATCAGCGGCACCGTGGTGGTGGTGGTCTGGCACGAGATCCCCGCCCTGGTGGCCACGGTTTATGAGATGATCCCGGGATTCTTCGTGTCCCTGGGCGCCACCTGGTTGTTCAGCCGCCTCTATCCACCAAGGCCCGCGGCACGGAGGTCGCGTTTTCTGGAAATCGCAGACAAGGAGGAGCTGTCGTGAACGCCGAAACAAAAAAACAGGCCACCCGCCGCCGCAGCGGCCGCAGCAAACCGACCCGCATCTCGAGGACTTTCATCATCGCCGGCGCGGTGATCCTCTTCCTGGCCATATTTCTCTTTTGGGACCGTACCGGGAACCGCTCCGGAGGCATCGGCGAGAACTACTCCGTCGTGACCGCGAGCAACGGCCAGCAGAGCAACAGCCTCATGCCGGGAGGCGGCGCCACCGAAGTGGACATCGAGAACCAGGTCGAGACATTGGTCCCCGAACAGCAGCGCGGTGAAAGGCCCACTGCCGTGACGACCAAGAGTGGTTCCGAATCCAGATCCGATTCCCCCGCCGAAACGACCACGCCAGACAGCGACCCACCGGCAGCCACCGGACCCGCCACGGAAACGGGAGACACGACAACTCCCGCCCGTCAACCAGAGACCCCTGCCGCGTCGGAACAGACCACGGACACCACCCCCCCGCCGGCGACGACACCGGCGGCCGCGGCATCCTCTCCCGCGCCAGCGGCCGCTGGACCGTGGATCGTGCAGGTGGGTGCGTTCGGGAACGTCCAGAACGCCGAGAATCTCCAGACCCGGCTGGAGACCGCGGGCTTCCCGACCTTCATCCGGACCACCAGTCGTACCGACGGACAGCTCCTGTACCGGGTCTGCATAGGCTACTTCCCGAGTCGGGACGACGCGGAATCTTTCGCGCGCCACAATCGACAGGCAATGGGAGAGGAAGGAATCCCGCTGCACCGCTGACCGCAGGCCTAGGAGATCTCGTGGGTAACAGTCGCCACAGACCAAATGCCGCCATCATCGGCACCGGTTTCTACGCGCCCGAGCGGATGGTGACCAACGAGGATCTGACCAAACTCATGGATACCTCGGAAACCTGAATCCAGGAACGGAGCGGGATCCGGGAACGATACTGAGGCGAGCCAGGCACCAGCGGCGCTACCCTGGCGGCCGAGGCTTCCCGCGAGGCCATAGCCGATGCCGGCATCAGATTTGCAGACATCGACCTGATCCTTTACGCCACCCTCAACCCCGACTTTTTCTTTCCCGGCAATGGCGTCTTGCTCCAGCAGCAGCTCGGGCTGGAGTCCATTGGCGCCATGGACATCAGCACGCGGGGTCGGGACCTGGCGGTGCTGTTCGGTGACGGCGCCGGCGCCGTGATTTTGCAGGCCACCGACAAGGACCGGGGGGTGATCGGTTCATCGCTGCACAGCCAGGGGGAACACGTCAAGGAACTGTGGGCGGAGCTGCCGTCGGCCCTGGTGGTGGAACGCTGGACCGACGAGCAGATTGCCGCCGGGAGTCACTTTCCCCACATGAACGGGCAGACGGTGTTCAAGCACACTACCCGGCGTTTCTGCGAGGTCATCGAGGAGGTCCTCAGCGCGGGACAAGTGACCAAGGACGACATCGCCCTGGTCACTCCCCATCAGGCAAACCAGCGCATCATCGACATGGTGACCCGACGGATGAAACTCCCGCCGGAAGTGATCTACTCCAACATCGCCCGGTACGGCAACACCACCGCCGCCTGCATGCCCATCGCCCTGGCCGAGGCGATCCGCGAGGGCAAACTCCAGCGCGGCGAATTACTCATCACGGTGGCCCTCGGCTCCGGGTTTACCTGGGGAGCGAATCTGATCCGGTGGTAGGCGGGACTGGTTGCCGGTTCGACGCGTACCGAGGTCAGTCGTTATCGACCCGGTCGGACTGCTGTTCCAGGATGCACTTCACCTTGAAACTCAGGGACATGATCCCCACAGCCAACCGTTCGTTGCGGACCACCACATAGGGCGGCACCTTCAGGTCTGTGGGCGCGAAGTTCCAGATCCCCACCACACCCGACTCGACCAGTTCATCCGCCACCTGCTGGGCCACCGGCGCCGGTACGGTGACGATGCCCACCTTGACCTTTTCGGCCAGACAGACCTTGCTCAGGTCGTCCATGTCCATGATGGGAATCCCGCGAATCTCCAGGCCGACCAGCTTGGGGTTGACGTCGAAGATACCGCGGAGCGGGAACCCTTCCAGATCGAAGCTCTGGTAATTGGCCAGCGCTTGACCGAGGTGGCCGGCACCAACGATCACCGTGGACACCGGCGTGGCGATGCCGATGATCTGCTCCAGAGCCTGCACCAGCTTGTTGACCTGGTACGGTCGGCCCGGACTGCTGAACCCGCCGAAGTAATGGAAATCGTGCCGGAGCTGGCTGGCCTTGATATCCAGCGATTCGGCCAGCTGCCGGGAAGAGACCTCGGCCACGTCTTCCTGCTGGAGCCGCTTCAACTTGTCGAGGTAGAGGGGTAGACGCAGAATGGTCGCGTCGGGAACATCACACCGTCGTCTATTTCTTCGCAACTCACTCGCCTCCATGGCGAAGCAACGATTAAACCCGTTGATCAAACCATCGTAGATCAAGACTCTGCCAGGTTGTTAGTCATTTGACAATAAAAAAGTACTCGACAACCGTACCTGGTGTCAAGTGCCCCAAATGGACGGAATCTGGCCAATCCTGGCAACCATCACCGCTGGGTCCGTTGGGTTGGACAGTACATTCAGGACACATATAGTGCGAATTATTGAACATGGGGCCGACTCCCGCGCTATCCCGCCCGGTGGCTCCAGAGCAATTCTATCCGGACCAACAACTTGACGGGCTAGCACTTACCAGCGCTAGCCCGTCGTCGATGTTCTCAATATATAAACGGCTCGTCACTGTCTCTGCCAGAAACCAGGGCTACAGCTACTTGACAGTAGCTTCACTATTACTTCACGAGGGCCATTTTCTCGATGGTCACCTCACCCAGCGCCCGTGTCTCGTAGAAGTAGACGCCGGACGCAGCCAGTTTCCCGCTATGATCCGTGCCATCCCAGACCACGCTGCCCGGGCCGGGTTCGACGATGCCGTCGAGCAGGGTCCGCACCAACTCGCCACGCACGTTGAAGACCTTGATGCTCAGGTCACCGCGCCGCGGCATGTTGTACTGGATAGTGGTCGACGGATTGAACGGGTTCGGGAAATTCGTCACCGAGAACTTGCCGTAATCAGGTACATCCACCACCGCACCGCCACCGGTATGTCCGAAGAAGAGCATGATGTCTTTGAGGATCAGGGCCCGGTCGGTGATGCCCACCGATTTCATCGACTTCGTGGTATCCGCCGCACCGTTGACGGTGGAGACGTACATGAAATCGTAAGGCAGATAGATGATGTCGTTCCCATCGACCTGGTTCAGGATACCAGCCGAATAGGGGTAGGTACCCTCACTCGGAGCCGGCTCCAGATATTCGGCGAGTGAAACCGCGACACCGATAGGCTCCACCGCATCGAAGGTATTGAGGATGGGACAGCCGCCGTGGGCCAGCCACTTCGCCACCTGGAAGAAGACCGGATTGGCAGCGATGGGCTGGACCGATGGCACTCCCTGATTGTCGATGACTCCCCGCAGGTTACGGGAGACGAGATTCACCGAGATCCAGTGATCCAGGAACGCAATGGTGGCGGCTCCCGATTGATTGAGGTCGTAGCACAGATCGTCACCGGTGAGCAGCAGGTTCCTGCCACCCGTCCCCAACCAACCGTCGAGCACGCCCACATCGTTACCGGGATCATTGATAAAGTCCCCGTTACTGATGGTGAAGGCGCTCAGGTCGCCACAGGTGTAGAGGATGGTCTCGTAGCCGAGGAGCTGGGTCGAACTGGCGCGTCCACCCAGACCGTTACCCACACCCGAGGAGGGACCGTTGGTATGGTACACATCGTACTCGATGCCCTCACGGAAACCGATCTGGTTGAAGGACGAGAACCACTCACCTTCCCCACCCCGGCGCCCGAAGTCGTTCCAGAACAGGACGGGCGGATGGGTGATGGTGCTCAAATCGGTGATGGAGGGCAGGGCTCGCACGGTGAACGCCGAATTGAATTCCAGCGACCGGAATTCGGCATCACCCGGGAACAGACTGAACCCGGTGGTGTCGCCGGGCATCCGGGTGGTGGCGATATCGCCACCGGCGTTGTCCTGGGCGCGGATGTAGTAATGGATCACATCACCCGGGAAGAAGAATCCCGTGTCCGGCAGGTCGAAGCACCAGCGGTCCCGCTGGGGGTTGCCGCTGGGCGAGTAGGCGCTATCTCCCGGCACGCACCCGGCATTGGGCAGGCCAGACGTCCGCGCGATATCGAAGACCGGATTCGGACTGAGCTTGTAACACAGCTCCGGCAGACCGTTGAGCATCGAACCGGAGCGTACCGCCGTGATGTCGAAGCAGATGGAATCGCCGGGCAGATTGATCATCTCACCGGCGGTGGCGATGTTCTGCGCCATGTCGAACCGCACGTGGTTGGCGGCCGGATCGTTGGGATCGATGGAACCGATCTCGGGGAAGTTGTCCTGGGCGAGATCGATCTCTCGGGTGGAGATACCCGGCCCCGGGAACTCGTAAACGCCGAAGGCGACATTATCGAAATACGGACCTGGTGAAGCGTCGACACCTGTATAGCCCCACCACCAGCCCAGCTCGTACACGCCGAGCGCGAGCTGCACATGGGTGCGCCCTGGCACCAGCAGGTCGGTGACGAAGTTGACGGAACGGATGTAATCGGGTCCGCCGTAGTAGACGAAATTCCGATCCACCCAGCTCGACCAGCCCGTGTTGCCCGCCGGATCGGCAGTGGACCGAACGTGCCAGACGTAGAAGAGGCCGGGCGAGGACGCCGAGGCCAGCGGTTCGTGGCGATAGACATCGAAGGCGAAGAACGCGCCGTCGTAGCCGGAAGCCGGCCAGACGATGGACGGCGACCAGACCTCGTTGGTGAGGTGGTAATCCGGGCCGGCCAGTCCACCCTCGGGGTTCACGACGAAACCGTTGGGACCGTAGCACCAGGAAATGCACGGGTAACCACCGGTGCCGGGCAGGACCAAACCGTTGTCGATGAAGGCCCACTGGGGCGTGAAGTTGACGTTGCAGTCGTCGATGTCCTCGAGATACGGCCAGGTCCAGGCGAAGTCACCCACACCGGTGGGAAAGGACACCTGCCAGTTGACCCACGAACCCGGTTCGAAGTCGTCGATGGTCCAGGGAATGCTGTTGAACATCACGGTGATGTTGTCGACCTGGGCAGCACCGTCGGACAGGAAATCGCAATCGGCGTCGGACCACAGACCATCGGATACGACATGCCAGCGGAGGTGGACCTGGTCGTGGCCGGACCCGACGTAGTCCTCCGGCGCCACCAGAAACGTTTCGTTCACATCCACGGGCACGAATTCGTCGGCGACCTTGTTGTTGCCCGTATAGTCCTGCACGATATCCATCCCGCTGGAACGTTCCACCTCGAGATACAGGTAATCGTAGCCGGGTTCGAGATCGAAGTTGAGACGGGCCTGGATGGTGACGTTGGTGACCACCAGGTTGTTGGGCACGATGCCGAACCAGTCCAGCAGTTCGTTGTAGTTGT
>JBDRBC010000067.1:0-3149 GCA_043823125.1 bacterium | reverse complement strand
GGAGATCCCGGGTGAGGCGATTCCGTACCGGGAGAGCACGGCACTCCTGGAGACCGCGGAACCGGCCCGGATCTTCCCGGATGATACTACGCTCGCGGGTGTGTTGCCTGGCGACCGCTCAAGCATCCGATCAGGCTTCCGATCAGTCAACCGCAACCCCCGGGTGTCGTGGACCATCTGGGCGCTCATCGGCTGGGGACCCGGTGCGCTGCTGGTGCTGCTGTGGCGGGGGATGGGCTGGCGCAACGCCGTGTCTCTCGTTCGGCGCGCCAGGCCGCTCACCGCCGGTTGCTGGCGGACGACGGCCGACGGACTCCTGGGGGGAAGGCGGAGGTATCCGCGTCCCCGCCTGCTCTGCAGTGATGATATCGAGGTGCCGGCCCTGTTCGGATTCTGGCGCCCGGTGCTGCTCGTGCCGCGTCATGCCCTCGACTGGTCGCCGTTGCGGATTCACGCCACTTTGCTGCACGAGCTGGCTCATCTGAAGCGGGGCGATACCTGGAACCTGCTGCTGGTCCAGATCGCCTGCTTGTTGCACTGGCTCAACCCGTTGGCCTGGATCCTGGCTCAGAAGCTCTCCGTCGAGCGCGAGCGGGCCGCGGATGACTATGCCTTGAACCGCGGGGTGAAAGTGTCCGACTACGCGGAACATCTGCTGGCCGCCTCACGACAAGCCGCGACGCGGCGGGCGCACCCGGCCCTCAACGTGTTGTCCATGGCGCGCGGCACCGATTTCAAGGAGCGCGTGTTGTCGGTGCTCGATCCCGCCACCACCCGACGGGCTTCGTTGCTGCATAGCGGCATGGTGGCTCTGCTCATCGTGACCACTGTCGTGTCGCTAGCCGCATTGCAGCCGTGGGAACCTACTGGGCGTTTGCTGGCCCAGCCCGCGTCGGCAACGGCTGACCGGGTCTCCAGTGTGAACGACGACCAACAGATATCCGGTCTGCTCTTTGCCGTCATCGACATGGGGCAAGAAATCAAGGACCTGGGCGATCGCACCGCGGATAGAATCACCAGCCCCATGGCGCGGTATGTCGTCGATCAGTACTACGAGCAGCGAGTCGATGTGGCCGAACGCCGGATCGAGAGCATGGCGCTGGACATGCAAGACGACGAGACCGTGACGCGGGCCCGGGAGATGCTCGATTACATCTGCAAGTTCTATCTGCAAATCGGTCTCGACAGCCTGGATGAACTCGAAGGATCGCGCGGTCGACCGGTGCTCAAACAGGTGTTGCTGGATTATTGCGAGGAGATGAAGCGCTGGTCCGAAGCGGAACTCACACGACTCGAGCGACACCGGCAGTCTTCGGACCTGGTCCGTGCTCGGATGCAGCTTTTCGACAGACTCCACGACTTCAGCCACTTCGGCCAGGAACAGATACGTAATCGCTGACCGTTCAACGCGATCTCCGGCCGCGACATTTCCCCGAGAGCCCGCCGGGTGATCCGACTCACCAATCAAACAAGGAGCATTTCGATGATCACGCAGCCGAACTCCCGCCTGCTTTGTTGTCTCTCCATTCTTGTGTTACTCCCGCTGCTGTCGGGGACAGCCAGCGCCGGCGAGGAGCAGATCATCGACGGCGTCACCCACATCGTGAACAGCGCCACGCCGAGCCAAGGGCTCCAGACCATGCAGCTGGAAGAGCTGTGGCGGGTGGGGGGCGAGGCGAGCGATATGTTCTTCGGCCTCATCACCCAGGTACGTCACGACGAGGCTGGTAACATCTACCTGCTCGATTCCCAGCTCAGCGAGGTGCAGGTCTACTCGCCGGCTGGCGACCACCTGCAGACCCTGTTTCGTGAGGGGGAAGGGCCGGGCGAGATCCGGCAGGCGCGGGACCTGATCATGATGCCCGACGGCGCCGTGGGCGCCGTGATGGAATATCCGGCCAAGGTGATCCAGGTGGATCGGGACAACAATCCCGTGGGGGAACTGACAGTCGGGGCGGACGATCTGGACAGCGGCGGTTCCGAGAGCCTCATCTGTGGCGATTCCGGCGGCGGGAGCATCGTTTTGACCGGCGCCCACGCCACCCGCGGCGAGGATCCGGGCATCTCGGAACGGATTAATTTCCTCTCCCGTTACGGCAGTGACGGTGCGGAGGAGGTCCGCTATCTCGAGTCCCACAGCCAGTACAACTTCAACGATTTCGTCTTCACCGAGCTGCACCACATGCCCAACTTCTGGTGGTGCTGGGACGTGGGCCCCGACGGGCGGGTGTACGCCACGCCGTATCAGGATCGCTACGAGATCCACGTCTTCCTGCCCGACGGCACGCCCGACCGGGTCATCGAGCGGGAGTACCAGTCACGCCCGCGCACGTCCGAGGAATACGACCGTTTCGAGGCCATGGTGGAGAACGCCATGTCCGGCATGGGCATCCCGGTCACCGTCGAAGTGGAGAAGAACGATCCCGACGTGGCGCAGATCGAGCGCGGCATCCGGGTGCGTGACGACGGCACCCTCTGGGTGTTGCACTCCCACGGAATGCGCGATCAACCGGACGGCATCATGCTGACCTTCGACGTCTTCGATCCGGCGGGCCACTATCTCAAGCAGGTGGCGGTGGCGTGTGACGCCGATCCCGCTCACGACGGCATCTTCTTCACTGGTGGCGGCCGCGCCGTGGTGGTCAAGGAGTACATCGCCGCCATGGCGGCGCAGTTCGGGCGGGGGAGTACGCTTTCCGAGGAGGGTGTCGAGGCTCAGGCCATGGAGGTCATCTGTTTCCGGATCGTGGAGTGATTGTTCTGGCGAATGTCGATCCGGAGTTCGGATTCGAGAGCAGTGTCTTGAATGTCCCCTGATGACCGGAGAGTGTGATACCTGCCGGCTCTCTTAGTAGGAGATGCGTTCGCAGGCAGGTATCACACTCTTCGGTCATCAATGGACATGCGGGGGCTGACTTTCAAATTGTCCCGGGGTGCCTTCGCTCAGTCTGGGAACGTCATTCGAAACCGGTAAAACGATGTCGTCATTTTCCGTTGTCGTGCCAGTATCCACTCCCTCTTCCCTTATCACCGGTTCATAGTATTCGCCGATCGGCATGGCGCTTCCTGGACACTCCGGCCCCGGGGACAGCCAACCCCGGCAGTGTCGCCCGAGCGGGATATACCCGCCTGCGAACGCATCTCCTACT
>JBDRBC010000066.1:0-12476 GCA_043823125.1 bacterium | reverse complement strand
AGGTCGTGTTCGGCAACATCAAGCACAATATGACCGCGAACTACGGCATGGGCTTCGAAGTGATGCAGTTCACCACGGAGCAGGTCGGCGGCGACGAGCTCACCGGCCAGCGCTTCACCTCGTCGTTCTGGTTCATATTCTAGCTGATGGTGGGTACACAACCGAGGCGCCCGTAAGGGCGCTTCGGCCAGTCATAAAGCTGTGGAAAAACTTATTTGCTTCACGGAGAGCGTAAGGGTCGAGCTGGACGGAGAAGTCGCCAAGGCGAACCGACCGTCACCGACAGCTGGCCAGCTGTTGTAATACTTGCTCAGGGAGGATCAATCATGAGACGCGCGTTCACGTTCATATTACTGGCCTTGATGTTGGGCGCCATCACCGCGGCGCAGGCCGGTGTGGTGAAGGTCGGACTCAACTACCCCAAGACCGGTCCCTACGCCACCATGGGTCTGGACCAGATCCGGGCCGCCGAGATGGCGGTTACCGAGATCAATGCCGCCGGCGGAGTGCTCGGCGAAACAGTGGAGATCGTCTGGCGTGATTCCCAGTCGAAAGCGGACCTGTCGACCCAGAATGTTACCGAACTCATCGATACCGAAGGGGTCAAGATGGTGTTCGGCGGTTCCTCCAGCGGCGTCGCCATCGCCGCGGGCAAGGTCTGTCAGGCCAAGGATGTGCCGTTCTTCGGGACGCTCACCTATTCGACGGCGACCACCGGATCCGAGGGCCGTCGCCACGTATTCCGCGAGTGCTACAACGCCTGGATGGGCGCCAAGGTCATCGGGACCTATTTGAAGGAGAATTTCCCAGGTAAGAAGTACTTCTTCATCACCGCCGACTACACCTGGGGTCACACCACCGAGGCGTCGGTGCGGACCTTCACCGGTACCGAGGACAAGACGTCACACAAGGGTATCCTCACCCCGTTCCCCAGCGCTACGGAAGCGGATTTCAAAAAGGCCATCGCCCTGGCCAAGACCATCAATCCCGATGTCCTGGTGCTGGTCCTGTTCGGCAACGACATGACAGTGGCTATCCGCCAGGCGACGGCGCAGGGTCTCAAGCAGAAGATGCAGATCGTGGTGCCCAACCTCACGCTCGGGATGGCCGAGGGTGGCGGTCCGAAGGTCATGGAGGGCGTCATCGGGGCGCTGCCGTGGTGCTGGCAGGTTCCGTATCAGTACGGTTATGCCCGTGGCAAGGGGTTCGTCGAGGATTTCGCCGCTCAGCACGATCGTTACCCGAGTACTTCGGGTGCTTCGGCCTACACGATCCTGTACCAGTGGAAGGAAGCCGTCGAGCGTGCTGGCAGTTTCGAAACCGCCGCGGTGATCGAGGCGCTGGAGGGCCACGAGTACCAGCTACTCAAGGATACCCAGGTCTGGCGTGATTTCGACCACCAGTCCGTGCAGACGGTCTACGCCGTCAAGTGCAAGTCCGAGTCCGCTGTGCGGGCCGACAAGTTTGCTCTCGACTATTTCGAGATCATCGGCAGCCTGCCCGGGGCGGAGGCTGTGCGTACACGTGACGAATGGAACGCGGTTCGGGCCAATGCCGGTAAGCCCACGGAGCTCGATTAGTTGCCGGTCGGCTGTTCGACCGGTAGTGACCGGTTGTGGCGAGCTGACCGGCTCACGTGGCTGACGACAGCAAGGTAGTACCGAGCCAGAGGCGTGAACCGGCGCAAACTTTCCGGTCACGCCTCTGATTTTTCTGGTCCGAGAGCCCGCGACCGCCGCGGAATTGCCGCCGGGAGCCGGCTCGCAATAAAAGGCCAGGGGTACAGTGGAATATTTTCCGGCAGCCACAACATAGTGCTTAATGCCAGCGTGTTCAGGCCGATTATGACGAACAGGAGAGCGAAGAATCAAGACCAATGACGATGTCTGGAAGGCCGATTCAGTGGATCGGAGTAGCCCGTGCCATGAAGGAGTAATTCAATGAATCTTTGGCGGAACCGTGGAATCAGAAGTAAGATCTTTGTGATTCTCATCCCGGTTGTGGTTCCGGTCATGGTGATCATCTGGTTGGGGTACTCGTCCTCGCGTGATTCGTCGGTGGCGAGCGGTGAGCGGTTGATGGGATTGATGATCCAGAATGGGGCCGAGGAACTCAATACACATCTTGCTACGCAGAGTACGATCTTCAACAATTGGATCGCAGAGGATATCTACGGTCTTTCGTTGGAATTCGATACGACCGATGAACTCCACTCTCTCTTCAAGGAGATGCTGGCGGAGGCGCCCGGTTTCTCCTGCGTGGTATTGACGGATGGTCGGGGCAAGATTGTCCAGTCCCACCCACAGGGGCTGCAAGGCAAGAGTGCCGACGGCGCTGCCAAGTTGCTGGACCAAACTTCCCCTGCGGTATCGTTCGTGCGTGCCTTGCCGGCCGGGGTCGGCGACCGCGACCTGGTGGGTACTTATCAGTTCAGTTATCCGTGCCATGATTCCTCGGATGAAATCAACGGACTGCTGCTGGCTTATCTGGACTGGAACCTGATCCAGCAGAAAGTGGCCGAGATCTCGGTGGGTATGCAGGCGCAGGGATTTCCTGACGCCATGGTCACTTTGCTGAACACATGGACCAGCGAGATCATAGGCCATCCCGACACCGGTCAGATCGGCAGCAAGTGGGAACTGTCCGCGGATATGTCGGCCTGGTTGGTCGACAACGAGAATTGTGGACTCACTGCTCAGTTCAGCGCCGGGGAAACGAGCGGTTTCGTCAATGTTGCTCGGATAGCCCACCCGGAAGGTCTGCAAGCTGCGGGTGAAATGGATTACTCGGCTTCGCCGTTCAGCCTGGTGGCGTTCGTACCTGAGAACAACTTGATGGCCGAGGCCCGCCAGTTATTACTGCTGAACGCGGTCATCGCCGGCGCCACCATCTTGCTGATGATCGGCACGATCATGATCGTCGGCGGCTACATCGTCAAACCGATCCGCTCGGCGGTGGGTTTTGCGCAGGTCATCGCCCAGGGCGATCTCTCCAAACGGTTGCATAACCATGCCAAGGATGAGGCCGGTGAGTTGTCGCTGGCGCTCGATACCATGGCTGACAGTCTCCAGGCCAAGGCCAAACTGGCCGAAAGTATCGCCGACGGGAATCTCACCGAAGAGGTGGTTCTGGCCTCCGACGATGACATGTTGGGTCGGGCGTTGCAGATCATGAGTGAGGAGCTGAACGAACTGCTCGGCCAAGTGAATCAGATCGCCGTCAAGGTGAACCGCGGCTCGAATCAGGTTTCCGAATCGAGTGGGATCCTGTCCGAGGGGGCTACCGAGTCGGCTGCGTCTCTCGAGGAGATCACCAGTACCATGACGGAGATAAGTGCGCAGACAACCACCAACGCCGACAACGCCAGCCAGGCCGACCAGCTCTCCAATGTGGCCAACGAGGACGCCAACAAGGGTGTCGCCCAGATGGAGAACATGGTGGCGGCCATGGCGGAGATCAACAGCTCCAGCCAGGAGATCGCCAAGATCATCAAGGTGATCGACGACATCGCCTTCCAGACCAATCTGCTCGCCCTGAACGCGGCGGTGGAAGCGGCCCGGGCCGGACGTCACGGCAAGGGCTTCGCGGTGGTGGCGGAGGAAGTCCGCAGTCTGGCGGCCCGGAGCGCCAAGGCGGCTCGCGAGACGTCCCAGCTCATCGACGGGTCGGTCAAGAAGGTGCAGAACGGCAGCACCATCGCCAACCAGACCGCCGAGGCTCTGGGTGGGATCGTCACCGGCGCCACCAAAGTGTCGGACCTGGTGAGCGAGATCGCGGCGGCCTCCAAGGAGCAGGCCCAGGGCATCTCGCAGGTCAGCCAGGGGCTCTCCCAGATCGATACCGTGACCCAGCGGAACACGGCCAACGCCGAGGAGACAGCCTCTGCGGCGCAGGAGCTGTCGCACCTGGCCGGCTCCCTGCAGGAGATCCTGGGTCGGTTCAAATTGAAGGGACAGGCTGGTTTGGTGATGCGGGGGAGCGACGGGACGAAAGCGCCGAAACGGGCAGCCGCGCCCAATCCGGTGCCGGCGGGATCGACCTGGGCCGGGGAACCCGCGCCGGTGGCTGAAACCCGGACCTGGGACGAGTGTGCGAAGAGCCAGAACGTGATCGGTGAAGGAGAGATCGATCCCGAAGAGATCATCTCCCTCTCGAGTGGCGACTTCGGGAAGTATTGAACCGGTGCCGGGAACGGCCGGGACGCGCGACGTCCCGTGATCAGGCACCTCTGAACTAGTGAGCAGGGCTTCGCCCAAAGGAGAGATTCGTGCTGGACGCAAACGATCTAGAAATTATCGAGTCTTTCATCGAAGAAGGTCTGGAACTGATCGATGAGGTCGAGCCGCGACTCGTCGAGCTCAGCCTGCTGCAGGACACCACCGGTGCGGTGGACATGGAGATGATCAACAGCATTTTCCGGCTGTTTCACTCCATGAAAGGCAGTGCTGGCGTTCTGGAGCTGAAAAATATCGTCGATTTGACGCACAAGACCGAGAACCTGCTCGATCTGTTCCGCAAGGGGTTGGCCGAACTCGAAACCAACGATGTGCAACTGCTGCTGAAGTCCATCGATCTGCTACGGGACCTGCTCAATATCCTGGCCAAGACCAATGATGATTGCGGGCGAGAGGTCGAGGTGGAAGAACATGGCGCCAGACTGTTGGCCTCCATCACCGCCAAGCAGGCAGGCGGAAAGCCGGCGACCGATGCCATTGCTGTCTCCCCCTCCGAACCACCCGCCGCCGCCGTGGAGCAGCCGAACAGTCAACCACAGCCGGCAGCGGCAATCCCGGCGAGCGCTGAACCGGCCGGTTCCGAGGCGGCAGACGCCGCGACGGAGATCGTCGATACCTGGGGAGAGCTCGAACCGGAATCCGAACCGAGCGACGAGACGAATGCCGAAATAAAAGCGGAGGCCGAACCGCCGCCGGTAGGCGGCGACGAAAAATTCGAGATCATGATCACGCCGGAAATGCGGGATCGTTTCACCGAAGAGGCGGAGGAACTGCTGGAAGCGGCGGAGCAGGTCATGCTCCATCTGACGGAGAATGGCCAGGCCGAAGAACAGCAGCTCACCGACGCCATGCGCTCGTTCCACAGCTTCAAGGGCAATTCCGGTTTCATGGGCTTCGCCGATCTGGAGCATTTGACCCATGCCTGCGAGTCGTTGCTCGAGCAGGTTGTGGACGGCGCCATACCGGGTGATCAGACCATGGCCAATCTGGTCCTCGAGGTCATCGACACCTTACGCGCCGCAATCCGCAACCTGTCACTTGGGGGCAAAGGCGAGGTGGATAATCTCGAAGACCTACTCACGCGCCTGAAATCCCTCACCACACCGCCCAGCCCGGTGGTGGAAAAGAGAACCAGTGGTCTGTTGATCCTGGATCCGACAGCCATGAAGAAACCGGCCGCCCAGCCAGAGCCGAAACCGGCCGCGACCGCAACCGAAAACGTTACACCGGTCGGCCCTCCCGAACCCGTGACGCCACCGGCGGTAGAGCCCTTGGCAGCCGCCGCACCACCATCAGCCGTCGCCATGCCAGAGACCAAGCCGGTTCCCGAACCCGCGGCCGCGCCAACAGCCGCGCCACCGGCCGCCGCGGCGAAAATACCTGCCGTGAAAGGTACGGCAGCCGATCAGCCCAGCGGTGAAAACACGAAATCTCCCGCCGCCAAGAGCATCCGGGTCGACCTGAACAAACTCGATTCGTTGCTGAACCTGGTGGGTGAGCTGGTCATCGCCGAGACCATGGTCACCCGGAATCCCGACCTGTTGGGCAAGGAATTCGAGAATTTCGAGAAGGCGTCCCATCATTTGCGGCGGATCACCAGCGATCTGCAGGACGTGGCCATGTCGGTGCGGATGATTCCTCTGGCCGGGACCTTCCGGCGCATGATCCGGCTGGTGCACGACACCTCGAACAAGGCGGGCAAGAAGGCGAAACTGAACCTGATCGGTGAAGAGACAGAAATGGACAAGACGGTCATCGAGCAGATCACGGATCCGTTGGTGCATATCGTCCGTAACGCCATCGATCACGGACTGGAGCCCGCAGAGGAACGGATCACTCTCGGCAAACCGGAAACCGGTACCGTGACCATCGAGGCGAAACACGAAAGCGGCGAGGTCTGGATCGTCATCAGTGACGACGGCCGTGGTCTCGATCGGGAAAAGATCCTCGCCAAGGCACGTGAACGGGGACTGGTGGAGGGCGACGGTTCGGATCTGCGTGACGAGGACGTCTACAAGCTGGTCTTCGAGCCGGGCTTCTCCCTGGCCAAGGCCGTCACGGAGATCTCCGGCCGCGGGGTTGGCATGGACGTTGTGAAGAAGAACCTCGAACGACTCAACGGCAGAGTGGATATCCGCAGTCAGATGGGTAAGGGATCCAGCATGGTTCTTCGGATACCGCTGACCCTGGCCATCATCGAAGGTATGATGGTGCGTGTCGGACCGGCCCGTTACAGCATCCCGATGCTCTCGATTCGGGAGGCGTTGCGGGTGGATTCTGCAATGATAACCAACACGCCGGAAGGCGATGAGCTGGTGCGTGTTCGCGAAGAGATGATCCCGGTGTTCAGGCTGCATGACGCCTACAACATCGAGCCCGATTCTCGGGAACTCCCTGAGGGGATCCTGATCATCGTCGATACGGAATCCGGTACCGCGGCGCTGTTCGTGGACGAGATCCTGGGCCAGCAGCAAACGGTGGTCAAGGGGCTCTCGGATTACGTGGGAACTCCCCGCGGGGTGTCGGGCTGCACCATCCTGGGCGATGGTCGGGTAAGTCTCATCCTCGACGTGGGGAATCTGCTGGCGAATAAACAACACCTGGTGGCGGTGGGAGGGTGACCTCCCATTCCGGGTAAGCTTTGCGTGACAGGTATTACTGGTGACGAGATGGCAGGAGGTTGCGAGGTGCAGGACACGAGGAACGACGACCTGGATGTCGAGCTGGACAATGATTACGATGAGGATGTCCAGAAGAACCGATTCTTGACCTTCAAGATCGCTGAGCAGGAATACGGGATCAAGATTTCCGCCGTCACCGAGATCGTGGGCATGCAGGCGATCACCGAGGTGCCGGATGTGCCCCGGTTCGTGAAAGGGGTCATCAATTTACGCGGAACCGTCATCCCGGTGATTGACGTTCGACTCCGCTTCGGCATGGAAGAGCGTGAATACGACGATCGAACCTGTGTCATCGTGGTGATGGTGCAGGATACGGTTGTCGGCCTGGTGGTTGACACGGTGCGTGAAGTCGTCGCCTTCCGGGAAGAGAGCATCTCGGCTCCGCCCAACATCAACAACGCCGATGGTAACTCGGAGTACATCATGGGCCTGGGCAAACTGGAGGACAGTGTTTCCATCCTGCTGGATGTCGAGCAGCTTGTGGATCAGAGTGCGTTTTCCTGAGCCGGTGAGCGGGTGAACGAGCGAGCTGGCGTCAGACGTCGCCGCTGCAATGCCGTAACGGGCGAGAAAATACTGACCGTGAGGGACATGGCAACAAAACTCGACATACTAGCAGCGCCAGACTGCGAGTCGAATAGCCGGCAACAGTACGAGCTCCATGATGCCGAGTTCGAGACCTTGCGCAATCTCGTGTATCTGAATTTCGGAATCAACCTCACGGAACAGAAGCGGGCGCTCGTGTTGGGGCGCTTGCAACGGGTCTTGCGACAACGCGGTATCGACTCCTTCGAAGCGTACTGTCAGTTCCTGGTGGATGACCGCAGTGGCAAGGCGCTGGCGGAACTGGCCAATCGCATTTCGACCAATCATACCTATTTCTATCGCGAGAAAGATCATTTCGATTATTTCGTCGCGGAAGTGTTGCCCGCGATGACGGCGAACATCGAGGATGGCGGTAACAAGGATTTACGCGTCTGGTGCGCTGGCTGTTCTTCCGGCGAGGAGCCGTATACCCTGGTCATGTTGATGATGGAATTCTTCGGTATGAAGTATCCCCAGTGGGATGCCGGCATATTGGCCACCGATATTTCCGGGACAGCGCTGCAAGCCGCTCAGGTCGGTGAGTACGATGCCGAGCAGTTGAGGAAAATGCCCCCGGCGTTGAAGCATAAGTACTTTTCGCGCGATCCCGCCGGAAAATGGCACGTCAATCCCGAAGTTAAAAAGGAAGTGACGTATCGGCGCCTGAATCTGATGGACAAGGCGTTCCAGTTCAAGAAATCGTTCGATATCGTATTCTGTCGTAATGTGATGATCTATTTCGACAATATAACCCGAGACTCGTTGGTCAGACGTTTTGCCGATTGCATGAAACCTGGTGGTTACCTGTTCATCGGTCATTCGGAAACGCTCGGCAGAGATAACAAGATGTTCGGCTACGTCAAACCCGCGGTCTATCGCAAGCTGGAGAAGTGATGCCGAGACCGATCAAAGTTCTGGTGGTTGATGATTCGGCGCTCGTTCGCGGCATTCTGAGTCAAGGGCTGGCCCAGGATCCCGAACTGGAGGTGGTCGGGACCGCGGCGGATCCGTTCCAGGCTCGCGACAAGATCGTGCAGCTGAAACCGGATGTGTTGACCCTCGACGTGGAAATGCCCCGCATGGACGGTGTGGAGTTCCTGCGTCATCTCATGCCGCAGTACCCGCTACCCGTGGTGATGGTGAGTTCGCTGACGGAGCGGGGCAAGCGCATCACCATGGAGGCGCTGGAAGCCGGTGCGGTCGATTTCGTTAGCAAACCCAAGGCGAATATGGCAGACGGTTTACGCAAGTTGCTGGAGGAACTGCGCCATAAAGTGAAGATCGCATCACGCGCCAATGTCGATCACTTCAAGAACCGCCGGTCCAATATTCGACCCAGACGGAATAGCGTCCGCCCGCTGGCCGAGAGCAGTCACAAGGTCATCGTGATCGGCGCCTCCACCGGGGGCACGGAAGCGATCAAGGAACTGCTCGGGCATTTTCCGGTGACGACGCCGGGTTGCGTCATCGTGCAACACATGCCGGCAGGTTTCACCACGGTGTTCGCCGAGCGGCTGCACAAGCAGGTCGACATGGAGGTCCGGGAAGCCAAGGATGGTGATCGGGTGATTCCGGGCCGGGTTCTGATCGCCCCCGGCGACTATCATATGCAGGTCGTCCGGTCTGGTGGTTTCTATTCGGTGCGCTGTGAAACGGGGGAGAAGGTCTGCGGGCACTGCCCGTCCGTCGAGGTCCTGATGCGATCGGCAGCCACCAGTCTCGGCGCCAATGCCATCGGAGTGATGCTGACGGGAATGGGGCGGGATGGGGCCGAGGGGATGAAAGCCATGCGGGACGCTGGCGCGAGAACTCTCGCCCAAGATGAGAAATCTTGTGTGGTATTCGGTATGCCCAAAGTTGCTTACGAGATCGGTGGCGCCGAACAGCTCGTATCGCTGACTTCGATTCCAGACGTCGTGCTGAACTGGCTGTATCAAGAGGAGACGGTTTGAGTACCACGATCATCGGTATTGGGGAATACGGAGTCTCTTCCCAGCCGGGAACGGTCATCAAAACCTATGCACTCGGGTCGTGTATTGCGGTGATCTTGCTGGATCCGGCGACCAGGACCGTTGGTATGGCGCACGTGGCCCTGCCCGAATCGAAAATCAACCCGGGTCGCGCGGAAAAGCTGCCGGGTTATTTCGCCGATACCGCCCTGACCGCACTCCTGGCCGAATTCGCCAATTCGGGCGGTGGTCCGGATCCGAGACGTTACATCGTGAAGATGGTTGGTGGGGCCAATGTCATGGATACCAACAATACGTTCAACATCGGCAAGCGTAATGTGCTGGCCATGAAGAAGGCCCTCTGGGGGCAAAAGATGGGTGCGAAGGTGGAGGATGTGGGCGGTAACATCAGTCGCACCGTCGCGATCCATGTGGATACCGGGAAAGTAATAATATCGTCACCCGGGCGTGGCGAGAAGCAGATCTGATGGGAGCGACCATGAATAGGGTGCTGATAGTCGATGACGATCCCGCGGCGCGGAGGTTGATGGCCAAGGCGGTGAGTGAAGTCGGACTGGAATACCATCTCTGTTCAGATGGCGTCCATGCCCTCGATGCGTTGCAGTGTAATCAGGATTATTGCCTGCTCATTGCGGATATTAGCATGCCGCAGATGGACGGTCGCGAACTGATCGAGACCATTCATGCCGAGAATCTTGCACCCGGGCTGCCGATAATCATCGCTTCCGGTGTGGTCGGGGTCAGGGAAATATCCGATCTGTTGAAAGTCGGGGCATCCCTGTTCCTGCCCAAGCCGTTCGAGATCAACGAGGTCATGAACCAGATACGACGCTGTGTCGATTGCCAGATAGGTGGACGACGATGATTGAAACTGAACACATTCTGGATAAGGTGAAAAGCGTGCCGCCGCTTTCACCGGGGGCTACCCGCTTGTTGAGTATCATGGGCAAACAGAATCGCTCCTTGAAGGAAGTATCGCAGACGGTCATGGCGGATGGGGCCTTGACGGCAAATATCCTCAAGGTCGTCAACTCGGCTGCGTTCAACCTGAGTCGGGAAATCGCCAACGTCGAGGAAGCGATCGTCTACCTCGGTGATATGAAGATAATGGCCATCGCCATGGCGAATTCGGACGGGGCCGCCTACAACTCCGAGTTGCACGGCTATGAGGGCACCCGGGGCGAACTCGGCCGCCACTGCCTGTGGACCGGACTCGCCGCCCGCGAACTCGCAGGGCGCGCCAAGCCGGTGGTAGATCCGGGTCTGGCGTTCACCTCGGGGATCTTGCACGACATCGGCAAGGCGGTGATATCCGATTTCCTGGTGGGCACCGCCAGCGATATCATCAGTAATCTCGAGAACGATGACAGTGTCGATTATATCCAGGCCGAGAATCATCTCCTGGGTACCGATCACTGTGAGGTCGGCGCGGAACTGAGCCGGCGCTGGCAACTGCCGGAATCGTTGCGGCCAGGCATCCGTTATCATCATACTCCGGCCGCGGCGGCGGCGGAGGACAGGCCACTCGCCTACATCGTCCATCTCGCAGACATGCTGGCGATGATGCAGGGCTACGGCACCGGCTGCGACGCGCTGCAATACAAGCTCGATGACAACTATCGCGAATTTATACGGCTAGAATCGCGGGAACTGGAGGAAATCGTGCTGAAACTACAGCTCGAGTTCTCGGCAATTGCGTCGACACTGTTCGACGGAGGGCAAGGAAGCGAAACATGAGAATTGTAATCGCCGACGATTCAACTACCGCGCGGATGTTCATCCGTCAGTGCCTGGAGATTGCCGGCTGGCCCGAGGCCGAATACGCCGAAGCAGCCAACGGGCGCGAGGCGCTGCAACTCCTGAAACAGGGGACTACGGATCTGCTGCTCACCGATCTCAACATGCCGACCATGGATGGCCGTGAATTGGTGCGGCGGGTGACCGCCAGTCCCAAGCTGATAGGCATGCCGGTCGTGGTGATCACCAGTTCCGGCAACGAAGCGCGGAAGCAGGAGTTGATACGGCTCGGCGCCAATGCCGTCCTCAGAAAACCGATCAATCCCATGAAGATCGCCGAATGCCTCGAGGGCATCCTCGGGGTCGAGGAGGAAACGTGATGAGCATCGAACTCCAGGATATCCGGACCTCTTTCATTGAAGCCATCACCGAAACCTTCGAAAACATGGCGTTCATGGAGGTCATGCTCGCAACCGAGGAAGACGAAGATGTCAAGCCGGAGGCGATGTTCTTCACGCGGATTCCCGTCTACAAACCGATCCAATCCATGCTCGGTTTCATGCTCTCGGCGGAAATCGCCAAATCCATATCGCAGAGTATCCTGGGGCGTGACATCGACATCGAGGAGGATGAGTTCGAGATCATGGATGTCTTGAACGAACTGTCCAACATCATGGCCGGCGCCTTGTTGACCAGATTGCTCCCTGATGAAGAGTCATTCGAACTCGGATTGCCGGAGAGTCGCTGGATCGCCCAGGGCGAGGCCGGCTGCGACTGGACTCCGGAGCAAGAGTACCATTTTCGGACTGATGGCCAATCGATCTGGGGTATCTGGAAATCGTGATCCAGTGCCGCCACTGCCAGGTGGCGGCGCGTTCCTCGGCTTATATACTCACACAAGATTAACGACTCACTGCCCACCGAGGGATCACCTCGCGGCGGGCAGGCGTGCGACTGGCTCGGGTTTTTGTTCCCGCTCGTAGCTGCGACCAAGGGGGGACGATCGGCGAGGCAACATCACCGTCGCCATTGAGACGACGGTGACGAGTGGTGAGACTGCGGATGTCAGCGAGAGAGAAACACCAGGTGTCCCGGGCCGAAGGGGAAAGAACCGGCCAGATCCAGGCGCGACGCCGGATTCAAGACCCAGCGGTGGTCGTGTTCGGCGGTCGGTGCGACATAAACGCAGCAAGGAAGCGGTTTGACGTGCGAATTACTTTCGATCTTGTTGAGCAACCCACGCAAGTTGTTGAAAATCTCGTCCAGCG
>JBDRBC010000065.1:0-9024 GCA_043823125.1 bacterium | reverse complement strand
TAACACTCCAGGTCTTAGGACTTGAGGGTGGCGTAATCGTCTTCCGGTTTCCAGTCGTCCTCGGCCGTGTGCGGCTCGGACTGGCGGGCGACGTACAGTTCCTTCAATTGTTTGATGCCGGGCGTCATCTCGTGCGTGGCCGGATCCACGAAGCCGCAGGCCTTCGCCTTCTCGACGGCCTCGTCGTAATATCCGTCCGCGATGGCCGCGACCTGCTTGAGGCAGTGCTCACTCGGCGGCGCCAGGAACTTGCCCCGGATCCGGCGGGCCATCTGGGCGATGTGGTACTGCGACGACTCGGCCATGCAGCGCGACGTGCAGAGACCGCACTGGATGCAGTCGAAGGAGATCTCCGTGGCCTTCTCCAGGTCGCCCTGCTTGATGGCGGCGATGTAGTCCATGACCTGGACGTCCATCGGGCAGACCTTGGTGCAGGCGTTGCACGCCAGGCAGCGGAAGATCTCGGGATACAGCTTCCAGATCTCCTCCGCCCTGCCTTCCAGCCGGTCGATGTCGTACACCGCGCGGGTGGAGGGGTAGAACGGAAGCTGGGTCAGGTGCATGCCCGGCTCGACGACCGTCTGGCAGGCCAGACCGACCTTGAGGCGGTAATCTTCCGGCAGGCGGTAGACCGTGGCGCAAGCGCCGCAGATCCCGCCGCGGCAACCGGCGCCGCGCACGTACTTGTAGCCGGCATACTCCATGGCCTTCATGATGGTCAGACTGTCCGGCACTACATACTTCTTTCCCATTATGAAAACGGGAATCATCTCGGCCTTGACGGCGTCAACGACGGACGTGGTGTCTTGCGTGTCGCACATGCGAACCTCGCTTGGCAGGGTCGAGTGTTACTTTGTTCAAGTGGAGACCAGCAGTCCCCGCTCCTCCAAGAACTTACGTGAAGCTGCCGGATTCAGATCGAACCGGGCCGCTTCCGGCGCCAGACCGAGGGCCAGCGCCAGCATTTGAGTGAAATAGAAAACCGGGACCGGAGTAATATTCTCGCCCGTCTGCAGGGCGTCTTCCTGACGGCGCCCCAGGTTGTACTCGCAGAGCGGACAGCTCATGATCATCGCGTCGGCTTCTTGCTTGCCGGCATTGGCGATGATACCGGCGGCGGCGGTCAGGGCCGCTTCCGGATTGGAGACGATGTTGTACGATCCGCAACAGGTTTCCGCTTCCGGGAAGGCGACCGGTGTCGCGCCCAGAGCTGCGATGAACTCGGCGAAGACCTGCGGATTCGGACTCGCGTCGATCTCCACCTCGCGCGGACGGGTCAGTGTGCAGCCGTAATAAGGCGCCAGCTTCAGCCCCGCGAGCGGGTGCTTGATCGCCTCGCGCAGCTTGTCCCAGCCGATCTGATCGCGCAGGAAGGGGAGCAGGTGGACCACTTCCACCTCGCCCTTGTAGGTTTCTTCCTCGTCGCCCTCGAGGTAGTTGTTCAGGGCGTCGCGTTTCACCTCGTCCTCGCGCATCATCAGGTTGGCGCGAGCCAGGGTGTTGTAACACATGGAGCAGAGGGTGACCACGGTGTCGAAACCCTGGGCCTGGGCCCGGATGAGATCCCGCACCGGGGCCAGGAAGTGCACCAGGTCGTCGTCGGCGAGATTGTAGACCGCGCCGCAGCAGTTCCACCGCTCCAGCTCGGACAGTTCGATCCCCAGTGCGTTCAGGGAGTTCAACGCCGATTCGTCCAAGTTCTTGGCCTTGGCCTTCAGCGTGCAACCAGGGTAATAACCGATTTTCATCTTGGCTTCCTCAGGAGGTGTGTTTGCGGAATGAACTCACCAGCGCGATCTGCGGCATGTCATCCATCTGGTCCTTGTCGATGCCGCCCGGCTGGACGTAGTTTTCGTTTTCCCGCAGCGTCATCTGCCGCACGCTCTCCATCACGCGGGGGATGTCGATCCCGCGCGGACACCGCACCTCGCAGCCGTGACAGGAGGCGCAGACCCAGGCAGTGTTCACGGAGAGTAGAGACTCTTTCTGCCCCCACTGGGCCAGGAGCATGAACTGGCGGGTGGTGATCTGCATGCTCGGCTCCATGGGGCAGACGACCGAGCAGGTTCCGCACTGCATGCAGGTCTTGAACGGTTCGCCACTGATGGTGGTGACCTTGCTCAAGAACTCCATGTCTAAATTATCCTGCGAAAACGCAAAAGACATGCTCACCTCGGAGGCTTGTGCTTGACTGACGGTGCGCGAAGCGCCGGGGCGACACTTCAGGCTTCCAGAACTCCTCAACCCTGAAGATATAATCTGGAATTAAGGTGTCAAACTGTGGATGGGATTAATGGTGATTTTTTAGCAGGTCGTTGTCCTGTGGCGCTGGTTCTGTTTCATGCTGGTGGTCGCCGTCAGCGGGCCTGACTTACAAAAAAGTGGACCCCGCTCTGTCAGCGGGGTCGGTGTTGTGGTCGGTTTCGCAGTAGCCATCAAAAGGTCAGGCTGATCTGGATGCCGGGTGACGTGGCTCCCAGCACCTGCATGCCGGTGAGGCTGACCTGCAGGTCCTCATTCCCGGTGGGGCAGAGGGCCAGACCGTTCCGCTCGTTGGCGCGCTGCGCACCGCCGCCGGCATCGAGGATGGACCACACACTCGCGCCCAGAGCCAGAGCCAGGCCGCCGTAGGCCAGAGTCTCGTTTCCGTAACTGCGCCAGTAGCCGTAAGATGCCCAGTAGTAATCGTCCCGGACCCACTCCTCGCTGGGGAAGTTGGTCACGGCCAGATAGATCCCGGTGACACTCATGGCGAGCTGGAGCAGACCCTTTTTCGTGTCACCGTTGTAGAACTGACCGCCGCCGGCCAGGAGGAAGGAATACAGTCGCGCCGTGCCGGGATTCCGGTAACTCGCGGCACCCGAGTTAATAGTGAAGGTGTTGGCTGGCGCCGGGGGGTTGGTCGCCAGCAACAGCTCACTGGACTTCTGCCGTTGCTGCTTGATTATACCGGTTTCCTGCGCCACGGCGCCGGTGGTCAGGTGCATCAGGGTGGCGGCGAGGAGGAGCAGCCAGGTCGTCTTGGTATTAAGCGTCTTCATGATTTTCCCCTTTCCCGTGATTTGCTTTGCCGTTGACGGGGGGAAAAACGGCGCCAGGTGTTTTTTTCGGGGATCTTTTTCAAGAAAAATTGCGCTAGGATCAGCAGCCTGGAGGTGGGGTCTCACCGCGGCAGGAAAACGACGGGGGCGCCGGCCGAGCCGGCGCCCCGGGTAGAATCTCACCCGACACTCAACGCAAGATGGTGATCTTCCGGGTCAACCTCTCGTCGACGCCGGGGCCTCGAACCTGCAGACGGGCCAGGTAGTGCCCGCTGCTCAATCGCTTGCCCGACTGGTCGCGGCCGTCCCAGGAGACGAGATGCTGCCCGGCCGCCATCTCCTGCTTGTTTACCGACCGGACCCGGTGGCCGCGCAGGTCGTAGACCTCCAGCAGCACCTGGGCCCGGACCGGCACCGCAAAGCTGAACACGGCGGAGCTGGTGGCGGGGTTGGGCGACGGCGGCGCGAAACTCACCCGGGTGACGGCGCCATCGCTGCCCGGAACCGCCGTGGTCAAGTCCTCCGGACAGTCCGAACAGCCGGTGCGCTGGGGGTCGTGGCCGTACATGGGCCAGGTCTTGTAAGCGGCGTGCGGCGTGTTGTTCACGTCCACCACCACGAGCTGTCCCAGCGTCAGGAACACGATCTCGCTGCTGCCGTCGTTATCGATGTCGCCCATGGCCGGCGATTCGTAGATGTGGTCGTCGAACACTTTGGGCCAGCCGGGGATCAGCTGGCCGAAGTTACTCCAGGCCCACCCCCGGTAGCCGCGGCTTCCGATCACGACATCGGAGGAAGTGCCCTCCACCCGGCCCATGATCGGGGCGGGGTAGATGAACCACCCGCCATTATAGGCGGGATAACCGGACTGTTCGCCGCCGTGGTAGTAAACCAGGTGAACATTGTACTCCTTGGCGGCCACTGCTATCTCCGGCTCGCCTGTCCCGAGGCAATCAGCGATGGCGCCACTGGTGAGCTGGGATCCGGTGGACGAGCTGTATGGCCAGGCGCCAGGGAAGGCCGAGCCGTCCCCCTCGAGCAGATACAGGTCGCCCACCATGGTCGGCACCACGATCTCCACGTCTCCGTTCAGATCGAAATCGCCCAGGGTGAGGGCGTCCGAGATCTCGGCCCCGATAGAATGACTCAGGACCACCGTGGTGGTCTGCATGTTGAAGGCGAAGAGTGCGGTGTTGAAGCCCACCACCGCCTCGCTGACCCCGTCGCCGTCGATATCACCGATGGCGGCCGGTCCGGAGGGATAGGTGCCCCCGGTGTTCCAGCCCATGGCGCCAGGGGGTGGGCTGCCGTGGTGACTCACCCAGCGGAAGCGATTGCCGGCGCAAACGGTCACGGTCCGCGGGAACGGGCCGCCCAGGGCGCCGATGGAGACATAGGCGGATTCTGCCAGACCGATATCGTAAGGCCAGCCGTCGGCGAGGGTCCCGTCGGCATGGTAGGCGAACGCCTGGCCGTTGTAAGTGCCGGCCACAACGTAGAGCTGATTCCCGTCGAGATTGCCGACGGCCACCGGTCCGTCCGCCAGCGGCACGCCCACATTCACCGGCCAGCCGGGCAGGTTCGTGCCGTCGGCCTGGATGACCTGGATGTTTCCGTCCTCGTCACTGAAGACGATCTCCAGATCGCTGTCGCCGCCTAGATCCACCAGGGCCGGCGGTGAGATGGGCTGGGCGGTCAGATCCAGCGGGAAGCCGTCCTCGAGGTTGGGGTAACCATCGTCGGCCCGCCACTCGGCATCGAACATCAGGGAGTCGTCCGTGGCGTATTCGCCGTGGGTCCAGGCGAAGGCCACCCGGTCACCGTGGGCAGGGTCGAGGGCCATGGCGTCCTCGTGGGCGAATCCCGCCCAGTAGTACGTGTCCGCTAGAATCTCGACCGGCCCCCAGGTGGTGACGTCGGCAGCGCTGGCGCGCGGGATGGCCTCGTCGGGGCGACCACCGGCGAGAATCCAGTCGAGGGTCGAGGGTTGTTGCTCGAGGCCGTTGACGAACCACAAGCCGCCGGGGATGGTCACCTCGGTGAAGGTCGTACCCGCGTCGGCGGAGGCCATAATGCCGGGATCGGTGACTGTGGATCCGCCGTTGATACGCCGCGAGTAGCCAATGAGTACCTGATTGGTGGACAGGGAGGCGGCGACGTAATGATCTTTATCCCAGACTGTGTCACTGCTGGATGTGAGGTACCGTATGGGCTCCCAGGCGGCGAGCCCCCCGTTGGCGAAGCTATTGGCCCTGCGGTAGCGGGTGGCCGAATCGAAGCCGCCGTCACGGGACGAGAACTGCCAGCCCACGTGCACGAAACCGCCATAGCCGTACGAGACCCAGGGATCCCGGTAATCACGATCGGTGCCGACGATGGAGGTGATGATGTACTCCGCCTCGAATGTGACTCCGTAGGTGGTACTGCGCGCGAAGTACATGTCGCCGCCGTCGCTCTCGTATCCCCAGGCCACCAGGTAGAGATAATAGCCGCCGTAGCTGGCCGCGTCCGACGTCAGACAGGGGTGATAGTAATTCCATCCGGCATTGTCCATGGCCACCACTTCGCTGCTGAAGTCGCCTGTGGCCAGGGCAAGATCCGAGCCGGCGACACAGACTGTAGTGCCACTCGGGTCGGATTTCGAATAGGCAACGAAACAGCGGTCGTAGTTCCCCTCGGCCACATGGAGAGACGGGTACTGGTACTCGATGTCGAAGCTCACATCCTCGATTTCCCCCCAGTCGTCCCAGCTGTCTCCACCGTCCTGAGAACGGAAGATCCAGATTCCCCAGCCGGTCGCTGCGTCGTAGTACTCGACGGCGAGGTAGATATCCCCGTTGCTGGCGATATCCATGCTGCAATCGCGGAGATAATTGTCGTGCTGGGTGATCCGGATGTCATCGCCGCCGATGTCGTCAATTCCCTTCAGATCGCCAAGGAGCAGTTCAGGAAGTTGCAACTCTGTTCGCAATCGACGCTCTGCTTCGAGATCGCATTCGAACACGCCACTCACCGGGATCTTCATGTCTTCGACGCCGAGTGAAATGCCCTCCCCACCGCCCGGTGGCGTGGGTATCGGCGTGCGTTCGCCGGCGGTGGCAACGGTCGCGCCGGCCGTCATGATGCAGAGTAGGCAGCACAGTGCGAGCAGGTGGTAGGTGGACTGAAGACGAATCTGCATGGTCATGGAAGTCCCCCTCTTTTCCGGTTCCGGGACGGGAACCAGCAATTGTGGCTATATGGTCAGATCGCGCCCTTTTCGACACCGGAGGAATCCTCCCAAAGGACCTGCCCCGGGTCGCGCGAGCGGCGGCAGTATATCACCACGATGACGGTCCAGACAACTTGTTGTTCTGCAGCTTTTTACCGCCTATGGAGCTGCGGCGGGACTGGACCGCGAGCCCCAGGTGTGGGATAATGTCCGTCAGTTGCCTGACACCATCGGTAAGGGGGGTAATCTCATGAAACGATCGGGAGCCTTGCTGTCCGGGGCCGGTTTCCTGGCCATGGTAATGAGTTTCACGCTGGCGGCGGCCGCAACGACGGCGGAGCCGGAACCGGCGAACCCGGAACCGGCAAACAACGGACCGGCAAACACTGGACCGGAATCGACGCCGCCGACGGTTGCTGCGGTGGCGAGTGATCAGCCACTCACACCGCGGATGCAGGAAATCACCGCCCTCATCGAGGCGGAGCGTGAAACATTACGTCAGCTGCAAGCCCAGCTCGACGCCGCGCTCGATCAGGATACCCATCTGCAGATCATCAAAAAGATCGAGCAGCTGAAGCTGGATACCGAGATCGGCATCCTGGAGATCCAGCTCAAGTACGCTCGTCTGGAGGGAAAACTCGACACGGTGGCCGAACTCGAGGAGGCCATCCTGAAGCTGACCAGTTCGCCGGAGCCGGGCGAACCGCAACCACGGCCGGCGCCCGAGTCGGCGTCACGATGAGGAGGGCGTCATGGACTCGCGTTACTCCTCTGGCGGTCTGCTGACGATCCGTCCGGGCCGTTTGCTACTGATCCTGTTCACTCTGGGTAGTGTTCTGTTCACGGCCACCATCTGTGCCGCTTTGCCCGAACTCCATCCCGGAGCCATTCCCGGCTGGTGGGACTACCCGCTGGTGCCGGCGGATCACGATCTCATGGAACTCGACGACTGCAGGCTCACAGCTCAACTGCCGGGCAACAGTTCCGCCACTTACTGCAACGGCAACATCTACAACCCCGGCGATCCAACCACTGACCCGGTCTGGGCGCGCGTGTACGCCGATGACGATCCGAATCCCCTGGCGGTGGCCTACTGGAGCACCATGGGCAGCGGCGGATTTTTTCTGAACAAGGGACCCGTTACCGTCCGCGGGGGGCGCCACACCCTGGAGATGCGGGTGGATGAGGACGATCTCGTCGTCGAGAGCGACGAATCCAACAACAACTGGGCCCTGCAATTCATCTGGACCCCGTACGAACTGACCCACGGCGTGTCCGTGGCCCGTGACGCGCCGCCTGACCGGATCGGCGGTTGGGACGCCATCCCCTCGGGGGAGATCAACTGGTACAACTGTGACGGCCTCCGCTTCGAGTCGGTGGGGTGGTGGAACGCAGTCCTGGTCCGTGCCCACGACACCGGCGACGATTACGATTGCCGGCTGCACAACCAGTCCACTGGATCCCTGAACGGGTTCGGGACCAACCTGGGGTACTCCTCACGGCCGGCCGGCTGGCTGGATGTGGTTTTCGTGAATCGCAACGTGACCGGCTCCCACGACTGGGATGTCGGAGTGCTGAACGTCAACGACGGCACCAGCGACTACACGGCGGTCTGGGAATGGAGCACCGGATTCGTCTACGGCAATTCCAGCAGCACGGTATGGGCCGCGAACGAGTATTTGCAGCTGTACGAGTTCTACGTGGCCCCAGGTGATACCGGCTGGACCGCGGTGGATGTCCTGGCCGACTCGCCGGACCAGATCTTCACCGTGTCGTTCTTCGACCGGAGTTTCAGCACGGGTGACCTCGGGGATGCCACCGATTCGGAATCGACCCTCGACGGCCACGCCCGCATGTTCCGGCACATCACCCAGAGCGGCTACTATTGTCTGGCCGTCTACCGCGAACCGCTGGACGGCGGCGGCGCCTGCAGCGTCGGGCTGCAGATCGGTCCGGCGCTGCTGGACTTCAGTCCCGACCAGCGGGCGGGCTGGCACTCGCCCCTCGTGCCGCGACCCGTCGATGACGGGCTACCCGGCGCGGTGGCCTTGCCTGACACCCTGTACGGCAACATCAGCAGCACTTTTCTCAACCTGGCCTTCGCGAACCTCAGCCCGGCGTCGTATCTGCTCACCAGCCCAAGCATCAAGGTCTACGTATTCGTCGACGACGTCCAGCTCACCTGGTTAAGCTTTTATCGGATGTTCGGCTGGGGCGATCATACCGCGAACGACTTCCTGAACCGGACGGTGGCCGGCGGCCGGCACACCCTGACCATGCGGATCGACTATCCCGACGAGTTCCCCGAGCTCGACGAGGGGAACAACGTCTACGCCGAGCAGTACTGCTGGTCGCCGCTGGCGGTGCCGCTCGGCACGACGGTCACCCGGCCGGTGCCCGAGTATTGCTTCGCGGGGTGGGCCGACATCGGGAGCGGCGAGCCTGTCCACAACAACTGCGACGGATTGCGAATGGCGGAAGGCGATGGCTGGTGGAAGGCCATGGCGGTCCTGAGCGAGGTTTCGACTGCCGAGCTCGCACTGAGTTTATACGAGTGCCTGTCAGGCACCAAGGATGGTTTCGCCGACTATCTGGCCCACTGTTACTGGACAGGTAACAGCTCCCAGTTCGTCTGGGCCAATTTCAACCTGACAGCCAGCCGCTCCTTCGATTTCGGCGTCGACCATCTCGGGCATACCGCTGGGGAATATGTCGCCGAGGCCGTCGCCTCGACACTGGTGGACGTGGATCCCGAGGGATTCTACGGGCCGT
>JBDRBC010000064.1:0-16460 GCA_043823125.1 bacterium | reverse complement strand
TCAGCGTGGCCGTGGCCGTGTTGTTGTCCGGGTAGTTTCCGCCCGGCGAATCGGACAGGCCGTAACTGCCGGCGTACGGATTCTCCGCACTCACCGCCCAGCCGCCTGACAGGGTCCAGTTGCCGTCACCGCTCTCCAGGTCGTCACTGAACACCACCGTGGGCGGGCCGACCGTGAGACTGAGCGGAAATTCGAGGCTGCCGCCACTGTGGGTGGCGGTCACTCGTAGCGGCACCTGGCGACCCACGGGGCAGTCGGGATCGACCACCACCGTGAGGGGGGATCCGGTCAGATCGCTGGTGGCCAGGGGGGTCATGGTGCCCAGGGTGTGGGTGCAGTTGCCGAGCTGGATATAGGGATCGTCACAGCAGACGGTGAAGGCTGCATCGTAAACCGTGGCCACGATACTCTGGTTGGCGAGGGTCAGGGACAGATCGGCGTTTTCGCCGGGATCCAGCCGGCCGTTGCCGTCGCCGCCCAGCACCACCGGATCGCTGACGGTCAGGAAAGCGTCTGACACCCGCATGAGGTAGATGGAAGGCCAGATATTCTCATCGAACAGCGGTTGCCGGCGTGCTTCGGTGGCCCAGAAGCCGTCGCTGCTGTTCCCGATCTCGTTGACGAAGCCGAAGATCTTGGTGTGTTCGTAATCCGCGCCATAATCCCAGTCGAGACTACCGCCGTTCACCGGGTACAGGGTATAGCCGACCTGTGGCGTGTAGCCGTTGTACTTGGTCATCTCCTGTCCCATGTGTACGAAGATGTCGTGATCCGGTGTGTGATCGGTGGTGTAGCCCCACGGATAGAGGGTCAGATTGCCGTAGCAGTGAAAGCTGTTGCGGGTGATGAACTCGTGGCTGTTGATGAAGTTCATCATGGCCTGGGTCTCGGGTTCGCTGCCCGGCATCGTGCCGCGATAGAGGTCGTGGCACGGATCGGTGCTGCTGCCGGGGCCGTCCCACTCGTAGGTGTAGTTCCGGTTGAGGTCGACACCGTAGCAGCCGGAGCCGTTGTTGCGCCGGTTCTTGCGCCACATGTCGCCGTAGTCGTTGTACCAGTAGCCGTCAGGATTCACCACCGGCACGATGTAGACCTCGCGGTTCTCCAGGAGCCAGGTCACCTCGGGATCGCCGGCATAGTACTGCTGACCCAGGTACTCGGCGAACATGAGGGGAAACTCGCACGCCATGAGTTCGCGGGCGTGGTGGGTGCCGTCGAACAGGATCTCGGCCTCGTTCTCATCCACTTCCGGATTGTCGGACACCCGGATGCACCAGATATCCCGGCCCTCGATGCTCGTGCCCAGGGACCACTTGGCGCTGATCACGTCGGGATAGGCCAGATTCAAGCTGTCAAGGAAGGCCACCGCCTCCGGCCAGTTGTGGAAGATACCGAAATCGTCGCTCTTGTCGGGGGCGAGGCGACTGCGGTAGAACGCCGCCAGGTCGTCCTGCAGGATATCCAGGCGCGCGCCCGATTCACGCAGCCGTCGCAGATCGTTTTCCCGGACCACGATGTCCGCGTGTACTCCGGGTTTCCAGGTCACGAGGTCGAAATCGGGTCGGGATTGCAGGAAAGCCTCAGCGGCCGGCGTGTCGAGCCAGAAACGAACGAGGCTGTATTTCTCCGTCTGGCACTGGCCGGGCAGGGCCGACAGGAGGACCAAGCCGCACACGAGCCAGACGAGGGTACGGGTCGCCGAGGAGCGAGAAAACATCAGACGCCTCCACAGGATGGTCGAGACAGTGAACGTGTTGTGCAGACAACGCAGAGAGCAGATGTTGCTGGCGTTCCTGTATAATTTTACCACAGGTGCGGCAGTTATTCAAACCGGGGGTCTTTTGCTGGAATGATCCGGGTAATGAATAAAAGCCCCCGCTCCAACCAGGAGCGGGGGCGAACCAGTCAGCAAGATAAAACGGTCAGCACCGCCAGCTCGCTACTAGGCCATCTTGTCCACTTCGGCACAGGTCTTCTTGACGGCCGCCACCGATTTGCTGAAGCTCTTCTTCTCCTCGGGCGTGAGCTTGATCTTGATGATCTGCTCCACGCCGTTCTTGCCGAGAATGGCGGGCACGCCCACGAACAGACCCTTGACGCCGTATTCACCCTGCAACAAGGCGCAGACCGGGACGATCTTTCTCTTGTCGAAGGCGATGGCTTCGAGCATCTCGAGAGCCGACCAGGCCGGGCTGACGAAGGCGGAACCGCTGCCGAGCAGGCCGACAACCTCGCCGCCCGCCTTGCGGGTGCGGGCCTCGATGGCCTCGAGCTTCTTGGCGGAGACGAACTGCTCCACCGGCAGACCGTAAATCCGGCAAGCGCTGCGAATGGGCACCATGGTGTCGCCATGGCCACCGAGTACGACCGCTTCGACGTTCTCCACGGAGACTCCCGCCTCTTCGGCCACGAAGTACTTGTAACGACCGGAATCCAGCACGCCGGCCATGCCCATGATCTTGCTCTTGGGTTTCTTCAGCTTCTGCTGCAGGCGGTAGACGATTGCGTCCAGCGGATTGGCCACGGAGATGATGATGGCGTCGGGGCAGTACTGCTTGATGCCGTCGGCCACCGCATCGGTGATCTTCAGGTTCGTGGTCAACAGTTCCTCGCGGCTGGGGAACGTGCCGTCGGGACGGACCGTGCGCGGTACGCCGGCGGTATTGATCACGAAGTCAGAGCCCTTGAGGGCGCTGAAGGTCTTGGAGGCCTGAAACTCGACGTCCCGGCCAATGGTGGGCATACCTTCGGCGATATCCAGGCACTTGCCCTTGGCCATATCGGGTGGTTTGATGTCGACCAGGCCGATGTTACGTGCAAGACGGCGGGTGACGATCTCCGACACCAGCACGCCGCCAATCTGACCACCTCCGACGAGTCCGATCTTGTTAACCATCGCCGTTCTCCTTGGCTTCTGGGTCTGGCGAAATATGACCTGCGAGTCGAGGCTGACAGGTCCCTCAAATAGCATCCAGGCAATGTACTACGCGGATGAAGCCAAGACCAGATTTTTACCCGCACCCTCGATGACTATCCGTGACCAGTCCTCGAAGCTGCCGCCGTCGGGTCCGTTGCCGGCGCCCACCAGTCGAGGCAGATCTGCGGCTGGCAGCCAGCGGGCTTGATGCGGTTCCGCCTGCCGGCTCACCGTGGCCAGGATCTCGTCGTCACTTCCGGGATGGTTGTCCAGATCGACCCGGTAGACCACACCGAAATGCACGCTGGAAACCGCCTCGGCGTCCGAGTTGATGAAACCGATGGGATCGAGCGCCGTGTCGTTCAGCTCGAGTCCGGTCTCCTCGGTCAACTCGCGCCGGGCGGCCCGGTGGACCAGACCGCCGGTGGTCACGTTCTCGTCACTTCGATCGAGCGGTTCGATGTGCCCGCCGAAACCGAGGGACCACAGACCGCCGAGACGCCGTTCCGAATGTCTGGTGCGGCGTTGATAGGCCAGGACCCGGGCGTTCTCGCCGTTGCCCCGGTTCAACACCAGGTACGGAATCACCTGCTTGAAGAACGAGTTCTGTTCCATGTACTCGCGTTCGGCGAAGAACAGGAATTCGTTCAATCGCTCCAGGTCCAGACTGTCGGGGGCCAGGAAGCCGTGGGGGCTGAGACCGGGAAACAGATATTTACGCTCGATGACGAGGATGAACTTCACGGGTTGCCTCGTTGGTTGAAAAGGATCCGCCCACCGCGTCGTGGTGATTGTTGCCGAACCGACTGTGGCGTCACTGACACGCCAGGCTGCTGGTGGTCTGCTGGAACGTGGCGCGGCCCACCTCGCCCTGGCCACTGGACGGGATATAGAGCGGGAGCAGCTGTCGACCCTGGTTGATCCGATCTTCAGTGGGGGGATGGGTGCTGAACCAGCCGGCGATGCCGCCCGAGGGCGCCGAGCCGTGCATGGCCAGCAAGGTCTCGAAAAAGGTCAGCATCTGGCTCGCGTCGTAGCCCGCGGCGGCGCTGTACTTCAGACCGAACTCGTCGGCCTCGAATTCGTTCTCCCGGCTGTTCTTGGCCAGGACGACGCCGGTGGCGATCTCGACGATGGCCTGCAAGGTCCCCTGATCACCCAGCACCAGCTCCGCCGCCATGCCGACGCCCATGGCGGTCTGCAACCGCCGCACCGAGTGCCGGCCCACCACGTGGCCCACCTCGTGGGCCAGGACCGCCGCGACCTCCGCCTCGCTACCGGCGGCGCAGAGCAACCCGGTGGTGATGTAGATGAAACCGCCCGGGGCAGCGAGGGCGTTGACGATGCCGTCGTCCAGCACGGTGAAGGTGTACTGGACATCCTGCCGCTCGCTCTGGGCGGCGATACGTCGTCCCACCTCGTCGATGTACGCATTGATGGCGGGATCATTCAGGACGGCGAATTCCTGGCGCAGGCTCTGGTCCACGCCGAATCCGATCTGCACTTCCTGTTCCGTCGAGATGAGGATCAGGCTCTGATCACCGCGGGGGCCGGTGGTGGCGCAGCCCGTCAGTAGGAGTAAACCTAACAGGAGGGCCCCGAACTGATACCGCCAGGGCAGAAGTCGGTCTTGGACAGGTGTTGTTCGGGGTTGCGAACTGCGAGATATCATCATCCGATCCTCTCTTCGAAAGCTGTAGAAAGGATAAAACCAGGACGAAGGTATACTTGGTTTGGGCTGTGTGACAAGCATGCTTTTGGGTTGCGACACTGAGGGCGTAGCATGCTGAGAACTTTTGATGCCTCAGCCGGCGCATACTCCCTGACTATCACACTGAGTTCCTAGGTTGCAGTCGACGGGGTTGGGCGATGGCTCGCCTGCTGACTAGAGGGAACCCCGTGAGGTGGAAACCGCCATTAACCGGGCGGAGTAGCACGGAGTACACTATACTATTATCTGTTCTCATCCAAGTTGTACGGCACCTTCTCGTGAGGGAGTTGCTCATGGATTCTCATCGCAGTTTTCCAGCCCAGACCGCCTTTCTCATGATTCTGGGACTGGTTCTCTGTCTGGGGTCGATCGTCGCCCAGGCAGCCACTCTGCAGGTTCCCGCCCAATACACTACCGTTCGCTCAGCTTTGAATGCCGCATCCGCAGGGGACACAGTACTGGTCGCCCCGGGAACCTATGCTCCGTCTACAACCGGGGAGATCTTTCCGCTGTCCCTGAGCACCGGTGGCGTGCAGCTGATCGGTGCAGGCATCGGCCTGTCCATCCTCGATGCGGAAGGTACGAACCGGGTCTTGCAGCACCAGTTGGATCTGTCCGGGATCAGGGTGAGCGGCTTCACCATCACTGGCGGCGTTACCACTTTGAACGGAGGCGGACTGCTCATCCAGTACGGTACGCCGGAGATTGACCACAACCTATTTCTCGCTAACAGTGCCATTCAGCAGGGCTCAGGTATAGCCATCCGAAACAGTGCCATGCCGTATATCCATCACAACGTGGTCTGGGAAAGCTTCACTGTCGCCATGAGTGCGGGTGATCCACATGGTGTTCAATACAGCCAGACATCGGGCGGCCTGATCGAACACAACTTGATCGGCCGGAGCGATAGCAACGGTCTTTTCCTCAGCGGCGAGACCTATCCGGAAGTCAGGCATAATATCTTGTTCGAGAATGGGACGCCACCGGACGTTCGGGGCCGAGGAGTCTGTGCGCTGGCTTCGGACATCGTCCATATATACCACAACCTCTTCTACGGGAATGTCATCGCCGACTTGTTCATCCGGGTGGAGGGTAACCTGATGAACCTCACTGCCCAGGAGGCCAACGACATCTCTCCGGACGACGACGTGTTTGGCAACCTCTCGGGGGATCCCTTGCTCACAGATCCGGAAAACCTAGTTTTTTCCTTGCAGGTGACCAGTCCAGCCATCGACGCTGGCGACCCAAGTCTTCCCGGTGATCCGGATGGGACCATTCTCGACATTGGTCCGTACTTCTTCGACCAGACCACATCCGCAGTACCCGGCCTGGACATTGGTTTGCGGATCATGGGCAATGTGCCAAACCCGTTCAACCCGGCGACCGAAATACGCTATCGGCTTGAACACGCCGGTACAGTAAGTGTGCGGGTGCTCGACGCGCGGGGAGGTCTGGTGCAAACCCTGCTAGTCGAGAACCACGATATTGGCGACTTTTCTGTTCGCTGGAATGGAACCGACAATGCTGGTCAGACTGTGGCCAGCGGCCTTTACCTCGCTGTCGTTCAGCAGGGCAGCCAGCTGGTGAGCGCGCCGATGCTGCTGATACGGTAGGGGACAGCCGCTCATTTCTGATCGTGCGTGATAATTCCAACACCATTCAGGATTAGTGGCTGGCGTTAGTTTACAGTCCCGTTACCGGGAACAAATGAATTATTTCGTGGTCTGATAGGATCTCCAAATTAATGTTTGCAATTGTATAATTTGCCTGATATAATCCCCAAAAATTACAGGGTCCGTTATTGTTTTGATTGCATTCATGTGTTTTTTGAGGTATTCACAGGATTCTCTGGGGGATAGTTTTGAGAGAACCGTCAAGGACAACCGCATCGAACCTGGTCTGGTTTACTTTTGTCATTATAGCGGTACTGGTTTGCATAACGAGCGGGATTTTTGCCGCCTCTGACCATTCAATACTGGTTTCAACACAACCGGCGGAAAAGGCCACTTCCGATACGCCATGGTGGGGACACGAATTCGTTTTCTGTTTCATCACCGATGATGGCACCGGCTGCAACACTGGTTGGGTCGACAAGGCTCTTGAAATGGATTTTCGCTACACTCTCGCTGTCAATAAAGTCAATTTCGTAACCGGCTTGTCGCTCAGTGCGGAATTGGTGGGTGAGTATGCTGACCTCGGTTTCGAGATTGCGAACCATGGCTTCAGCCATGCAACGTACGGTATGGTCAAATGCGCGACTGGTGTCACTTGCCCAGATTGCGACCCCCTTTACGGAGATCTGCGCGGATATTTCCAGTTCGGATGTTCCTTTGCTAACTGGAACGAAGCACTACCTTATTTCTCTACGGAGATCAGTCGGTACAGCTTGCTGAGTTCAATTCCGGAGATGTCGGGCAAGGAACACAGTATCGATACGTATGCCTATTCCAGGTTTGGGCACAGCAAGGAGATCGTGGATTCGTTACTGACAGCCGGGTATATAGGTGCGCGGATGGGAACAGCATACACTTATAGCACCCACAGTGATTTCGACTGCCTGCCCGCAAATGGTTGGGATGAGGGTATCAGCCTGTTCAGAGTCCCGGTCACGAGACCTCCACAATATTTCTTCGGGGATCACAGTGACGATCCCGCCATCTACTACGACCACGCGGAATTCGTTGCAGCAACCCAGCCGGTGATCGATGGGATCAAGGCCAAGAAGGGTATCTTCATTCTCTATGCCCATCACTATGGTGACGAGTTCGATTGCCACGCCACTACCTGGGGCTACGGCTTCGGGGGAGTGACACCCACGGATCTGGAATGGATGATTGACTTGATCCGGGCGAACAACGGGATCGTGAAGACCTTCAGCGAGGCGGTGGCATACTACAGGTCGTACACGGACATGTACGAGCGGAACGGTGATCTGATTTGGGCGCCTGGACCCATCGCCGACGTGGATCCCTCTCCCAGCACCATGTCACCTGGTGTGGTCACGAGCTATCCCAATCCCTTCAATCCCCGCGCGACCCTGAACATCTCCGTACCAAGTGACGGGCACACGGTCTTGGAGATTTATGATATTCGCGGTCGCCATCTCATCTCCCTGGTCAGTGGATATTTGCCCCGAGGTCATTACGAGTTTGGTTGGGACGGGTGTGATGCCACGGGCAAACACATGCCTTCGGGAGTCTACTTCGTGCAACTGGTCCAGGCAGGGACAGTGGCCACTGAGAAGATTAGCCTGTTGCGTTGATAGAGGGAAATGCGGGCGTTCAGGCCTTGGCCCGGTAGCTCGCTTGTCCGGAGCTGATTGGTATCCCTCGGCGACCTATCATTGGTTTCTTATATGATCACGGCAAAAAGCGCCCCGTATTCGCCAGCTTCTGCGGCAGATACTCCTCCATCACGTAGTTGAGACCGTGCTTGGCCAGCGACTGCTGCTCGGCGCGGACTCCCATCTTGATCATCCGCTGCAACGCCCGTTGCCATGGCTTGTGGTGCAGGATGAACGGATCGTTTTTGAGGGCGTCCTTGGCGCGTTTGATGTCGACGTCTTTCAACGGATGGGTCGGCAGCTCGTAATCGATGATGTCCTGGGGCGTGATGCCGAGCAGGTGGGCCTGGGGGACACAGAAGAATTCGTTCAGATGGGCGGCGTTACCGCTACCCACCTTCAAGGTACGGTAGATGTTGGAGTATCCGTACGGGTCGCCGTCCACGAACACGTACACCGGCAGCTTGTGCGTATCCGCCAGGCGACGGACGAAGCGACGACAGGCGCGGGTGGGCACCCCGCCCATGGAGATCAGGATGCAGTTGGTGTGTTTCCAGTAGTTGTGCTTCACCAGGCGCTGGAACATGCCGGCCGTCTCGATGCAGAGAATGAATTCGGCCTTGGTCTCGAAACCGAGATCCTCCACCGAGATGGGAATGGAGTAGGCGCCGCTGCCAAACTTGGTGCAGTCGATCCTCAGGGTCTTGCCGCTGTCGCGGTCCTTGTCCTTGACGACGAGACGACCGGCCACGTCGCCGCCCTTCTCCTCGGGCACGAAGCCGAGCTGCTCGCGGTTGACGCCGAAGAAAGCCTCCACATCTTCCATCACCGCATCGGATTCGGGCTGTTCCTTGAAACGGGCATCCGCCCAGTTCTTGCTGACATAGTACGCCTCTCGTTTGGTGGCGATGTCGTCGGTCTCCACCAGTTCCTTGGAGAGCGACATCATCTTCAGGGTCTGCGCGAAGGTTTTCACCGTGCCCACGGTCAGAGTCCGTTCCTTCTTGCGGCCCTTCAACTTGAAGTAGCCGGTCTTCGGCTGATAGCTGACGTTCTGCAGGCTGCGTAGCGGGAATTTGAGGGACGGCTTGTCGCCCTTGAGGATGACGGTGTGGATGGTGCCGGCTTCTTTGCGAATCCGGGTGACTACAGCCCGGGCCGAGCCGACGATTTTTTTCCTTGGTGCCGAGGTGACGTTCACCGCGGCGGTCTGCTTTTTCCGGGCCGCCGCCGGTTTGCGGTCGCTGGTGGGCTTTTGGCTCTTCTTGCTGGTCTTGCGGGTACGGCCGCCCGGGCCTGCCGCCAGCCGGCCGGTCTCGCTGCGGGGCGCGCCGAAGACCAGTTCGCCCTGAGCCGCGGCGTCGCCAGCTGGACTGTTCGTTTTTTTACTCACCGCGAGTGCACCTTTCCGACGGCCACCAGGGCCGAAAAAGACCCCGAACTAGATTCCGAAAATATCTCCATACTTCTGCTGCAGTGAATCCAGGAACGGTTTGCTGCTCAACACTTCACCGGTCACCTGGCGGCACAGTTCTCCGGCCGGGAACAGGCAGCCAGGCTGATGGATGTGGGTCCGGAGCCAGCCGAGCAACGGCTGGAATTCGCCCCGGGCGATCTGAGCGGGCAGATCGGCCAGTTCGGCCATGGCGGCGGCGAAGAACTGGGCCGCGTACAGGTTGCCCAGGGTGTAGGTGGGAAAGTACCCGAAAGCGCCGAACGCCCAGTGGATGTCCTGCAGGACGCCCTGGGCGTCGCCGGGCAGTTCCAGGGAGAAGTAGTGCCGGATCTTCTCGCGCCAGAGCGCCGGCAGGTCGGCCACCTCGATGTCGCCCAGGAGCAAGGCCCGCTCCAGTTCCATCCGCAAGATGATGTGCAGGTTGTAGGTCACCTCGTCGGCTTCGATGCGGATGAGGGAAGGACGCACCACGTTGATGGCCCGGTACAGCTCCTCCGCCCCGGTCGTAGCGAACTGGGTGGGGAACAGCTCCGTCAGCCGGGCCAGGGAGTAGTGACAGAATTCCCGGCTGCGCCCGACGCAATTCTCCCAGAGGCGTGACTGTGACTCGTGGATGCCGAGGCTGACGGCCGCCGCCACCGGGCTGCCCTCGTGTTCCTGCGGCAACCCGAGTTCGTAGAGCGCGTGACCGCCCTCGTGGAGGTTGGCGTACAGCCCGCTGCCGAGATTGTTCTCGTGATACCGGGTGGTGATTCGCACGTCCTGAATGCTCATGGCCTGGGTGAAAGGGTGGAGCGAGATGTCGAGCCGACCGGCCTCGAAGTCGAAGCCCATGGCGGTCAGGACCTCGCGGCCGAATTGATCTTGCAGTTCGACGGGGAATGTCTGCTGCAACAAGCTGTCGTCCGGCTGTTGCGGGCTGGCGCCGATCCGTTCGATCAACGGGATCAACGTCGCCTTCAACTCATCGAACAGGGGGACCAGTTCCTCCACCCGGGCACCCGGTTCGTATTCGTCCAGCAAGGCGTTGTACGGCTCGCCCTCGTACCCTACCGCCGCGGCTTCCTGTCGCTTCAGGGCCACCAGCCGGGTCAGGGAGTCGGCGAACAGAGACCAGTCGTCCTGTTGCTTGGCCTGGGCCCAGGCCTGCTGGGCCAGGCTGCACGCTTCGGCCAGCTCGATCACCAGGGAGCGGGGGATCTTGACGGCGCGGTCACGCTGTCGCTTCAGCTCCCGCACATTGGCGGCGGCCACCCGTTCGGCGGGGGCGGCGGCAGTCAACTCGGCGCAAAGTTCGCCCAGCTCGGCACAGGTCAACTTGTCGTGAATGACAGCAGAGAGGGCGGCGATGTTCTTGGCCCGCGCCGGCACACCCTTGGGCGGCAGGAAGACCTCCTGATCCCAGCCCAGCAAGGCGCTCGCCCCCGCCAGGTGATGGATCTCCCGGGCGAGTTCAAGCAAGCGATCGTACGACGGTGACATGGTAGTGGCTCCCGGTTTCGGATCGGACGTCCGACCGTCGGGGGTCGGGATTCTCCAGTAACGAGACGCTGATTCTCGATCAGATTTTCCGGCTCTTCTGCAGGGTCTCGGTGAGGGTGTCGATGACCTCGAAGCGCTGGATGTCATCCAGCGCCAGGATTTCTTGCAGCGCATCCCCGATGTGGGGAATGTATTTCTGGATGTAACTCTGTTTCTGGTCCGCCTCCCGCCGCTTGACTTCCTTGCGGATGTGGCGGTGCAACCGTCGGCCGGCCTCCTGGAGCCCGAGCTTGACTTCCTTGATGATCTCCGGGTAATGCGCCACCGCCTCCTTGCTCTCGGAGGTGAACGGCACCCAGACCGAGGCCATGTGCACCAGGATCACCAGCGGACCGGTGGGCAGGGCGCCCCGCGACTGGTGCAGCCCGTAAGAGCGCCAGTTGCTGCTCAGTATCGCCCTGTGGATGGCGCAAGCCGAGGCCTGGTACAGCAGCGGTACCCGGTTGGCGAACCGCATGACCCGCGCCAGCTCGTCGCCCGGCAGCTGACCGCCGTAGGCGAGACCGATCTCGATCTGGAACGGATTGCCGCGATAGACCGCGGCCGGTCGGGTGACCGACACGAAGAAGTCCGCCTCGAGTCCGTGTTTCAGCCCGGCCAGCACCAGCTCCTCACCGATGGGAGAAAGGCAGTCGGTGGGCGGCACCGGTATTCGCGATTCGGCAATGGCATCGAGCAACTGCTGGACGTCGTCCTGGGTGAACCGCTTCGGATTCTTGTGGAACGGCAGCTTGGCGGTCTGCAGGATGGTGGCCGCCGTCTTGGGACCGATCCGGCAAAACTCCTCCTTGAGGAAGGAGCTGATGTTCCGGCACTTGGTCTCCTTGAGCATCCGTGCCATCAGGCCCAGCTCCACGCCATAGGGATGGGGCTGGATCTCGGTGGTCTCGCCGGGCAGCTCCCGGGCGGCCCGTTCGTACACGATCTCCTCGCCGCGGGGTGAGCGGTACGTGAGTTGGATGTGGGGGTTGGCGATGGCGGTCTGCTGCAGATAGGTGTCCACCGAGTGCTGGCCACGTTTGTAGGAGCCGGTGAGCCTGATTTCCACCCGGGTGCCGTGTGTCGACTCCCACTCCACCGTTTCGTCGGATCGCACCGCCGGTTCGTTCTTTTTCATGTCGAGCATGATCTCGAAGCGGTGTGCCGCCTTGCAGGATCCGGCGCGGCTGATCACCACCACCGGGAAACCGGTGGTGAGCTGCCCGTACATGCCGGCTGCCGAGATGCCGATACCCTGCTGGCCGCGGCTCTGCTTCAAGGTGTGGAACTTGGATCCGTAGAGCAGCTTGCCGAAGATTTTCGGCACCTGCTGGCTGACGATACCGGGCCCGTTGTCCTCGACGATGACCAGATACCGTTCTTCCCGGTTGATCGGTGCTTGCCGTGCGTTCTTGGCCGACTTGCCGTTACTCCCATTCAGCTCGTCGCCTTTGGCGGCCGTCGGGTCGCCATTGTCAGCGTGGCGTCCGTTGGGAGTGCCCAGGGGCTGGATCTCCACCAGGATATCAGGCAGGATTCCGGCTTCTTCGCACGCATCCAGTGAGTTGTCCACCGCTTCCTTGATGGTGGTCAGCAACGCCTTGGCGGGGGAGTCGAATCCGAGCAGATGACGGTTCTTGGTGAAGAACTCGCTGATGGAGATCTCACGTTGTTTGGCCGCCATCGTCTGGGCGGTGGCAGGAGTGCGGTTCGGTTTCCGGGCGCGAGTCTTCTGCTTGGTCGGCATGAGGTTGCACCTTCCAGAGAGATCCATCTCGTTGGCTGGCGCTCACACAGTACGGAAGCGGGCCACAGGAATCAAGTAAAGCCTGGGAGATCGAGTCACTCGCCTGGACGGAGCCGTCCCCCGGAGCTGCGACCGGAAGCGCAGGGCAGCGTAGGGAGGAATCCATCGGGCAAGACGGCCCGGGGGACGGCCGCCCTGGCGCTAGCATTTCCGGGGCCAGTTTCCGTTGAGATGGCGGCAGCATATCGGAGTGTGGTTTCCCGTTCCCGGTAATTTCTCCCCACGGTTTCACCGCCGCCGGCCGCCGGCCGTGCGGGCCGGGGCGGGTGGGCGCCGACCTTGCAGGTCGCATTCCGCAGACGGTCACCGACTCGCATCTTGAATTATCGCGAGCGGGTCACTCAGCGGTAGAGCTGCTTCAGCGCTCCCATGGATTTCCGCTCGGCGGGCAGGACGCCGTTCACGGAAAGTTCGAAACTTCCTTCCAGATCGCTGTTGGGAGCCCGGAAACCGTCCACGCCGAGATAGAGGGTGATCTCGTCACCGGAAAGATCGGTGTATTCGATGATCTCGTCTTCGCCCAGGACCCCGTCGTCCGCGAAATCGAGACATTCCGCCGCGGCGCCGCAGCCGTCGAACAGCCACAGGGCGACGTCGAAGTAAATGGTCGAAACGGTGATGGTCAGCTGGTAGCGAGGGGGGAGAGTCAGGGCATACCACACCTCGCCGGCATCTTCGTGAAACGGGCTGCACCGCTCGTCGAACGGCATCAGGTTGGCGTGGCCGAAAATCGAGTCACTGTCGTCGTAAGTCCCGCCACCGCCCGGGAGCTGAACCGCTTTGGCCGTGTCGGGATGGCAGATGAGTGGCGATACCCCGGGGAAGCTACACTCCAGATGCAGTCCGTACACACCGCTGTCACCCTGGAATCCGTCCACGGACAGCCAGTAGACACCGGGATCGAGCACCAGGCCGAAACGGCTATTCTCGCCGGCCAGACAGGAATCGCTGTCGCAATCCGAGAGCAGGAAGATGTCGAGATCCGCCGTGTAGTCCTGCAGGCTGGCGTCCAGCCGCACCGGTTCAAGGACTTCGAGCCGGAACATGTCTTCCCCGCCGCTCTCGGCCCACTGCTGGCAGGCGTACCCCGGGATATTGTCAGGATTCCCACTGGTGTCACCAGTGAGCAGGGTATCGAGGTCCGTGGTGAGTATAAGCGTGTCGCGGGCGAAGCAGGTGAACGGCGCGGTGAAGGTGTATAGGCCGCCCTTGACCTGGCGATCGTCCTTGGGACGGGCGTAATCACGGCCAAACACCTGTTCCGGAGCGGCAAGACTCGAGATGACGATGAGCACCAAGGTGCCCAGGAGCCCCCTAGCGGCAATATGTATCATGCTGGTTGATCCTTCTCAGGGGGAAGCCGGTACTGGAATCACTTCGTTGAAGGTAACACACCGGCGCCAGGAGCGCGAGGGGTCTTGCGGCCACTCGTAGTTCCAGTGGCCCCGCTTATACAGGCTGCAGCAGGCTGCCGAGCACCAGCGCCAGGGAATTCCCGAAGGTGGTGGCCGCCTCAAGCATCGGTTCGGTCAGACGGCGTCCCGAGGTGGGATTGTCCAGCCAGAGCACACCCACCGGGTGGTTGCGGAAGATCAACGGGATGGTGGCCAGCTCCTGGCTGCGCAGATTGGCGAACAGTCGGACTGCGCCCGGTCCGAGTCTGGTCAGGGCGGCGGGATCCTGGATCAGGATCGGCCGGGTCAGGATCGTCGGATCACCGGCCGCCGCCGGACCGCCGGCTGGATCGCCGGCTGGATTACCGGTTGGATTACCGGTTGGATTACCGTCGCCAAAGTCCAGTTCGGCGCTGGACAGGTTCAATGCCGCCGCCTGTTCGTCACTGGCGGCGCCCCGCTGGCGGAGGCAGCTGAGCTGTCCGGTCCCTTCCTGAAATTCGGACAGGAAAAGCCGTTCGATGGACAGGGCGGCCATGATGCCGTCCAGGATCCGGTCGATGAGTTCGTCGGGAGTCCACTGTCCTATGAGCGCGGCGGAGATGTCGGTAAGCTGGAGGATCATCTCGTCGTGGTCCACGTCGGGGCCCACCTGTCGGGTGAGGTATCTGGTCTTGGGCGCGGGCAGACTCCCCACCTCGAAGGTCCGGGCGAGGTCGCTGTATTCCTGGATGACGTTGGTGAGGAAATACTCGATCTCCAGCTCGTTCATGCCGGTGGCGTTGCTCAGGTCGGCCAGGATGGCCTCGGCCTGCTTGTCGTCGGGCTGATCCAGGATGAGGGGGATGAATCGGTTGGCGATGACCACCAGGCGGTACAGTGTCGGCATCCCGGAGGGCAGCGGTTTGTTGTCGTGAGCGTGATGATCCCCGATCACCCCCTGGAGGAGTTCCGGCATGCCCCACAACTTGGCGAGTTTCTTGCCCGCCTGGACGTGACTGAGGCCGAAGTACTGGCGTTCCCGGGTGCGGAATTCATCCGGGGAGGGGGATTCCTCCAGCAGCTTGGCGTAGACGTCCGGAGCGCAGCGGGCCAGGATCAACTTGCCTATGTCGTGGACCAGCCCGGCCACGAACACCTCTTCCTTCGCCTGGTAACCGAATCGGTCGGACAGCAGACGCGCCGCGATGGCGGTGGCGAGGGAGTGGCTCCAGAAATCCTGGACGTACGGCACCTCGCCGGCGCTGCGCAACATGTCGTGCACCGACATGCCGAGAGCCAGCCGCCGCACGCCGTCGAAGCCGATGAGGACCACTGCCTTGGAGACCGTGGTGATCCGCTCCTGGTGATGACGGCGGTAGTAGGCGGAATTGACTACCTTGAGGATCCGCAAGGTCAGCGCCTGGTCTTTCAAGATGATCTTGCCAAGATCTTCGGCACTGGCGTGATTATTGGTGGCGACCTTGTTCAGCTTGATCAGGATCTGGGGCACGATGGGCAGCTTGGCCATCTTCTCGATCTGCTGGTCGACCTGTTCACGTGAAACATGCATGGACTTTCCGCCTGGTGGATGACTTGGTGTTGTTTCCCTCTGTATCGTCCCTGGCAGCGCGTCCTTGAGCTGGACGGGACCGTGAGGTAAAGTTCCAGGCTCCGCTGTCGATTTGTTGAGCACGGGACAGATCAGGACCGTGTGGATATAACGTAGCTACACAACTGCCAAGGGAGACGAGATACATGAGCGATTCCCCCCGAGCCGACCGTGGTGGCGTGATCGTCCTGATCCTGGCCGCCGTTCTGGGATTCCTGCTGGCGGATATGGCCGGCATTGTGTTCCGGGCGCCCAGTCTTCTCGAACCGGCCCATCTGGGCGGTTTCTTTTCCTTGCTGGGATCGGGAGTATTGCTCTACCTCGCGGTGGCCGTGTACTTCTTCTGTTTCTTCGTTTTGCTCTTCGTCCTGGCGCGGATTCTCACCCTGCGCTTTTCCACCCGGGCTCTGGCCATCGCCACGCTCTGGTTCGCCCCGCTGTTCCTGATGGTGCAGGAGAAGCTGCAGGACAGCATGCTCGGCATGTACATCAGCCTGAAGTCGCCGTTTTTCTACGTGCCCACCTGTATCACCTTCGGTTTTCTGGTGGTGGCGCTGGTGGCGGCGTATCTGATCTTCCGGCGGATCCGGGAGGTCCCGAGATTTCTCCGCCTGGCCCACGCCTGGCCCGGTGTTCTGGTCACTGCCTTCTGTGTGCTGGTGCTGTACACGGTGATCTCCGGCCCCAACATCAACGTCCTGAGTTCATTCAGCCTACAGGATGAGCGGGAGTTGAAAAAACAGCATCCGCCGCTGACCCTGGTAGATGCCGCTGAAGACG
>JBDRBC010000063.1:0-3362 GCA_043823125.1 bacterium | reverse complement strand
CACTGCTGTCCTAAACAGGACAGGGTTCTCCTCCTGACCCCCATTTCATAACAATTTACCCGCTCAAAACCGCGCTTTTCGGGTTGAGGTCCCCTCTTCCGGCCCCCAGTTACTTTCGAGCCTGTCCTAATCATCTCAGGGCCAGTTCCAACTGCTCTGGCAAAGGCTGTAGCGGTGGTGTGTGGAACGGATCATCGAGCCAGTCCATCAACTCCCTGTAGGTAAAGAGGTTCAGTCGAAGCATCGTCGCCAGGTTGGACAGCGACCATCCGGCCTTCGACAGGTGGTGCAGCCATTTCAGCAGCAGCATGGCGATCAAGGCTGTCCAAATCTGGATGCGAAGCGCGTTCTCGCTGGTGCCGACAAAGCTCCGGACCTTCAGGTTCTGCTTCAGCGCCTTGAAGAAGAGCTCGATCTGCCAGCGTTCCTTGTAGATGTCGGTGATTGTTGTGGCGCCGAAGTCCAGGTGGTTGGTGATCAAGACGATTTCGCGTTCGTTCTCTTGGTCCCAGACCACGATCCGCCGTAGATGGTGGGGGCATTTCTTCTGGGCCTGCGGTCCGGTCAACAGGATCGCCTCATCGGACAAGATGTTCCGGCCTGTCGGCACAGGGAAGTCTTGAACAACCTCGTAGATGGCGCTGTCCTTCATCCTGGTCACGAAGTAGACCCCGACTTCGGTCCAGTGCGCAAACTGCTCGTAGTCGTTGTAGGCCCGGTCCATGGTCACGATGGAGCCAGGTTGCAAATTCAACAACCCAAGCACTTTGGAGTCATGCATCTTGGCTTCACTGATCAGGACATACGAAGGCAGGTAGTCGTCGTGGTCCAACAAGACGTGGGCTTTGACGCCTCCTTTGGCCCGACGGAACTCGGCCCACGCGAACAGGCTCAGACAAAGGCTGATGGTGGTCGAGTCCAGCGACAGGAGCTTGTTCTTGAAGCGGAACTTGTGCTGGCGGGGTCCGAGGTGTCCTTCAGCACGGAAACGCTCGGTCATCGCCCAGAACAAGTCCTCGAACACGGCCGCAGGGCGACGGGCATTTGCATATGAGAGGTTGGACTTGCTCGGCTTACGGTTGATGCCCAGGTGGACCAGCTTGCCGAGGCAACAGGCCAGACCGTTGCAGATCTCACGTAGGGAGTCGGCGTGGGCCAACTGGCAGAACAGCATCGCCGTCAATTGGGTCCAGCAGGTGAAGCCCTTGGCGTGGCGCTCGCCATGGTGTTTTTGGACCAGGCCGGCGAATTCGTTCCGGGGGATTTGCTGGAGAAGTTGACTAAACAGACTGGCTGACCGTATCATGGGACTGCCCTCCGGGGTCTTGTGGTGAATAGGATTTTTGGACAAACCCAATTCTCCCACAACCACGGGGGGCCTCGTCAATATTACACTTGTTTAGGACAAGAGTGGTATTATTTTGAGTATAATAGCCATCCTGATATCGGCATTTGCCGGGGGTTTTTCATACTATCAATTTTGGCATGGAGAAATCCGCAAGGAAGACAGGGCAACGCTTTCGATTGTTGGAATAGAATACTTTCCATGGAATAGCAGAGGTGTCTTTTGTTTAAAATCATTTCTAACCAATACAGGCAATAATCCACTTGCAATTATAAGGGTGGATTGGATTTTGTCTGAGAACATCGACCCACTATGTTATCCCCCCTTATTCACCGCAATAAAACCATCCGCCGCGTAGCCCGATACTCCTCCGCCACCAGCTGATAGCAGTACACCCCCGAAGAAACCGACCGCCCCCGGTCACCCAACCCGTCCCACTCGCGCCGGTGCTCACCAGCGTCCAGCTGACCGTCCGCCAGGCTCCTGATCTGGCGCCCCGACAGGTCGTACACCGCCAGCGACACCCGACAGTCCCGCGCCAGCTCGAAAGCGATGGAGGTGCTCGGATTGAACGGATTGGGATAGTTGGCCAGCAGCCGCGTCGTCCGTTCCGGCGTCGTTTCATCCGATAACAGATCGTTCACCTTGGCCACTGGCAGCTCCTCGGCTCCCGACGACCAGCCCAGCGGTAACAGGATGCCCGGATCGGCGCCGTGCGCGTAAACCGGCACGCCGGGAATGGATGGAAACTCGGTGGGATGGATGTAGAAGTTCGTCGGCACCCCGGGATCGCTCTGGATGAAGTGCATGGTCGCCAGCTGGATGACATGTTCACCGAGCAATGGACTGCCGCTGATGCCCACAGCGAAGCACGGTGGAGTGGCCACGTTGACCGTCTCGCCGGCAAGGTCCCACCACATGGAGACCACACCCCCCTCGGCCTCGACGCAGCACTCCCAGCCGCTGACGCCGTAGGGGATGCTCGGGTTGAGGATCAACAGGTAGGCCGTAACGATCTCGTTGGGTTCCGTGGTCACGTAACTGTTCTGCTGACCGGACTCGTCGAAATACAGACCGATGACATCTTCCGCGCCGCTTGGCTCGATGCCGGTTCCTATCAGCACGATGTCGCTGCACAGACCGTTACCGGTGTCGAGCACGCACTCCTGCCGACCGGGCGCCGTCGGCGTGAAACCCGCCACGAAGCGATATTCCTCGGCGAACGGGATCTCGTAAAAGGCGCCCTGGGTGACGTGGAAATCGCCGCAGAACTGCATGAGGCCCGTCAGCATCGTGTTCCCGGTGTTCATGATGTGGAAGGCCTCGTAGCCGGTGGTCCCCACCTGGATCGCGCCGAAATCGAGAGTGTCCACATCCACCTGACAGGAGGGATAGTCGTAGTAGGCCATGCCGGTGAAGACCAGATCGCCGCAGTCGGTCCCCAGCGCTGTCTGGCAGCTGTGGTGACCGGCAACGGTCGGCGTGAACCAGGTCATCCAGAGCACGTAGTCGGTAACCTCGAAATCGCAGGCCCAGTCGAGGACGAATGGGCCGCAAGAATCGGGCAACGTCCCGTTCAAGACTCCCCCGCCGACATTGTAGATGGCCAGCCAGTCCCCGACGGTCGTTCCCACCATGACTGGCTGTAAATTCCAGTTCGGAGCGATTGCCATACAGTAGGGCTCGCCGACGTCGGGAAATGGCTGTCCCCAGCCGTAACAGACGATGGTGTCACAGCCGGCGCTTTCGAAGACGAGGGCGCCCTCGCGCCCCATGAGATCGGGCGGATCGAAAACTACCCAGACCGTCGCTGATTCGTCCTGCCCCAGGCTGTAGGCGCACTCATTCGAATAGTCGCGGAACGTGTAGTACGGCGGATCGTCGAAGACCCGCCCTTCGAGCAGGCCGTCGCCCGTATTGGTGATGGTGAACGGCAGCTCCTCGCCCCCGACCCCGATCCTCACGCAGCAGAACTGGAGCAGCTCGGGCTCGACGGAGCAGATGGGGGCGCCGGAAG
>JBDRBC010000062.1:0-3872 GCA_043823125.1 bacterium | reverse complement strand
GGCCCCGGCTACCTCCGCCACCATGAAGTCGTGAGTGATCTCCTGCAGCCGGACAGAACCCACGTCCAGGTGGCCCTCGGAGTCCGGGAGCTGGGCTGGGCCTGGGGTCTGGAAGGCACCGATGCCTCGCCGGCGCCCTACTTCGACAACGTGGCGCTGGCGGCCTACACGGTCGTCGGACCGTCGCTCGCCGCGCGGGAAATCGATCTCGCCCAGGATTCCTATCCGGAGATCGGGACCATCGATTACGGCAACCTCGCAGCCAATCACGTGCGATTCGACATGGCGCAGAGCATCGCGCCGCCGGGTCATCTTCACAACGACGCCGGCGATTCCATGGTGGTCACGGCGGTGGCGGTACGGACAGGGTCGGTCCTGAACGATCTGCCCAAGCTCCATTACCGGCTCGCCGCCAATCCCCTTTTCGATCCCGTCCGTAGCAGCGGCCTACCGAACGCGGGCTGGGTTTACGGGGATAGCTGCCGGGGTTCAGGGGGTGGGGTACTTCCGGATCGGTTCTGCTTCGATCTGCCCGACACGGGATTCTTCTTCCCCGGCGATGTTCTGCACTACTACATCGAAGTGCAGGACAACCAGGGCGGCGATATCAGGACCACCATCCTGCCGGCCGACACTACGGGTTTCGGCCGGTTCGCCGGCAACCCGCCTTACGACGAGACATTCAAGGTCCGCGCCTTGCCGACCCTGCACAGCGCGAACCCGGGCGATCACCCCCCCATCCTGTTCATCAACGACAACGCCAACCGGGGCGGCGACAACGAGTGGGGCTTCGCCCTGTGGAACCTCGGGTACGCCGAGGGGACCGATTACGACCAGTACTGGGTCAACGATCCCACTGCCGGCGCGGGCAACGGGATCGGCGGGCGGGCCACTTGCCTGCACCTCGAGGGATATGCGACCATTCTCTACACCTGCGGGGATTTGAGCAGCTTCACCATCAGCAACGGGGATCCCCTGCTCGATCCGAGCGAGGATGTCCTTGTTCTGGATAGCTGGCTGCAACAAGGATGGGACCCGCTGATCAACAGGAACCTGCTGCTGACCGGCGACAACCTCGTCTACGACCTGCTCCGTTCCGGCGGCGTCTCGAACAACTTCGTCAGTAACTGGCTCGGCGTGACCAACGTCTCGCAGGATGTCAATCTGCTCATCGGGCAGACATCTCCCACCGTGCAGGCCGTCCCGGGCAACCCGGTCTTCACGAGCGGAGATGAATGGGGCGTCTACGGCGGCTGTCCCGCCAGCAACCGGTTCGACGCCGTCGAGGCTCCGGTGGGGTACACCACCCGGCTGGCCGAGTTTCTCGATCCCGATGGCAATCCCGGCGTCTACATCTACTCAGCGGCCTCACTCCACGAGGTGCCGGAAGTAGGAGCCCGCATCATCAGCTTGCCGTACGACTTCATGTTCATGGACAGTCGGCGAACAGCAATGCTGCAGAAAATTCTCGATTACTTCAGCCAGCCCGGCCTCAGCCCGCCTTACAGGATTCCCGATCTCAACCTTTCCGCTGCCACGACCGCGACTCCGAGCAACGTCTCGGTCTTCACCCGGCCCAGCGGATACGGCCAGCCGTTGAGCGCCTGCTACGCCTTCGGCGGGGCCGTGACCGACGCCACCATCACGCTCACCCTGCGTGACTGGGCCGACCAGCCGATCCCACACTATCCGGCGGCGGACCTGTGGCTGGAATCTGCCCTGGGCGGACTCGTGCTCTGCCCGCGGGGAACCATGGCCGACCACGACACCGATGCAGGCGGAGTGACCACGTTCAGCGGTCCGGTCTCCGGTGGCGCCCAGTCGGATTACGCGGGCGGGGAAGGGGTCGTGGTGATGGTGGGCGGCCAGCCCCTTGCACAACCGTCCCTGCCGATCTACTTCAACTGCGCCGACATCGACGGGGATCTGGACGTCGATCTCGCGGATGCATATCTGTTATTCGAGGACATGAACGGTCCATATGCTTATCGGTCCGATTTCTTCTGGGACGGCCAGATCGATCTGGCGGATCAGATCCTGTTCGATTTCTCCCAGGGGCTGGACTGTGAAAGTGAAGACGGCAGCGCCATGCAGCACATTCCCCAGGGCACCTTGCCGGAGGCCACGCTCGGGGTCTACTTCGATCAGGCGGGGACCCAGCGCTCCCTGTTCATCGGGCTATTCCAGCCATTCAATGCCTATGTGGTGCTCTTCGCCGATTCGGTGACCACCGTGGCCGGCGCGGCCTGGAAAACCTCGCTTCCCCCCGAGATCTTGCTCATGGGATACTCGGTCGGCGGGACAGCGCTCGGCGATCCGCTCGGCGGGATCCAGCACGGGCTGGCGCAGTGCGAGGTGCTCCCCGCCGGCGCCCCGCTGCTCATCGCCACCATGCAGCTGATCCTGACGAGCTACGTCGAGGCGGAGATTCCCCTGCTCGCCCACGATCAGTACTCGGATCCGATATTCATGGACTGCAGCCTCCAGCTGGGTCCGGCCACGGGGATCAGCGGTGGAGTCAACACAGTCGTTCCCGAGGGCACGATCGTCATCGATCCCGATCCCGACACCCTGGCCGCTCCCTGGACCCTCGTCGGGGATCTCGGCTACACCAGTTCCGGTCACGGCGACGCCATTCTGACGGTGATGACGCCGGACACCTACACGCTCACCTGGGGCCCGGTCACCTGCTGGACCGAGCCCGAGCCGAATCCGGTCTCCCTGACCCTGCTGGCGGGCGACACGATAAGCTTCGCCGGCATCTACACCACCGAGCATCTGCCGCGCACCTGGCACGTCCCGGCCGAGGCGCCCTCGATCCAGGCCGCGAATGACTCCTGTTGCACCGGTGACAGCGTGGTGGTCGCCTGCGGCACGTACCAGGAGCACGACATAGTCCTCAAGTCGGGCATCGTCCTGCGCAGCGAGACCGGTCTGGCCGGCTGCGTGACCATCGACGCCCAGTCACTGGGACGGGTCCTGTACGGCGCCGATCTGGACAGCACCACGGTCATCGAGGGCCTGACCCCGACCGGCGGTCTGGCGGATGATGCCGTGACCCCGCCAGGCCGCGGCGGCGGCCTGTACTGCGTGCGATCGGCGCTGCAGATCCGCGGCTGTGTCTTCACCGCCAACCACGCGGATTCCGTCGGGGGCGGCGCGTCGTGCGAAACCACCTCCTGCCCGACGTTCACCGACTGTATCTTCACCGAGAACTGGTCCGAATCGGGCGGCGGCGGCCTGTTCCTGATTCGGGTGGACTCCGCCACGGTCACCGACTGCCTGTTCCGCGACAACACCAACGGCTGGGGCGGCGGCGGTCTCGGCTGCCAATGGAGCACGAGTCCGCCCCTGCTCACCCGGTGCACCTTCGTCGGCAACAGCGCGGTGGTCGTCGGCGGCGGCATCGATTGCGTCGAGACCGGCTTGCTCCTCGACGGCTGCACGCTGGCCGGCAACAGCGCCGGCAACGACGGCGGCGGCTTGTCGAGCCGCAACAGCTCCCAGATCACCGCGGACAACTGCATCATCGCCTTCAGCACCCACCGTCAAGCCGTACACTGCGACACCGGCTCGGCCACGTTCACTTGCTGCGACATCTACGGAAACGAGGGGGGCGATTGGATCGGCTGCATCGCCGGCCAGTACGGGACGGACGGCAACATCGCGGCCAATCCGCGCTTCTGCGATCTGACCGTGGGTGATCTCACCCTGCGCTCGGACTCCCCGTGTGCGCCGGCCAACAACCCGTGCGCCGAGCTGATCGGGGCCTGGGCGGTGGGGTGCAGCTTCGACGTCCTGTTCGAGCAGCTGTCGTTCCACTGGGATGGATACGAGGAGATCCCGTATTCGCCCATCGGTCGGTTCACCTA
>JBDRBC010000061.1:0-2155 GCA_043823125.1 bacterium | reverse complement strand
GTCCAGGCCGGTGTCGCTGCATGGCATGCCATTGATCATAACCACCGTCAACTCACCCGCGTCGGGATCCGTGGCGCCGCCGGCCAGGAGTGGCTTGGAGAACGTGGTCTGCCCGTTGATGTCCGTGTAATTGTCCGCGATGCTGCCGCCTGGACAGAGTACAAGCGATCCTTGCGACGACTCCAGCCAAAGATCTTCCTTGGGATACATGTAGACCGGCTCGCCGTAGGCCAGCAAGGTCATGGTGATGGTGGCGTCCACGATGGCGGGGTGGCGCCCCGGGACGCCGTCCCAGAGAAACGCCTCGTCCAAGCCGTTGCCGCTGCCGTCGGGCAGGGTATACACCGAAACCCGGTCCAGCTTGATGGGATCGAAATTACATTCCACCTCGTACTCGGCCAATGCCGGCACGGACAGGAGCAGGATATAACACGATAGTAAAAGCGATAACCGCATGAAGAGTCCCCCTCGTTCCTGGCGAGATTGAGCTTATGGGTGTAGATGAATTCGCAATAAGTATACCACATCGCGATTCACGAGCACAGTTGGCAGATGGCGCCGGCATCGTATGCAGTGAGCAACTCGCGCCCCGCGCTTCCGAGCTGGCGGCAGCGCTCATCTCATCAATAAGCTTGGAAGCAGATATCCAGCATCCTAGTCCAGGTTTTTCAGCGGGAATTTCAGGTACGACGCAGGCCTCCGGGTTGGTCGGGTCGGCTCTCGGGGCGTCCGAAGGGCTGCAGGAGCCAAGGACGGCGAGCAGCCCGCAGGTACAAGCAAGACGGCGACAGGAAGTCGCCGTCTTGCGGCCCCGAGAGCCGACCCGACCAACCCGGAGGCCGGCACCCTACATATCGAACCAGTAAGTAAACTTGGCTAAAAAGATATCTTCCCCGGGCGCCGAGAACAGAGACCGCGCATCCCGCCCCAACCGGAAATCCCCGGGATCATCGAAGTTCACCCGGTCCTGAGTCCAGACCAGGAAAAAGGTCGACCCCGGCCGATACTCCCACCGCAGCACCATGTTCACCTTGAGCGACTTGTAGTTGAAATCCGGATTGTCCACTGTGAAGGCCTCGGCGGGCCCGGCGCCGTCGGGATCGATCTCGTAGTCGCCGTTCTCATCGGAGGTGACGGTGGATCCGTTGTCCCGGCCATACCGGTTGAACTCGAAGCTGCTGGGCCGCGCGAACTCCTTCAGCCCGGTGTACTTGCCGCTGGCCAGCAACGGCTGGATGTAGGTCTGGATGGTGAACGTGGGGGTCAGCGTCCAGTTGATTCGCGTGCCCATGCTGAACTCCCGGTACTCGATGTCGCTGAACAGGTACCGGGCCCCGAAGGTGGCGCTCATGGCCGGGTCGTCGATGCTGGTCACGTACTGGCTGTCGTCCTGACGCCAGGAGTACTCCGGCCCCAAGGAGACTTCGAGATTGTTGCGCGGCTTGCAGACCACCCGCAGTTCGCCTTCGGCGCCGTGGGCGTGGGCGCCCTGGCTCCAGGTGTCGCCCTCCACCAGGAGGTAGATCGGTTTCCGCGAGTCGGTGTCGATCCACAGACTGTACGACTGGTGGGCCGGAACCCGCATGATGGGCCCGCCCCGGGTGGCGCGCAGGCTGTTCCGCTCCGGATTGAAGAAGAGCTGACCGCCGGCCGCCCAGTAGTTGTTGAAGACCGTGTACCAGAAGGCGCCAAGACCGCCGCTGTCGCCGACACCGCCGAAATCCCAGCTCTGATAGGCGGCCAGATCGAGTCCCCGGTCACGGAAGGTCCGGTTCGGCTCCAGCCAGCGGTAACCGGCCGCGCAGTGCCAGTTGATCTGGTCGGCTCGCCACTGGAAACCCAGATCGTTGATCTCGTAACCCGGCGACATGCCGCCAAGGGCCGTGTTGAGCCGGTAGTTCCCCGACTGCTTGTTGAGCATGACCCGGCCGGCCCATCCCTTGAGGCTGGTGGCCGTCGGGTCGTACTCGATATGGTCGGCCTGGGGACGGTTCAGGTAGCGGCGCGACGAGAGCTGCAGGTCGTCGATGGATTCCGCCGAACCGGTGATGTAACTGCCGGTGAGATACCCCTTCAGGGCCCAGACGCCGTCGTCGTCCAGGGTGAGCCAGCCGTCGATGCCGCCACTGAAGGCGCGCCGGTCCAGGGACGCCTG
>JBDRBC010000060.1:0-3177 GCA_043823125.1 bacterium | reverse complement strand
GAACCCGGATCGCGAGATCCTGGAACGCGGCTGGGTGGCCGCCCGGGACGGACTCATCGTCGCCGTCGGTTCCGGGTCGGCGCCGGATGTCATCGACGGCGTGGATCGGGCCGACTGGTCACGAACCGACGCCGCCGGCTGTGTGGTGCTGCCAGGGCTCGTCAACACCCACCACCATCTGTACCAGACCCGGGCCCGCGCCTTTCCCGAGGCCATCGACGCCGAACTGTTCGACTGGTTGAAAACGCTGTACCCGGTCTGGGCTCGGCTGACAGATGACGACTTTTACCAGAGCGCCGTGGTGGGTTGCCGGGAGCTGCTCCGCTCAGGCTGCACCACCACGACGGATCATCTCTACCTCTTCCCCCACGACTGTTCCGCCGAGCTGCTGGATATCTCCATCGAGGCGGCGGGGTCCACGGGGATCCGTTTCCATCCCACCCGCGGCTCCATGTCACGTTCACAGAAAGACGGCGGTCTGCCGCCGGATTCGGTGGTGCAGGACGGTGACACCATTCTGGCGGACTCCGAGCGGCTCATCGGCAAGTATCACGACCCGACCCCCGGCGCCATGGTCCGGATAGCGCTGGCGCCGTGCTCCCCGTTCTCCATCACTCCCGGATTGCTGCGGGACACCGCCCAGCTCGCTCGACGACACGGCGTGCGACTGCACACCCACCTGGCCGAGACCCGGGACGAGACGGCCTACTGTCTCGAAACCTACGGTCGCCGACCGGTGGACCTGCTGGAATCCGTGGGCTGGTTGGCGGACGATGTCTGGCTGGCCCACGGTATCCATTTCGACGACGCGGAGATCCAGCGGCTAGGTAGGGCGGGTGTCGGTATCGCCCACTGTCCCTCGTCGAACATGCGGCTCGGGTCCGGCATCTGCCCCGTGCGAAAGCTCCGGGCCGCCGGCTGCCCGGTGGGGCTAGCCGTGGACGGCTCGGCGAGCAACGACGCCTCGAACCTGCTGGCGGAGATGCGGCAGGCCCTGTTATTACACCGAGTGACCGGCGGGGCAGCAGGCATGACCGTTTCCGAGGTGCTGGAGATGGCTACCCTGGGCGGCGCTCGCTGCCTCGGGCGCGACGACATCGGCGCCGTGGCGCCGGGTATGGCGTGCGATCTGGCTCTGTTCGACCTGTCGGACTTGGGATACGACCGCGTAGGCGACCGGGTGGCCGCCCTGTTGCTGTGTCAGCCGGCGCCGGCCCGGGCGGTGGTGGTGGGTGGCCGGTACCTCGAAACGGCGGAGTGGTAGATGAATCCGTTGTGCCATCGATCCCTCTATTATTGCGGGCTCTGGTTCCTCGGACTGATCTGCTGCAGCGCGCCACCCGGCTCCGCGACCGAGGTCGAGGACTTCTTCACCCGCCTGGAAGCCACTCCCGCCCCCTGGCGACCGGCCCTCGTGGACAGTTTCTTGCAGGATTTGCCCGGCGGACAGGCGCCGCTATTGACCGACAGCCTCGCCTACTTCCTTTATCACGGGGATGCGGAGCAGGTGAGCATCGCCGGTGATCTGACGGCCTGGCAACCGGATCTGCCGTTGCAACGAGTGCTCGGTAGCGATTTCTGGTACCGCCCGGTGCCGTTGCCGGCCGACGCCAGGATCGATTACAAACTCGTGCGCGACGGCCAGGAGTGGCTCCTGGACCCGCTCAACCCCCGCACGCAGATGAGCGGGTTCGGCCCCAATTCCGAGCTGGCCATGCCGGCGTACCGGCCGCCTCCCGAGCTGGCTCCTCACCATTTCCCGGCCTGCGATGTGGTCGCCGTGCCGGAGTTCTTCAGTCCCGAGCTGAACAACCAGCGCACCATCAAGATCGTTCTGCCCCCCGGATACAGGCCGGAGGAGCCGCGGCCATTGCTGGTGGTGCACGACGGCCTGGAATACATCGATCTGGCGGGGTTGCCAGGCATCCTCTCGTACCTGGCAGCCACTGAACCGGCCTTGACGCTGCCCATCTGTATCTGTATTCCGCCCGTGCAGCGAACCGCTGAATACGCCGGCGAGCTGCAGGAACCGTTCGGCCGGTTCGTGGTCCACAGCATCTTGCCGTATGTCCGCGCTCGCTGGAGCACGCTGGCGGACGATCCCGAACAGACCGCCAGTCTGGGCGCCAGCTACGGAGGCAGCATCTCGTTGTACCTACTCGGCATCTATCCCCAGCAGTTTCGCCGAGCGGTGGTCATGAGCCCGTACGTGCCGCCGGTACAACGGGAACGGATCGAGCGCCAGCCGGCGGACACCTACCGCATCTACTGCAACTGGGGTACCTACGACCTGCCGCAACTCTTACCGCTCATCGAAACGTTTGTGGCCGGGCTTGCCGAACGGCAGGCGCCGCACCTGAGTCGGTGCTACCACGAGGGCCATTCCTGGGGTTTGTGGCGCGCGACACTGGCCGAAGGATTGCGCTTCATCTATGGCGACATGACCACGAAAAACTGGAACTAACCCCCCTTCGTCATGTATATTGGCAGTTCTGTCCGCCTGCGGGCGGACGGAGCCGGGAGTGGAAGCTTCCGCTGCGAGTTTATCTGTGGTTTTTACGGCCATTGAACCCTTCAACCGCTGTCCCCTGAGGAGTCTTCGCGATGATCGAAGTACGCGATGTCACGAAGTGCTTCGGGACCCTGGTGGCGCTCGATGCCGTTTCCTTCGAACTCCAGAAAGGCGAGATCCTCGGCTTTCTGGGTCCGAACGGCGCCGGCAAGAGTACGGCCATGAAGATCATCACCACGTTTCTGGCGCCCGATGCGGGTGCGGTAACCGTGGGGGGGATCGACGTCCTGGAGCACCCGCTTGCCGTCCGACGACAGATCGGGTACCTGCCCGAGAATGTCCCACTGTATCTGGACATGAGTGTCCAGGAATACCTCACCTTCGTGGGTAATGCCCGCGGCTTGACCGGCGCCCAGCTCCGACAGCGACTGGAGTGGTGCGTCGAAGCGTGCGGTCTGCAGACCGAGTACAAGAAGCTGATCCAGGAGCTGTCCAAGGGCTACCGGCAACGTACCGGCCTGGCGCAGGCCCTGATCCACGATCCCGAAGTGCTGATCCTCGACGAGCCGACCACCGGTCTGGACCCGTTGCAGATCATCGGCATTCGTGATCTGATCAAGAGCCTGGCGGGCGAGAAGACCATCATCTTCTCGACCCACATCCTG
>JBDRBC010000059.1:0-5002 GCA_043823125.1 bacterium | reverse complement strand
GGCGGGCAAGGAAACCCTCTGCGTGTTGATGTCCGACCACGGCTTCGGGCCGTGCGCGGGACAGTTCTCCGTCGGCCGCTGGTTGCTGGACCAGGGTTATTCGCACTACCAGCCGCGGCGTATGCACAAGTTCGCCCGCGCCGTGCTCGACCGGATCGGCGCCAAGTGGTTCGTGCGCAGGAAGCTGTCAGGCAAGAATTTCAGCCGGGGCCTGAGCGGCGCCGTGCCGCTGGACTGGGGCCGCACCCGAGCCTTTTTCGTCCAGGGCGCCTTCGGGGTGCGCGCCAACGTCAAGGGACGCGAGCAGCACGGCATCGTGGAGCCGGGCGCGGAGTTCGACGCCCTCATCGCCGAGCTGCGCACGAAGCTGGCCGACATCAAGGACCCGATCACCGGTCGTCCGGTCATCAAGGCCACGTTTCTACCGTCCGAGATCTACCACGGCCCCGAGCTGGAATGGGCTCCGGACATCATCCTCGAGCCGAGCGACGAGCTGGGTCACACCTTCGCCCGTGGCGGCCTCGAGAACCCGAACCTCGTGGAGCCCATGGCCCATAGCGTCGGCAGCCACCGGTCGGACGGGATCCTGCTCTTTGCCGGACCGGATGTGCGGCCGAACCACGCCAACCAGACCGCCGACATCACCGACATCGCCCCCACGGTGTTGCGCCTGCTCGGCTTGTCGGTGCCCACCGAGATGGACGGCGTGCTGCTCGATGACGCCTTCCACACCTTGCCCCTGCCGGTCTGTCCGGATACCGGCGAGCCCAGCGGAGGTGACCGGGGCGCTGGGCCCGGCGGCAAGACCGACACCACCGCAGCCAGCAGCAAGAAGCAGGAGCAGATCGTGGCGGAGCGGCTCCGCAACCTCGGATATTTGGACTAGCCGGTGCCGGCCATCCGTGTCATGAATGTGAAATGACTACCGAACCGGTGATGAAAACCACGACGAAGACCACGATGAAGACCACGGCGAAGCGGGTCTCGGTCAACGCGGTGAGCAACTTCGTGGCCGTGGCCGCAGACATGCTCATCGCCATGCTGCTGCTGTCGTTCATCCTGCGGATGATGAGCGCGGAGCTGTACGGCATCTGGGCCATCGTCGGCGGGCTGTTCGCCTATTCGACGCTGCTGGAACTCGGCATCAACTCGGCCGTGAACTATTACATCCCCGGTCTGATCCAGCGCGAGGATCACGACGGCGTCAACCGCATCGTCAGCACGGCGGTGTTTTTCTATCTCATCGGCGGCGGCCTCGTGCTGCTGGCCACCGTGGTGCTCGTGTTCCAGTTCCCGGTCTGGTTCAGGATCGAGCCGGAGCACGCCGACATCTCGCGGGTGGTGATCGCCCTCGTGGGCGTCTTCTTCGCCATCTCCATCCCCATGCACGTGTTCAGCGGCGTCATGAGCGGCCTACAACGCTACGTGCCCATGACCATGACGCGGCTCATCTGTCGGGTGGGACGGGCGGTGCTCATCATCCTCACCCTGTCGCTGGGGTACGGCCTGGTGGGACTGGCGGTGGCGCACGTGGTGACGCGCCTCACGGAAGCCATCGCGATGCCGCTCTGGGCGCGCCGTTACCTGCCGCAGCTCCGGGTGCGGTTCTCCCTCACTTGCCTGTCCACCTTCCGGCAGATGGTGAGTTACAGCATCTACACCCTGCTCTGGAGCATGTCCACCACGCTGCAGATGCATGCCGCCATGATCATCATCGGCCTGTTCCTGAACACGGCCGCGGCCACCACCTACCAGATCCCGGTGATGATGATGGGCGCCATGTACGGCATGGTGCAGGCGTTCTCGGCCGTCACCAAGCCGGCGGCATCGGCCCTGCAGGCCGAACAGGACAACGAACGGATCGAGATCCTCGTTTTACGTGGCGCCCGTTACGTGGTGGCGGTGATGATCCCGCTGGTGGCGACCCTGGCGGTGTTCGCCCGGCCCATCATCACCATCTGGGTGGGACAGCAGTACGAACATGCCGCGCAGATCCTGTGGTTGCTCGTGCTGCCGCAGGTGGCGGCCCTGGGCCAGACGGTGGTGCCGTACGTGCTCATCGGCCTCGGCAAGCACAAGCAGGTGGGACGGTTCACCATCAGCATGTCGGCCCTGAGTGTGGTGGCCATGGTGCTGGCCGCTGGTGTCTGGCGGGCGGGACTGCCCGGCGTGGCGCTGGCGACCTCGCTGCCGGTGGCCGTGACCGGTTTTGTCTTCCTGCCGGTCTACGTCTGTCGAGTGCTCGGCATCAACCACGGTCGATACTGGGCCACGGTGTTCTTGCGGCCGCTGGTGGCGTCGTTGCCGTTCCTGGTGGGCATCGTGCTGGCGAACCGCTTCATCGCCCCGGCCACCATCGTCTCGCTGGGTACGGTGGGCCTCGCCTCGATTCCCGTGCTGGCTGGCGGGTATTACTTCCTGCTGCTCACCGGCGAGGAACGCCGGCTGGTGGGTCGCTGGCTGCATCGGTCACGTTAGTACTTCCTGGTTTTTCCACCGAGTAATTTCCACGGCAACAACATGGAAACATCCCGCTGGTACTGGCGATAGGCGTCTCCGTACTCCGCCACCAGCTTGTGCTCTTCGAACACTGTCCCGACGATGATGTAGACGGTGAGGACGCCCTTGACCACCAGGTGGGCCACGGTCAACTCGCGCGGGTAACTCCAGACGAACAGGAGGGCGCCCAGGTACCACGGATGCCGCGTCACCCCGAGCAGGCCGCGGGTGTTGAGAGCGCCGGATTCCGTCAACGCGCCGGACGAGCCGCCGGAGCTGATCTGCCGAAACCCGAGGAACTGCAGGAAATCGTAATGCCGGCCACCGGCGACGAACAGCCAGAGAGCCAGAGCGAGCAGCAGGAGCTGGACCACGAACAGCAGATCGGGCACGCGCCAGAACACCGGCGAATCGAGGCTGCGGCCGTACAGCACCACCGGCACGAGGGTCACGAGGGAGACGAGGTTGAAGAATAGGCGGTAGAACCGGAAGCTGGCCCCAAGTCGCCGACGGAGGGCAGTAGTCACCCGGTTATCGATCATGGTGCTATGGAGTGCACTCCAGGCGATCCAGGCCAGTGCGAGCCAGCAGTACTCCATGTCACCCGCTTCCAGGGGTGGTCCAGGTCGGTTGCACGGTGCTGTACTGGAGTGTACTCGAGTGCACGAGTCAGCCGCCGCCCTTCCGCGTTGCCAGGTCACCGCCAGTGTACCCGGGTACACAGAATCCATTAACTCATTGTTGTCAGCGCATTTGCGTCCGTCGCTCGTACTCCGGCAAGTGACTGCTCACGAACTCCGTCACCACCGGCCAGAGCGCCAGCAGGTAGTCGTGCAAACCCTTGTCGAGCCGGCCACTCATCCGGTCGGCATTGATCTGCAAGGCCAGGGCGCAATCGAAGCGCGGCAGGTATTCCATCTGCGTCTGGTATCCCGGGAAGATCCCGCCGTGGCCGTACGCCACACCCCAGTCCGTGGTCCAGACCTGAACCCCGAGGCCGTAGCCGTCGTCGGCTCGCTTGCCGGTTTCCGTGCTCACCGCCTCTTTCATCCGCGCCGTCATCCGCGCCGCCAGGACCTTCCCGCCATACAACGCCTGAGCCCACTTGGCCAGATCGTGGCTGGTAGTCACGAGGCCGCCGCCGGTCCACTCCCACTGCGGATCGAAGACGTAGCGGCCATCCACGAGCACCCGTTCAGGTATGGAGATCGGCGGGCTGTCGCCCGAGATCCCCGCCACCAACCCGTCCAGTTCTCGCCCGCGGGATGGAGTCGTGTCGTGCAGTTCCAGCGGATCGAGGATCCGCCGCTGCAGCTCATCGTAGTAGGTCGCGCCACAGAGCTGCTCGATGATCATGCCGAGCAGGATGAAGTTCGTGTCCGAGTAGTTCCACGCCGCGCCGACCTCACTTAACGGCTCGTCCCCGAGGATGAAGGTGATGCACTCCTCCGGCCGCCAGACCCGGTCCGGATTCTCCCAGACCGCGGCCCAGAACGCTTCCTTGAAGACATATCGCGGCAGACCGCTGGTATGCGTCATGAGCCGGTAGACGGTGATCCGGTCGTGGTTGGGCAAATCGGCGAACCACGGCTCGTCGCCGAAGTACTTGCTCAGCGGATCTTCCAGGGCGAGTTTCCCCTCGGCCACGAGCTGCAGCGCCACCGCCGCCACGAAGGTCTTGCCGGCGCTGCCGGTGAACATGCGGCCGCGTGGTGTCATGGCGGCGCTGCTGTCGGGATCGGCGAAACCGACGGCCAGCTCGCAGTGACTGCCGTCGGGCAGCTGGAGCGCCAGGGTCGCGCCGGGGAAGCCGGAGGTCTGGCGTAGGTCGTCGAGGGTAGTCTGCAGCGCGGTCTGCAAGGTCTGGAGTTCGAGGGAGTTCAGCTGATCGGACGTGTGCCCCGCCAGCAAACTCGGCGTCAAACCGATAACAATCAACAGGCAAACAACGGCCGGCAAGCCTGAGCCGAGATGGTGCCGGGTCAACATGCGGAGTACTCCCTTCGTACGGCGAGTTTTTACAGAGACCGGGGGCGATGCGGATATTGCATCACCCCCGGCGGCATCTGTCCAGAAGATGGTGAATCCTTATTTGACCAGGGTCATGCACCTAGTCTCGGAAAACGCTCCCGCCTCGAGCTGGTAGAAGTAGACACCGGCAGCCACGGTCTGTCCGGCATCATCCAGGCCATTCCAGGTTGCCTCGTGGCGACCGGCTATCAGCGCGAGTTCCCTGACGAGTTCTCGCACCAGACGACCCGAAACATCGTAGATCCTCAGGTCGACGGCCGACGGTTCGGGCAGAACATAACGGATCATCGTACTCGGGTTGAACGGATTCGGATAGTTCTGGGCGAGGGCCGTGGCCTCGGGCCGTGGCGTGAAGACATCCGTGGTGCCGTTGGCGTAGATCCGCGCGGCGTAGATGTCATTTGCTGTCCCCGTAGCGACACCACGACTGTCCTGCCAACAGACGATGCCGCCGCCGGCGCCATCGGTGGCG
>JBDRBC010000058.1:0-2694 GCA_043823125.1 bacterium | reverse complement strand
CGGAATCCAGGAGGCGACGGATGAAAACGGAGACCCGATCGGAACCCTCCACGGCGAGACCCGGGGACATGTCCATTACGTGCCCGATGTGGGGCCCGTCGCCATGCTCGAGGAATTTATTCCCTATGTCTGGATCGATTGCGGCGTGAACCCATGTCCGACCGAATGGCAGGACCTGCTTGGGGTCACCGTTCAGACCCAGACGCTCACTTTGTCCCGGCTGCCGCTGGGATCCGCGACCCTGAGCTGGGGCGGGGTGAAAACGCTGTATCGGTGATTTCCTGCTGGGACGGGAATCTCAACCTGTCTGGCATCGTCATCCTGGCCGTGCACAACACACGCGAATGTGCGTGAGCGATAACGCCAGGTCGAGGGAAAAGCCGTTCGGTGACAAGACCGAACGGCTTTCTCCATTCCCCGCCTGAACTGTGCTATACTCGGAATAACCTGCCTGGCGTGATCCGGATTGATCAGGTATTAGGGGGGCGATATCATGTTCCGATCGAACGCTCAGAATACTCCCGCAAGGCTGCTTCCATTCCTCCTCGTTGCTGCATCACTGCTGACCTCCGGCGCCTGCGCCGAGACGCTGACTTACAACCTGACGGCGGCTGAATACAACATCCTGCCAGTTACCGGCGGACAGAAGATAGTAATGGCTGGCTTCGGTCAGCTGGCGGAACCCGGCAAACCGCTGCTGCCTGCCCGCAAGTTTCTGATCGCGCTGCCACCGGGCGCCCGGGTGAGATCGGTCGAGGTAATCGGTCTGGACGCCGAGGAGCTGGCGGGAGCCTACGCCATCGCGCCGGCGCCGCCGGTCCTCCCCCTCTCGGGTTCCGTCGGCGGTGGAGACCGTGTCGAAGAAGCCCGGCGTGAATGGCGTGAAAACAACAGCTTGGTTTACGGAGCCGATCAGGCGTATCCGTCGCGGGTCGGCTGGTTCGAGGGTTCCGGATCGCTGCGCCAGTATGCGTACGTCGCGGTGACCTTCTGCCCGTTCACCTACCATCCACTGTCCGGTCGACTGATTCACCACGCGACTGCCAGGGTCGAGATCGATTACACGTTACCCGCTCCCGGTTCTCCGGACGCGGAGTCGGTGGCGATGAACAACCAGGACCGAGCCGCCGCCGAACGGGCGCGCCGGCTGTTCGTCAACTTCCGTGACGTCGAGATGTCGTACCAGCCGGATCCGACGTACCGCGAGCCGGCCAAGGACTCGTACGACTACGTGATCATCACGCCGGAGTCGCTCTATCCGGTGGTCGCCGCCTCGGATTTCATTCCCTGGAAGGAGAGCCTCGGGCACGAGGTGGTGGTCGTTCTCATCACCGGCGCCAAGATCTCCCGCGCCCCTGGGAGGGACCTTTCGGAACAGATCCGGAACTTCCTGCGGGACGAGTACCTGAACTGGGGAACGGAATACGTCCTCCTCGTGGGTGATTACCTCGACGTTCCCATGCGGTACTGCTATCCCGAGCCCGGTAATCATCTGAACGAGGCCGGCAATCCGAACTCGTACAGCGGCGAGGTGCCGACGGATCATTACTTCGCCGATCTGTCGTTACCCGATTCCCTCTCCTGGGATCTGGACAGGGACGGCTATCACGGAGAATGGGGCGAAGACAACCCCGACCTGCTGGCTGACGTCTTTGTCGGCCGGATTCCCACCAGCGACCCGACGCGGATCACCTACACGTTGAACAAGCTGGTCAGGTTCGAGCAGGACACCGGCAACTGGAAGAATCGCGCGCTGCACGGAGCCGCCATCGCTTTCTTCGAGAACGAGGATTATTCCGGCTACGCGTTCAAGGACCTGGCCACCTTCATCGACCTGGTCGAGACCGACTTCCTGGGCGGTTGGACGGTCAGCCGTTACAGCGAGCAGGGCGGACTGGTAACATCGCCATATCCCTGGCAACCGCTGACCCCGACGGTTTTTGTCGATGACTGGCGCTCCGGGCAGTACGGACTCGTCAACTGGGGCGGGCACGGCTGGTCCCACGGCGCCCACGGCAAGACCTGGGACTGGGACGACGGCGACGGCGTGGCCGAGTCGTATGCTCCCCAGGAAATCTCCCACTACCAGTTCGTGGGCTCCGCCTCCAATCTCGAGGACGACTATCCCTCCATCGTGTTCTCGCTGTCGTGTCTGGTCGGATACCCGGAACCGAATGCCTGGGACAACCTGGGCGTCGACATCCTGACCGAACCCGGATTCGGCGCGGCGGCCGGCATCGCCAGCGGCAGCCGGGTGGTCTGGGTGTCGCAGGGGGGCGGCGAGTTGCTGTGCTACGAGTTCAACCACTTCCTGATTGCCGGCCCGGAGGGATCCGAAAAAGTTGGCGAGGCCCTGTTCGACGCCAAGTACGAGGTCTACCTGGCCAACAGCCACCTGCATCACGCCGAGTTTTGGAACACGTTCTGTTACAACCTCTACGGCGATCCGGCGCTGGCGCGGGAAGGAGCGACGCCGTTGACGCAGGTGGAGGCTTCACCGCCTGTGACACCTTCGGATCGGTTGCTATCGAGTTATCCCAACCCGTTCAACCCCCGCACTACCATCCGGTTTTCCCTGGCCAGGCAGCAACCGGTCCGGCTGGCAATCTTTGCCGTCGACGGCCGCAAGGTGCTGGATCTGCTGACCGAAGTTTGTCCGGCGGGATTGAACGAGGTCGTCTGGGATGGCCGAGA
>JBDRBC010000057.1:0-8416 GCA_043823125.1 bacterium | reverse complement strand
AGTAAAGGTGTTGGACGGACCGAGATGATCGGTTGGATCGAAGCAATACTTGCAGCCGTTAATTGACTAATCCTCAAGATATATAATATTATGCAGATAATAATGGAGAAAGAGAAGCGTCACCCGTTTCGTCCTGGTTCGGCCAGAAGGAGGGGCGGGGGACTATACGGTTGCGAGGGCGGCATTGCTGTGACACCTTATAGGGTGACGCGCCGCTTCGGAAAGAGGTAGCCTGACGGGCCTTGCTAACGTTTGCGACGCAGAATAGGCGTTGAAGATGCGGAAACTGAAACGGCACCCGGTTCTCCCGGTTCTGGCCTGTGTGCTGGTATGCACAGGTATTGGAATCGCTGTCGATCTGGGCGCCACGCCGACAGACATGGATAAACTCCCGGTTTCCTCACGGTTCGGGTGTTTGAATTGCCACCTGCTCTCGGAGCCGATCATCGGCTCGTCCGAGTTGAATCCTTTTGGTGTGGATTATCAGACCAACGGACGGATCTGGGATGAGGCGCTGGCGGCGCTCAACTCCGATGACGACGGCTGTACCAACGGGGTGGAGCTCGGTGATTCCGACGGCAATGGCGAGCGGGATGAAAACGTCATCGAAGAGACTGGAAATCCGGGTGAAGTTGATGATTGTGGCGGCGGCTCCCTCATCGATCCGGTAACCTGGGGAGCGCTGAAGGCTTTATTCAGCGATAGCGATAAGTGATTTTGACAGGTGACCCATTGATGGTACTCTCGTCGTGACGACGAGGCTTTTTTTTGCGGCCTTGACCGGGCGACGCCGGATCCGGCCCGCCGGGCAATCGAGGAGATAGTCGTGGGAAATCGTGTAATCATCGGCGGCCAGTGGGGAGACGAGGGCAAGGGCAAGATCGTCGACGCCCTCAGCCAGGACGTGGACTGGGTCTTGCGGTACCAGGGCGGCGCCAACGCAGGACACACCATCAAGACCGGCGATCGGGAGCATGTTCTGCACCTGGTGCCTTCTGGCATCTTCTCCGAACAGGCACGCTGTTTTCTGGGCAACGGCATGGTCATCGATCCTTGGAGCCTGCGTGACGAGATCATCACCCTGGAGGAACTCGGGCTGAAGGTCCGGGACCGGCTGTTCATCTCCTCCTCGGCGCACGTGCTGATGCCGTTCCATCGGCGTCTGGACGAGCTGAAGGAAGCCAAGCGCAAGCGAGCCAGCATCGGCACAACCGGACGAGGCATCGGCCCGGCCTATGTCGACAAGATTCAGCGGGTCGGGCTGCGCATGGGCGATCTGCTGTTGCCGCGGGAGAATCTCGAGCGCAAGGCCATCGAGAAGGTGCTGGCGGCCAACGAGGTACTCTCGGAATTGTACGAGGCTGACCCGTTGCCGGCTTCCGTCGTGGCGGAAGAGCTGGTGACCCTGGCCCAGAGCCTCTCGCCCATGATCGTCAACGCTTACGAGACCCTGGCTGGTGTCCGGCAGGGGACCGAGAGCGCCCTGCTGGAGGGCGCCCAGGGCACCTTGCTCGATATCGATCACGGGACCTACCCGTACGTCACTTCGAGCAACTGTTCCGTGGGCGGCGCCCTGACCGGCACCGGCTTGCCGCCCCGCTGCCTGGACGAGGTCCTCGGCGTGTTCAAGGCGTACTGCACTCGGGTGGGCAACGGGCCGTTTCCCACGGAACTCCTGTCCGAAGAGGGGGAGGATCTGCGCCAACTCGGTGGCGAGTACGGCGCCACCACCGGCCGGCCGCGACGGTGCGGCTGGTTCGACATGGTGGCCAGCCAGTACAGTGCCGGTCTGAACGGCATGACCGGCGTCTACATCACCAAGCTGGACATCCTCGACGAGATCGAGTCCATCAAGGTGGGGGTCGCCTACGAGGTGGAGGGCGAACGGTTCGAGAGCTTCCAGATGCGTAGCGAGTTGCTGCCTCGCTGCACGCCGGTCTTTCAGGAGTTCACAGGCTGGCAGAAGCCGACCACCGGTTGCCGGCGCCTGACCGAGCTGCCGGCGGCTGCGCGTTTCTACCTCGAGTATCTGGAGAAGTCCCTCGGGGTGTTGATCCTCGGCGTCTCGGTGGGCAAGGGGCGCGATGACATGATCTGGACGCCCACCGGGGTGACCACCTGATATCCGTTCGATCTACCGCCGAGATCTTTGACAGGTTCGAACGTTGGGCATATATTGCGTTTTGCTTGGCGCCGGAAAACGATTCGGTGGGCCGCTAGCTCATCAGGCAGAGCATCTCCCTTTTAAGGAGATGGTACCAGGTTCGAGTCCTGGGCGGCCTACCACTTGAGACACCTCCTTCACCTGTTGGTGGAAGAGGTGTCTCCGTTTAGCGGAGGGGGGGCAGTGGCCACGACATCCTCTGGGTCGGCCAGAAATTGCTCTTGGTGCCAGAAAGTGGAGCAGGGGTCCGCTGAGGCAGGCAGATGACGTATGAAAATAGGAGGGGGCGAATGCGCGCCCCGCTCTTGAAAACGTGACATCGATCGAAGTTGTTATCGACACGGTTCGTACCCGGAACCGGATCAAGAGCCCGCTACACTCAAGTGGATTATCGACCAGCGGCAAGCGGTTGTGCTCGGTCACTGGCCGCAAGCAGTGGCCATCGAAACTGCCGGCACCGGATTAACTGCCTGCTCAGAATCGATGGAGCAGGCAATCGATTCCACTTGATTCGGAATGCCTTGCCCTCACTCTTCTCCCGGTCCCTCCTCGTTCCGCTTTTGGATCTCGGCGATAACAGCCTCGAACTCAGGATCACCGTGTAGAAACTCTAGATCCGGATCCCGGGCGATCCACATCTGTTCATCCCGGTATCCGCGTTCCAGAAGTTGCAGGAGAAAACCGATGGCCTGATCGCGATCCCTCTCGATGGAAGCAAGACAGACCAGGTTGTACAGATAACTTAATGTCGAGGGATGCTCGCGACCGAGAGCGATCTCCCCGATGGCCAGTGCGCGCGCGTAGAGCGGCCGTGCTCCTGCGTGGTCGCCGGTCTCCATGAACAGGACCGCGAGGTTGTTCAGGCTGAAGGCCACATGGGGATGGTTTGGTCCGAGGGCCTTTTCTCTTATCGTCAGTGCACGCTCGTATAGTGGTCGCGCACTCTCATTGTCACCGGTCTCCCTGAACAGTACCGCCAGATTGTTCAGGCTCGTGGCTACTTGTGGATGATCGGAGCCGAGGGTAGCCTCTCGTATCGCCAATCCACGCTCGTATAGTGATCGGGCTCCCTCGTGATCACCGGTCCGCCAATGTAATATGCCCAGGTTGTCCAGGCTCGTCGCAACCTGCGGACTTTCGGAACCAAATGCCACTTCCGCGATAGCCAGGGCGCGCTCGTACAGTGGCCGGGCACCTTCATGGTCGCCGGTCTCCATAAGCAGGACCGCGAGATTGTTCAGGCTCGCAGCAACCAGGGGATGGTCGGGTCCCAGGGTGGCCTCTCTTATGGTCAGCGAACGCTCATAACGCGGTCGGGCGCCCTGGTAATCACCGATCTGCCAGAGCAAGATACCCAGATCGAGCAGGCTTTGTGCCACATCCAGATGTTGTTCGTCCAGGTGGTCCTGCCGGATAACGAGCGCCCGTTCCAGCAGGGGCCGAGCCTGTGCAAACAGGCCCAGATTGCCGTAGACCCTGCCCAACGTGCCCAGCAACCGCGCCCCCACCAGGGGTTGATCGGTAAATTCACTCTCGACCTTTGCGGAACTCTCGTCCAGGATCTCTCGCGCCGTGAGGATGTTCCCCCGCGTCTCGCTCGGATCAAATACCTCGAACAGGCCCGACAAGAATTCGGATACCTGCTGTGCCGACCGCGCCTCCTGATTGGCTCGGTCCCGTTCGCGAGATATCCGTCCGGTCTGGATCGACATGGTCACGGCGAAACCCGCCAGCACCAGCACCAAGGAAACAACTAGGCCGAAACGAACCTTGTTCCGCGCGATGAGCTTCCGGAGCTGGTAGAGGGTGCTGGGGGAGGTAGCGAGTACGGGTTCATCTTTGAGATAACGCTCGATATCGGCGGCGAACTCCGATGCCGACTGATACCGCCGGGTGCGGTCTTTCTCAAGGGCGTGGATGGTGATCCAGTCCAGCTCGTTGCGCACCTGCTGAGCCCAGGCGGAAGGTGACCGCCGACGGCGCTCGGCGGCCGGGACCGCCTGATCGCCCAGACTGCAGATCCGCTGGCTCGGTCTGGGGGGCGACACCTCGCGAATCACCCGGTGAATCTCGGCCGGGCCGAGCTCCCTCAAGCGGTGGTGTTCAAAGGGCAGAGTGCCAGTAAGCAGCTCGTACAGCATGACGCCTAGGGAGTAGACATCGCTGGTAGTGTCGATGTTCAGGCCCGTCATCTCCGCCTGCTCGGGGCTCATGAAATCGGGCGTACCGATCAATTGTCCCTGTGCGGTGAAAAGTGTCTTTTCGGTCAAACGTTTCTCGGTTGCCTTGGCCACTCCGAAATCGATGACCTTCGCCAACGGCTTGCCGTCCTGAACCGTCACCAGCACGTTCGATGACTTGATGTCGCGATGAATCACACCTTTCTGGTGGGCATGATGAATCGCCTGGCAAACAGGAATGAAAAGCTCGAGCCGCTGCCGGATGCCGAGCCGATTCTGATCGCAGTAATCGTTGATCGGAACGCCAGGCACATATTCCATGACAAAATAGGGGCGGCCCGCCTCGGTGGTCCCCGCGTCGTGGACCTGAGCGATGTTGGTGTGGTTCATCATCGCCAGTGCCTGGCGCTCCGCCTCGAACCGGCCGATGACTTCCCTGGTATCCATGCCCAGCTTGATGACCTTTAAAGCGACCTTGCGCTGGACCGGTTCTCGCTGCTCGGCGAGAAAAACAGTGCCCATTCCACCTTCTCCGAGAACTCCGAGCAGATGATAAGGACCGATGTGTTCGGTCGGGTGATCGTGTTCAGGGATCTGGATCGTGGTGGGCTCCGGTATCTCAGAGAGGTCGGGATTCTGGTGCTTGTCTGAATTATCGGGTGGGAGTGAATTACTGCCGTCCATGATTTCCCCCTCCAAGTACAACAGAATTCAGCTTGAACCGCACTGGCTTTTCCGGAGCCTCCGTCACGTGGGTCCGACCACAAGGGCCGCTTCTTTCTGACGCTGGTAGTATAGCTTTTCGTGCTCGGCTGGGGGAATGTTTCCGATCGGTTCAAGCAGCCATCGGTCCATGACTGCAGTGACTGGGGCCCGTTCTTGCCCCTCTTTCTCGTCAGGCATTTCGTTCGATTACCGGCCCATCAGTGACCTCGTACAGTACCTGGTGGAGCTCAGAGCCCGTGTGGGTGACTTCGTTGTCTATGGAGATGCCGAGAAGGCTTACTGCAACCTGGACTGCCGTAACGCCGGGTTTGAGGTGGTGCCCGTTCCGTTCAACAAGTTCAAGGACGAGGGCATCGCGACCGTAGCTCGGTACGTTGGCGAAACCCGGCGGGGCGTTCAGGCCGGTGCCGACGGCGGTGTCGCCGAGTGCCAGCTCGAACAGGCCGTCCGGGGTGTCGACCACCCGAGATCCTGCCCGTCCTCGATCTGGTACGCCCAGCCGGAGATCTCCTGGCCCACCGTCAGTGGCACGGCGTCCATCAGGTGGGTCCGGCCGATCTTGGTCACGTCGCGAAGACGGTCTGCCGGTCGCGGAAGGCGTCGAGCAGCTCCTCGATCGCCGGCATTTTTGATATTTATGATGCTGACGAGTGAGTTGGAGGGATTAATCAAATAGAATCGCATAGGGTGTTTTTACTCGTTGACAGGAGGGCTGTCCAATCAACTTATTCCCCGGGATCGCGAGTCGTCTCTGCCCACCTGTTGCTGAAATAGCAGTACCCACGCCCACACCCCATCCTGTAGGTTATCTGCAAGGCAATATTCTTGATCCACCAGCCCCGACCCAGCCCGGGAGGAACCATGACTCCAGCAAACGGATCCAGCCAGTCCGATCCCCCTGCCCCGGAAGCTCCGTCCACCTGGCGTTTCCCGAAAGTCTTCTGGGTGGCCAACTGCATCGAGCTGTTCGAGCGGGCGGCCTACTACGGTTGCTTCATCTTCCTGTCGGTCTATCTGACCAAGGACGTCGGCTTCAACGACGTGGAATCGGGCGACATCATCGCCTGGTTCGCCTGTCTGCTCTACTTCATGCCGACCTTCATGGGCAACATCTCCGACAAGGTCGGCTTCCGCAGCGCCCTGGCCCTGGCCTTCGCCCTGCTCACCGCCGGCTACGCGTTGCTGGGGGCGATCCCGGAGAAGTGGTCGGTCATTTTGGCGCTGACCATGATCATGTTCGGCGGCGCCATCGTGAAACCGGTGATCTCCGGTACGGCGGCCAAGTGTTCCAGCGAGGCCAACCGGAGTCGCGCCTTCTCGCTATTCTACATGGCGGTGAATATCGGCTCGTTCACCGGCAAGAGCCTGGTGGATCCCATCCGGATCAAGCTCGACGCTATGGACATCGGCCTCACCGGGCTGCAGGCCATCAACTTCTACTCGGCGAGTATGGCCCTCGTCGCCCTCATTCTGGTGGGTGTGGCCTATCGCAATATCGACAGTTCGGGAGAGGGCAAGACGGTGCGGGAGCTGCTGAGCGGACTCGGGAAAGTGGTGCGCAACGTCCGCTTCCTCAGCCTGATCATGATCATCGGCGGGTTCTGGGCCATCCAGGGACAGCTCTACGCCACCATGCCGAAGTATCTGATGCGGATGGTGAGCGACTTCGCCAAACCGGGCTGGATCGCCAACGTCAATCCGTTGATGGTGGTGCTCTGCGTGGTGCCCATCAATTATCTCGTGCGGCGAATCCGGCCGATATCGTCCATCGGCATCGGATTGTTCATCATCCCGTTCACGGCGCTGGTGGTGGCCTTGGCGCCCAATCTGGGCACGGAGCGGATGTTGGTGCTCGGCATTAGTCTGCATCCCCTCGAATTGATGCTCATCATCGGTATCGGTTTGCAGGGCATCGCCGAGTGTTTCCTGTCACCGCGTTTTCTCGAGTACGCCTCGAAGCAGGCGCCGCCGGGGGAGGTGGGGCTCTACATGGGTTACTCTCACCTGACCACGGCGTTCTCGTGGCTGTTCGGCTTCGCGGCGTCCGGTCGCTTGTTGGACAAGTGGTGTCCGGCGCCGGAAGTGGTGGCGGCCATGCCCGAGGCCCAGCGGCTCACCGCCTATGACCACGCCCATTACATCTGGTTCTTCTGGATGGGGGTCGGCGTGCTGGCGTTCCTGCTGCTGCTGCTGTTCCGGTACGTCACCGACCGGCGCGATCGCGAGCGGGACCTGGTTGGCGGGGATTGAAGTTCGTCTCCTGAGTTGTTTGGATAATGGTACGGAAAAAGGGCAGTGCACCCAGGTGCACTGCCCTCAACTTGTACACTCCAACGGCTGGACGACCGACGATCGATCATCAACCGCTATACGCCCTAGTCCAGATCTTGTCGAACTCTTCCACCGTGGCCTCGAACATGTCGAGCATGTCGAGAATCGGCTGCGGAGTTTCCAGATCGACGCCGCCGGCGCGCAGGATATCCAGCGGTGGGGCGGAAGAACCGGCGCTCAAGGTGTTCTCGATGAACCGCTGCGCGGCATCCTCGCCGTGTTGCTGGATCTGCGAGGCCAGCGAAAGACCGCTGGTGAGCCCGGTGGCGTAAGTGAACACGTAGAAGTTTAAGAAGAAGTGGGGAATGAACATCCACTCGCACTCGTCGTTCTCACCCAGCTCGAAGTCGGGCCCGTAGTAGGTCTTGATCAGGCCCGCGTACAGATCGTTGAGGAAGTCGGCTGTCAGGGCGTTGCCCTGCTCGGCGTGCTCGTGGGCGCGCAGCTCGAACTCAGCGAACAAGGTCTGACGGAAGATGGTCAACCGGATGCTCTCCAGCCGCTGGTTGAGCAGCATCAACGTCTCGTCGTCGTTCTTGGCGCGCTCGAGCATGTAATCGAGCAGCAACGCCTCGTTGCAGGTGGAGGCGACTTCGGCCAGGAACGTGGTGTAGCCGGCGTAGACCGGCGGCTGATTCCGACTGCTGTACACCGAATGCAGCGCGTGACCGTACTCGTGGGCACAGGTGGAAACGGCGTCCAGCGAGTTGTCGAAGTTCTGCTTCACGTACGGGTGCAGGATCCGGGAAAGACTGCCGCTGCTGTAGGCGCCGCTTTCCTTGTCCTCGTTCGGGTAGACATCGGTCCAGCCGTTGGCGGGGTCCATGCCCTCTGCCAGCAGTTCGCAGTATTCCGTGCCCATGGGCTTGAGGGCTTCCATGATCAGTTCCCGGCCCTCGTCATAGGTGTACTCCATGTCCACATCGTCGATCATGGAGTTGTACAGGTTCGGGAAGGTCACCGGTCCGTCCAGCCCCATCACCTTCTGGCGCAGCGTGATGTACTTGTGCAGCGT
>JBDRBC010000056.1:0-6108 GCA_043823125.1 bacterium | reverse complement strand
ACGGCTTCCCCATGGTGGCCAAGTTGTTCCGCGCCGCGGCCGCGGCCGAGACGGTGCACGCCCACGCCCACCTGCGCGCCCTGGACGGCGTCGCCGGCACCGCGGAGAACCTGGGCGAGGCTATCGCCGGCGAGGCGCACGCTGCGGCCACACCCTGTACGGCGACCATCCGGACAAGTGCCCCGTGTGCGGCGCGCCGGGTGAGCGTTTCTCCGAGGTCGATTAGCGATCCGATCAGGACCGGTTTTTCGGGGGCGTCGATCCCGCTCGATCCCGACTCGAGCGGCAACCAGCCAGTCTGGCCGCATATTGTGTCATCAAGGAACTGGCGGCTGTAGCCAGGGAACCGAATTTCTCGCCATGCCCCAGCATGTTCTCCCCTTCCGTCATTTTGCTTGAGTTCCGCGATCCACATCCGAAGTAGATGAATGAGAACGGTTTCAACTGTTGAGGTAGCAACTCCTCGGACTGCGACTCAGGTCGCTGTCCGGTCAGGGAGAGGTCATGACACTGAAAGCTCGTAGGCAGATCCCTTTCCAGAGCCTGTTCGCCTTTCCGCGAAGTCCAGGTTCGAACACGCTGTCATTGCGATGGACCCTCCTCCAAGGAGCCGTGTTGCTCCTGCTGGCACTGGGTTCGGCCTGGCTCCTGCACCGAGGAGAATTGATCACCCAGAACAAGCAGATGACCTCACATGGCCGATCTCTGGCCGAACTCGTAGCGCACGGTGTCAATGAATCCATGTCCTTCCAGGAATCGGCCCGCCAGTTGCGAATCCTGGAATGCGCCACCCGGGGCGGACAGCTCGAGGCGGCCGCCATCATCGATTCCCTGGGCACGGTCCTGACCCATACCGATCTGAACCGCGCGGGTAATCGCCTGGACATCTGGCCAATTCCCTATCCCGTCCCGGAAGCCGACACCGTTGAACTCGGCCGACAGCTGTTCGGAACGGACGTGGGCCAGGTCTTGCTGCATCCCATTATTCGGGCGACCGGCACCATCGGGAGTGTCGCGGTGCTGCTGCCCGATCCCGACCTGTTCGGACGCAACGCCAACGTCCTGCCGTTCTTCCTGCCGGCCGGCCTGTTGCTCCTGGCGTTCATCGTGATCAGCCAGGCCACCTTGCGTCGGGCCGTTCAGCCCACTTCGGATTTCCTGGAAAAACTCACCGCGGCCTTGAAGCTGCATCAGGATCAACCACCGGACGACCAGGATGAGTCGGCAGCAGTCGCTGACGCCGACCTGGACCCACAGTACGCCATGAAGAACACGGTCGGCAGGGTGCAGGCCCTGGCCAAACTCCGGGACGAGTTGATCATCAAGACACGCCTGGTCGACTACGAGAAGAAACGCATGGAACTCATCCTGGACACGTTCCCCGATGGCCTGATCATCAGCAATTCGGTCACGGATCTCGTATTCATCAATCGTCGGGCCATGCGGATCTTCGGCATCAGTGGCCGCAGGGAAGATGTCAAAAACCTTCAGGATGTCCCCGGACTCGACACGCTTCTCCAGGAGGCTGACAAGACTGGCCAGGTTTTCATGCCACTGGAACAGGACGGGCACGAGCGGAATCTCATCCTGAACCGCATACCATTGACTGTTACCGGAAGTCAGACGGCACATATCCTGTTCACCTTGCGCGATGTCACCGCCCAACAGGCCGCCCAGCGCACCCAGGCCGAGTTCCTCTCCCAGATCTCACACGAGCTGAAGGCGCCGTTGAACACCATCGTCACCTTTGTGGAGGAACTAGCCGAGAACGAAGAGCTGAGCAACGAGGAACGCCGAGACTATTGCAACATTCTGGATGGAGAGGCCAAGCGGATGGCCCAGCTCATCTCCAACCTCCTGCAACTCTCGAGGATTCAGCTGGGCAACCTGTCAGTGAATTTCTCGTTCGTCAAGACGGCCAGCCTGCTCCGCGACCAGACAGAGTCGCTCCGCCGGCAGGCCGAGAGCCACGGACTCGATCTGATCAGCGAAATTCCGGATAATCTGCCGGCAATCAACGGCGACAAGGATCTGCTCGGGGTCTCGTTCAACAACCTGCTTTCCAATGCGATCAAGTACACCCCGGCGAGCGGGCGTATCGTGGTGAGCGCGCAGGAAGCCGACCGTGGCATCGAGATCTGCGTGGAAGATACCGGCATCGGCATCGCCGAGGAACAACATGAAAAGATTTTCGAGCGGTTCTACCGGTCGCAGGACGACCAGGTGCGAGAGAAACAGGGGTCGGGCCTGGGTCTCGCCCTGGCCAATGAAATCGTCGAGGTCCATGGTGGCACCATCAAGGTCGAGAGCAAACTCGGGTCCGGCAGTCGTTTCCGGATCTGGCTACCGGCCCGCGAGGTCGGCGCCCAACCGACCGACATCGACCAGGTTTTCCAGCCTGTGAACAGTGGGGGGAATCCGTGAGCAACCACCGCATCCTGATCGTCGATGATGATGCCAGTGTCCGGAGAGTCATTGCGCGTACCTTCGAGCGGGAAGGTTTCGAGGTGGGAATCGCCGCCAACGGTATCAAAGCCATTGACTTGCTGACGGAGGGGCATTTCGACGTCATGATCAGCGACATCGACATGCCGGAAATGGGCGGCAAGGAATTGTGCCAGCATTTGGTGACCAAGGGTCCTTATCTGCCACAGCACACCCTGATCGTCACCTCACACACGGAGATCAATATTCGCGCCTGGATCGATCAATACCCGGGAGTACGCATGGTCGAGAAACCGATAGGGCCCCGGCAACTGCTTCGCACCGTGAACGAACTTATCGCCTCCGGAGCGTCTACTGCGCCCTGAACAACCGGAGCAACAAGGTATTGAGGTTGTCATGAGTGAGAAACGGCCAGAGGATTTCACCAGTTTCGTCCAGGGCTCGTGTGTGGATCTACTCCAGAATACGGCCGACACGGTATCGGTTTCGCTGTCGGTCCTGGATACCGCGGGCCACACGATCCTCGAGGTTTCGGGACCGGAACGGGACGCGGGGTCTCGTGAAAACCCGACCCGGTCCCTGTCGGCCCCCATCAAGACGAGCGAAGTGGCCATTGGCGCCCTGGTGGCGAGTACCCAGATGGAAATGCAGCCCCTGCTCGACTCGCTGGCCGCGGAGATCGGCAAACGGTTCGAGCTGGAACAGGACATCAACGGCATGACCGAGGAGCTGATGCAAGCCTATGACCAGCTCAACCTGCTCTACGAATCCGCCCGTATCCTGCGGCCAGACGAGAGCTTTGCCACCAATGCTCGCCGCCTCGTGGAAGATACGGCGGAACTGCTCGGCAAACGCCTGCTGATCCTGTACCTGCCCAAGGAGAGCGGCATCATCTGGCCCAGGCAGTTCGACAATGGTCAGAACAAAGATTTCGCCTGGCTTAGGGACGAGGTCGTCCCGCTCCATCAAGTATTCATCGACCTGGAAGACACCCTGGGCGCCAAGCAGGACGATGAGGCGATGCGTTTCCAGTCGTCCCTCACCCACGACCACGGATCGGTGGAGTTCGTCGCGATCCCGATCTGGGTCCGTTTCACCTTGCGCGGGTACGTGGGCCTCTTCCGGGGGCACCAAGAAATATCGTTCGAGACCGGCGAGATACGGCTGGTGGAGACCCTGGCCGAGGAGCTGTCCAACGCCGCCACCACCCAGGAACTGAACCTCGAACTCCGCCAGCTCCTGTTCAATGTCGTGCGGAGTCTCGTGGCGGCCATCGAGGCCAAGGACCTGTATACCCGAGGCCACTCGGAACGTGTCGTCCAGGTCTGTGTGCAGATCGCCGAACGTCTCGGCCTGCCCGAAGAGGACATCCAGCTCCTGAGCTGGACCGCCATCCTGCACGATATCGGCAAGATCTCCATCGAGGACGGCATCCTCAACAAGCCCGCCAAACTCACGGACGAGGAGTACGAGGTCGTCAAGGGACATTCGGCCTCCGGCGCCAAGATGCTCGAACCCATCACCCAGCTCTTTTCCGTGCTGCCGGGCATCCGGCATCACCACGAGCGGTACGATGGCCGGGGATACCCGGACGGCCTGATGGGTGAAGAGATTCCGCTGTTTGCCCGCATCATCGCCGTGGCCGATACCTTCGACGCCATCGTCTCCGCTCGCCCCTACCGAGAGGCGGCGATGCTGGAACGCGCCATCCAGGTCATCCGCGAGGGCTCGGGAACGCAGTTCGACCCGCAGATGGCCACGGCATTCCTGGAGCTGGCCGCGAAGGGCGCACTGGAACCGGGCGCGGCAGACGTTCCCCAAACCGTCGAGAGCTGAGTCTTTCATGCAGGTCAAGACCAACGAGTACGGTGTCGCCGTCTACCTCACCCCGGATGGGCCGCTCGTCGAGGAGAACCTCCCCGCCTTCGAGCAGACGGTCAGTGCCGCGCGCGAACGGGAGGGGTCGCAGCTCGTGGTCGACATGAAGCATGTCCACACCCTGGACAGCAAGGGGCTCGAGTTCCTGCACGATCTCTCCATCGAGCTGCGGGAAGCGGGCGGCTCCCTGCGCCTGGCCAGCCCCAACGCGCTCTGTGCCGAGATCCTGTCCCTGACCGATCTAGACCAGACCATCCCGGTCTTCGCCGACATCGAGAGCGCCGGGAGGAGCTTCCTGTGAGCCAGCTCCTGACGCCCAAGAAGGTCCTGCTGGGCGACCTGCTCGTGGAACGGGGATTGATCACTCCGGAGCAGAAGGAGAAGGCGCTCGCCCTCAACAAGGAAACCGGGCGCCGGCTCGGCGAGATCCTCGTGGACATGGGCGGTCTGCAGCCCGAGGACATCCCCCGGCTGCTGGCCGAGCAGGCGGGCATGAAGTTCTGCCGCCTGCGTAAGGGACTCGTCGACACGAAGGTCGTGCCGCTGCTGTCGCAGGAGAAGGCGACCCTGTACGAGGTGTTGCCACTATTCCGGATCCACAACCGGTTGACCCTCGCCATCGGCGATCCCAACAAGGTGCTCGTGCTCGATATCGTCCAGAAGCTCACCGGTTGCGAGATCCAGCCGGTGGTCTGTCCGCGTGACGACATCCTGCGGATGATCAAGGAGATCTACGGCGAGCAAACCGAGACCAGCATCGACGAGCTGATCAGCGACATCGACGGCGAGGACCTGGAGCTGGTCTCCCTGGAGATCGCGTCGCAGGTGGAGGACATCGCTCAGATGGCGGGCGAGAGTCCCATCATCAATCTCGTCAACCAGGTCATCCTGAAGGGGATGAAGGACCGGGCCAGCGACATCCACATCGAACCGGAACACAAGTACTTCCGGGTGCGCTTCCGGATCGACGGCATCATGTACGAGGTGATGCGCCAGCGCATCGACCTGCATGCGCCGGTGATCTCGCGGCTCAAGCTGATGGCGAACCTCGACATCGCCGAACGGCGACTGCCGCAGGACGGCCGGATCCAGGTGTTCGCCGCGGGGAGGGAAGTGGACCTGCGCGTGTCGACCCTGCCCGGGGTCATGGGCGAGAAGATCGTCCTGCGGATCCTGGACAAGCAGAAGGGGGTGCTGAGCCTGGACGAGCTGGGCTTCAGCCCCGCCACCCTGAGCGCCTTCCGGGCCCTGGTGCGGCGGCCGCACGGCATGGTCCTGGTCACCGGGCCCACCGGCAGCGGCAAGACGACGACCCTGTACGCCGGTTTGCGAGAACTGAACAGCATAGAGAAGAACATCATCACCATCGAGGACCCGGTGGAGTATCAGTTCGAGATCATCAATCAGAATCAGGTGAACGAGATCATCGGCCTGTCCTTCGCCCGAATCCTCAAGGCCACCTTGCGGCAGGATCCCGACATCGTCATGGTCGGCGAGATCCGTGATCCGGAGACCGCCAAGATCGCCGTGCAGGCCGCCCTGACGGGGCACCTGGTGCTGACCACCATGCACACCAACGACGCCGCCAGCTCCATCACGCGGCTGCTGGAGATCGGGGTGGAGCCGTACCTGCTGGCGCCGTCGCTGATCGGCGTCATCGCCCAGCGGCTGGTGCGGGTCAACTGCCCGGAATGCTCCGCGACGTACTTCCCCTCCGCGGCGGAACTGACGGCGCTGGGCGCCGAGGACCAGCGGGATCTCCGCTTGCAGCGAGGCCGCGGCTGC
>JBDRBC010000055.1:0-2698 GCA_043823125.1 bacterium | reverse complement strand
GGGATCTCCTTGAACTGGCGGCGAACCTCCTCGATCATCGAGAAGGCTGCGCGCCCCACGGCGGCCATGGCGAAGCTGGAGAACAGGAAAGGCAACATGGAACCGAGCAGCAGCCCGACCAGCACCGTGGGATTCAGCAGGTCGATCTTCTCCAGGCCGACGGCCACCCGATAGGCGCTGAACAGCGCCAGGGCGGTCAAGGCGGCGGAGCCGATGGCGAAACCCTTGCCGATGGCGGCGGTGGTGTTGCCCACGGCGTCGAGCTTGTCGGTGCGCTCGCGAACATCGGGACCGAGACCGGCCATCTCGCTGATGCCGCCGGCGTTGTCGGCAATGGGACCGTAGGCGTCCACGGCCAGCTGGATACCGGTGGTCGAGAGCATTCCCAGCGCCGCGATGGCGATGCCGTACAGCCCGGCCACGTGGTGAGCCACCAGGATCACCGTGCTGAGCACGATGATGGGCAGGGTCGTGGAGGACATACCCAGCGCCAGACCCCCGATGATGTTCGTGGCGGCGCCGGTCTCGCTCTGCTTGGCGATGCCCTGGGCGGGACCACGGTTCTCGGCGGTGTAGTATTCGGTGATCATACCGATGGCGATGCCGCCCGCCAGACCGGCGATGGTGGCCCAGAAGACCCCCATGTACAGATCGGCCGGCAACATCATCTTGCTGACGAAGAAGGTGACGATCAGCATGATAGCGCCGGCGCCGAAGGTACCGGTGTTCAAGGCGGTCTGCGGGTTGCCGCCCTCGGAGGTGCGCACGAAGAACGTGCCGATGATGGAGACCACGATGCCGGCGGCAGCCAGGAACAACGGCAGCAGGACCGCGGCCAGCGGATCGTACCCGGTTTCGGTGGAAGTCTGGATGAACATCACACCGAGGATCATTGAACCGATGATGGAGCCGACGTACGACTCGAACAGATCGGCCCCCATGCCGGCCACGTCGCCCACGTTGTCGCCCACGTTGTCGGCGATGACGGCGGGGTTGCGCGGATCGTCCTCGGGAATGCCGGCCTCGACCTTGCCGACCAGGTCGGCGCCCACATCAGCGGCCTTGGTGTAGATGCCGCCGCCAACACGAGCGAACAGGGCGATGGAGCTGGCACCGAGGGAGAATCCGGACAGCACCTGCAGCACCCGCGTTATGCTCCAGTCGGCGTTGGCCATGAAGGTCTTGTCGTAGATGATGAACAGGACGCTCAGGCCGATGATCGCCAGACCAACCACACACATGCCCATGACCGAGCCGCCGCTGAAGGCGATGCCCAGGGCCTTGTTCAGGCTCTGGCGGGCGGCGTTGGTGGTCCGCACGTTGGCGATGGTGGCGATCCGCATGCCGATGAATCCGGCGAGTCCGGAGCAGAGAGCGCCGCAGGCGAAGGAGATGCCGATCAACCAGTGCGAGTTCTCGAGACTGGCGTTGCCCCAAGCGAGCAGCACCGCAACGACGATCACGAAGATGGAAAGCACCTTGTACTCACGGGCCAGGAACGCCATGGCGCCTTCCTGGATGTGACCGGCGATTTCCTTCATGGTGTCGTTGCCAGCGTCCTGGCTCTTGACCGCCATCGCTTTGACCAGCGCGAACAGGAGTGCCAGCACGCCTGCCGCCGGGATGAGATAGATCCAGTTCTCCATGGTAGGCACGATCCTCCTTGTGAGAATGGTAGAGGGTTGAAGCCGCTGAACCGAGGGTCTAACCCCAATCAACGACTCCACTTGACCAAAAAAAAGGAGGTGGCTGACATCGGTCTGCCGCCCTCAGAATCCGGACAAAAGTAGGCGTCGGGTTGGCGCCAAGCAAGGGAATTGACAAGAAAGCGCAGCACCCGCTCCAGGTTGGCGGGCGCTGCGGTAAAGAAAAACCAGAGCTGTACCGAGCTGTCCGGTTACTGCTTACCCATGACATGTAATAGTTCCAGTTCCAGCTGGATGGCGGCGTGAGGCGGGATGAGCGCCTTCCCGTCGCGCCCCAGACGCCCCCTGGCGCCGTAAGCGAGAAGGGGTGGGATGGTCAGGATCCGCTTACCTCCCACCTTCATGCCGACCATACCCTGATCCCAGCCGCGGATCACCTGGCCCTGGCCGATGTCGAAGGTGGTCGGCTGGTTCCGCTCGGTGGAGCTGTCGAACTGCGTACCACGCTCTCCGTCCACGAACAACCAGCCGGTGTACAGCACCGATACCGTGTCGCCGTCTTCAGCCAGCGGCCCCTCCCCCACGAAAAGATCTTCGATCTGCACCCGCGGCACGGCAATGAGTTCCACCTCGAAGAACAGGGCCGAGTTGGCGGGTATGTCCCGATTGTCCGTATTGCCATAGGCGAGATCAGGCGGAATCCTCAAGTTCCGCTTGCCGCCGACTTTCATGCCGACCACACCTTGATCCCACCCGTCGATGACGCCACCGGCGTCCAACACGAAAGAAAACGGTTCCCGCCGATCGTGGGAACTGTCGAACTTGTGCCCCTTCGCCCCAGCGACCCACAACCAACCCGTGTAGTGAACGACGGCGAGGTCCCCCGCGACGGCTTCGATCCCCTCGCCCACCTCGATATCGGTGATCTGCTGGCGGCTGAGATCTTCCGCCGCTGCGTCGGTGGCTTCCTGTTTCTGGCAGCCAATACAAACGACCGCCAGCAATGAGACGACGATACTCGAGATCAGGACTGACTGCTTCATGGTGCTCCC
>JBDRBC010000054.1:0-2512 GCA_043823125.1 bacterium | reverse complement strand
CCCAGGGCGAGCACGCGCGCCTCTGTCGCTCGCGGCTGGTGGACGGCGAGTACCAGGAGCCCGAAGATCTGGCCGCCCAGGTCAACTTCGGCCAGGACAACTACAACGGGTTCGTGGCGCGGGACGAGAGCTATCTCGTCTACTGCGTGGCCGACCACGAGTCCAACCTCGGCGAAACGGACTACTACATCTGTTTCCGGGACGAGGACGACAGCTGGAGCGAGGCGGTGAATCTCGGCGAGCCGTTCAACGCCGTCGGCGCCCGGGCCAGCTCGGCATGCGTCTCGCCGGACGGCAAGTACTTCTTCTACGCCACCGACCAGACCAACGAGGCGGAGGTGCTGCCGGACGGCAAGCTCACCGTGGAGACCCTACGGCGGTTGCACAGCGGTGCCCAGAACGGATCGTCGGACATCTACTGGGTGGAGGCGGATTTTTTGGAGGGGCTGCGGCCGTAAAAAATCATGATGAGACAGGCGTCGAGTAGCAACCAATCGGATTGGGGGGAGTGTACGCGGTACACTCCCTTTGTATTGGGCTGGTCCGCCAGGCCGATAGCTGGAGATGCAATATCCGAACTGAACCCGCATCTCAGCTCAGTCCTTATTGCGAGTAATTTATCTGTTTACAACACTATTTCAGCCTGAGACCCTTCTTTAGCGAAATACTTGACTAAATCGGTAATGAATATATCCTGTGTACCGAAACCCCGACCGCCAGCACGCTGGCAGAATCCGCAACGAAACGTCTAAACCGACAATAGAAGGAGAAACCCACCATGGCACACGAACTACCCAAGTTGCCGTACGCCTACGACGCGCTCGAGCCGCACATAGACGAGCAGACCATGAAGTTGCATCACGACCTGCATCACAAGGGCTACGTGGATGGACTGAACAACGCCGAACAGAAACTGGCCGACGCGCGCAAGGCCGGCGATTACAGCCTGGTGAAGCACTGGGAGCGCGAGGCCGCCTTCCACGGCTCCGGTCACCTTTTGCACGCCCTCTTCTGGCAGAACATGGCGCCCGAGGGCAACGGCGGCGGCGGCGAGCCCGCCGGTCCGCTGGCCGACAAGATCGTCGAGGACTTCGGGAGTTTCGCGGCGTTCCAGGCGCAGTTCAACGCCGCCTCGACCCAGGTGGAGGGCAGCGGCTGGGGCATCCTGGCCTACCGGCCCGATGATGACAAGCTCGTGGTGCTGACCGCCGAGAAGCACCAGAACCTCACCCAGTGGGGCGTGACGCCGCTGCTCGTGCTCGATGTCTGGGAGCACGCGTACTATCTGCGGTATCAGAATCGTCGCGCCGAGTATGTGAAGAACTTCGGCGCCATCATCAACTGGGCCGATGTCGGCGAGCGGTTCGAGTCGACTCGGCGGAAGGCCATGTCGGCCGGCGCGTAGAAGATTCTCCACTGAAAAAGACGCGCCCCACCGTGGGGCGCGTTGTTTTGGGAGAGATACACTAATTTTTTAGTGTTACACTAAATTTTTAGCAACCTTGCCCGGCCGGCGTCGTATAGCGGTGATGTCCCTCGCAGAAGGAGCACTCATGCAACACGACCGACTCCGCAATCTCAGTCGACGCGAACGGCAGATCATGGATGTGATCTACCGGCTGGGCCGGGCCACCGTGGCGGAGGTGCGGGACAACATCCCCGAGCCGCCCACGGAAAATGCCCTGCGCCGGCTCATCAGTATCCTCGAGGAGAAGGGGATGCTGCGTCACGCCTGGGATGGGCCGCGGCACGTCTACTCGCCGATCATCGGCAAGGGGCAGGCGAGTCGCTCGGCTCTGGATCATCTCAAGCAGACATTCTTCGACGGCTCCACGGCCCGCGCCATGGTGGCGCTGTTCGATCAGGCTGGGACGGATCTCAGTCCCGAGGACCTGGCGTTGCTGGAAGAACGGATCGCCGCGGCAAAACGTCAGAATCGGTGAGGTGCGACACAAATGCTGGATTACGTACTGTATGGCGCCTATCCCCTCGAACTGTCCCTGACCATCATCGAGGTCACCGGCAAGGGGCTCGTGCTGATGCCGGTGGCGCCGTTGCTCGTGCCGTCCTTCCAACTGCCGCTGCTGCCGGCGAGGGGATTCGGTTCGGCGTGGTTGGCGGAGATCCCGGGTGAGGCGATTCCGTACCGGGAGAGCACGGCACTCCTGGAGACCGCGACACCGGCCCGGATCTTCCCGGATGATACTACGCTCGCGGGTGTGTTGCCTGGCGACCGCTCAAGCGTCCGATCAGTCAACCGCAACCCCCGGGTGTCGTGGACCATCTGGGCGCTCATCGGCTGGGGAACCGGTGCGCTGCTGGTGCTGCTATGGCAGGGGATGGGCTGGCTCAACGCCGTGTCTCTCGTTCGGCGCGCCAGGCCGCTCACCGCCGGTTGCTGGCGGACGACGGCCGACGGACTCCTGGGGGGAAGGCGGAGGTATCCGCGTCCCCGCCTGCTCTGCGTGATGATATCGAGGTGCCGGCCCTGTTCGGATTCTGGCGCCCGGTG
>JBDRBC010000053.1:0-5866 GCA_043823125.1 bacterium | reverse complement strand
GACGCTCCCGCTTGGGCACTTGCCAGTCATGAATCTCGTAGAGCATCGGATCGCCCTGCTGGACCACGTAGTCGCCGCCCGCGGAAAGGATGAACTGGAAATCGCGCGAGTCCATGCGGGGCGTGGCGTTGCCGTCGCTGTCCAGATAGATCTCCACCGAATCCCACTGGTACAGGGTCAGGCCGCTGATTCCCTCGGGGGGCAGGAGTAGCTCCGCATCGAAGACATCGAAGGCGAACCAGAGGGTGTCGTGATCCCAGGTCACTCGGATGACGGCCCGGTTGCCGGCCGGCGGCGGAAACAGGGGGTCTTCCAGCTCCACCAGCAGGGACGGACCGGTCCAGTCGCCGAGATCGCCGTCGATGGTCAGCTCGCCGCGGCGGTAGGGGATCTCTTGGGGGTCGTCAGCGGCGAGTGACAGACATGGCAGAAGCAGGACGAGCAGGAATGCCGCCGAAGTCAGAGTTCTGCGAATAGCCATGTGCTGGCCCATATGCGAGCGCCACCCGATTCGTGGAATATCATCGCTCTTGAATATAACACCTCGACCACCAGAGATCAGGCATGGGAATCCGACGGCCTGTCACCAGGCCTGTCCCAAGTACCGGCGCCCCGGGCAAGAACCCGGGGCGACATCCGGCTCGCTGAGTCGATCCATATTTCAGAGTTGTGCCGCGAAGAATGTTGGTAGCCTGTTTACAGCACTGTTCCGGCCTCGAAACTCAGCAATGATTCGCTAAATTGCTAAATCGTCATGAAATAATAGTCGGATCCTGCCGTCCAACACTTCGCCGCACAACCTATGTCGTAAAGATGCGCGGATATGTGTCAATTCGGGGTTTTTACCGGAAATCGGCCACCGGGACGTGTCTCGAACGGTGCCGAGTCGGAATTCTTTTCTGCCGGGATCCGACAGACAAGCCGTCGGTGATAAACAACCTGAACAGGAACCGCTGAGCGGGGTGGTCCTCACTCGGGGGGTACCGGCTCCGGAGAAGACAACAACCAGCAGAGGAGGACCAGACGGCGGCGGGGAACTCGAGGGGAGCACCCACCATGAAAACCTACCTGTGTCTACTGATCGTCGGGATACTCCTGGCGGCAATCCCGGTTCGGGCGGAAACCAGCATCTACGGCGGCCCCATCCAGGGCGACTGGATCGCCGGCGGCAGTCCGTACCTGATCTTCGGCGATGTCGAGGTCTGCACCGGCGACACCCTGAGCATCGGCCCGGGGGTGACGGTCCAGTTCTACGGAAAGTACTGGTTCGCGGTATCTGGACTGTTGCGGGCGACGGGGACCGCGACGGATTCCATCCGCTTCACGTCCAACCCGCTGGAGAATCCGGCGGGATGGTACGGTCTGCGGTTCTTCGACGCGGACGAAGCCTGCAACCTGGAGTACTGTGTGATCGAGAGGGGGATCGCGGACGGCACAGAGCTGGATTCCGGCGGCGGCGTTCACTGCGCCTATTCGTCGCCGCGATTCTTCCACTGCGCCATCCGGCTGAACATGGCCATGTCAGAGGGAGGAGGCGTCTTTTGCCAGTCGTCCTCGCCCACGTTCAACCGCTGTGTCATTGCTCACAACCTCGCCTCGTATGGCGGCGGGGTATCCTGCTTCGATCACTCCTCACCCAGCTTCCAGTACTGCGACATCGAGAACAACGCGGCCGGCAGCGGCGGTGGGGTGTGGTGCGATCTCGACGTGACGCCGGAGTTTTTTGGCTGTTCGCTGAACGGAAACAGTTCCAGCGGCGGCGGCGGTGGCGTTTTCTGTCGCCGCGGCGGACCGGCGACTTCACCGGTTTTCACCGACTGCGAGATCAACAGCAATACCACGAGCGGCACCGGCGGCGGTGGGGTGTACTGTTACAACGCCTCGCCCTCGTTCACCGGGTGCCACATTGACGACAACCAGGTGATCAGCGGTTACGGCGGCGGGGTGGCGGTCTTCCGCGACACCGGCAGTTCAGCGCCGGTCTTTATGAGCTGCTACCTCACCGGCAACAGCGCCGGCGGTGACGGCGGTGCCATGGACTGCGACCAGAACTGCGCGCCCCAGCTGGCCAACTGCCTGCTCCACGGCAACAGCGCCACGGGCAACGGCGGCGGGCTGAATTGCCAGGGAGTAAACTCCGCCCCTTCACTGAATCACTGTACAATCAGCGATAACTCGGCCGGTGTTCAGGGTGGAAACATCCACTGCGGCGTGAATGCCGCGCCGGTCATCATCAGTACCATCATCAGCTTCGCCAGCGGGACCGGGATCCACTATTCCGGTAACCAGACGAGCCAGCTGGAGTACTGCGATCTCTTCGGCAATACCGCCGGTAACATCGCCAATCCGGAACTGGGACCACGCCAAGTGGGTCAGATCGACTACACGAACAACAACAGTGATCCGTGCGACAGCCTCTATAACATCTTCCTGGATCCCGAGTTCGTGGATGCCGGCGCAGCTGATTATCGCCTGGGTGACTTCAGCCACTGTCTCGGTGCGGCCCGGTACAACGGCGCTCCATCGCAGGATATCGTGGGCGCTGAGCGTGATTCACTACCCCCGGACATCGGCGCCTATGAAAATGAAGGCCGCACTCCCTTCGGCTATCTGCGCGGTCACCTGACCATGGACCAGCTCCCCGCGGGCCTTTACCGCGTGGTCGATCACATCCATATACTGGCCGACGACACCCTGCGGCTGGCGGCCGGCACAATCCTGAAATTCACCGGCCCGTACTGGTTCAGCATCTTCGGCACCCTGCTGGCCGACGGCACCGAGGTGGCGCCCGTGAGCTTTACCGCCAACCCCGTGGCCAATCCCGGCCGCTGGCGCGGCCTGCGATTCTTCCCCGGCAGCTCGGCCAGCCGGCTGACCTGGTGCCGCATCGAGAACGGCTGGGCCACCGGCAGCGGCAGTGAACGAAACGGCGGCGGGGTTTACTGCGAAGCGACAGCGCCAACGTTCTTGTTCTGCACGATTCAAGACAACGCGGCCGATATCTTCGGCGGCGGGGTCTCCTGCACCGGCACGCCCTCGCCGGCCTTCTACGACTGTACATTGCAGGGCAACGTGGCCGATGGGCACGGTGGCGGGCTCTTCTGCCAGAACGGCGCCACGCCGTTTCTCAGCCATTGTGTCCTGTCCGGCAACCAGGGCTCCTGCGGCGGCGGCATCTTCGGCTTGATGGCGTATCCCGATCTCCAGAACGACTGCGAGATCCGCGGCAACAGTGCCACGGGTGACGGCGGCGGGGTCGGCGGCGACGGGAACTTCGACGGCTGCCTCATCTTGGACAACGTGGCAGCGGGCAGTGGCGGCGGCGTCATCAACAACGAGGACAGCAACTTCCTGAACTGCACCATAACCGGCAACACCGCCGGTTTGCACGGTGGTGGCATATTCGGTTTCAGCATGTACACCGACTGTTTCATTCGCGACAACCAGGCCAGCGGCGGTGGCGGCGTGGCCGGAGGTGGGAACTTCGAGTTCTGCGAGATCGTCGGCAACACGGCCAGCGATGACGGCGGCGGCGTGTACTGTACCGATGAGGCCTCGGCGGGATTCAATCAGTGCCGCATCGACAGCAACACGGCCGTAAACGACGGCGGCGGCGTGTACTGCATCGAACGGTCCTATCCCGGCTTCGTGAACTGCACCCTCATCGACAACAGCGCCGGCAACGACGGCGGCGGACTGTACTGCTACACCGGCACGCCCACTACGAACAATCCGACCTTCGTCCTGTGCACGTTCAGCAGCAACGCGGCCGGCGCTGGCTCAGGCGGCGGCGTGTACGTCAAGGATTCCCGGCTGGAGCTGAACAGCTGCATCGTCGCGTTCTCCAGCGGCGAGGGAATCTACTTCGTGAGCAGCGCCGGCAGCTCCATCCGGTACTGCGATATCTTCGGAAACAGCGGCGGCGAGATCGGCTTCGGCCTGAACCCCATGCACGGCCCGGCCGGCATCGGGGTGATCTCCACGACGAACAATAACGGCGATCCGGCTGATCAATACCTGAACATCTATCTCGATCCATGCTTCGAGGATCCCGGACAGGGGGATTTCCACTTGCGGGTCCCCAGCCGCTGTCTGGGCGCGGCCCAGCCCGGAGGTCCGGACTACGACTTCGAGGGTTTACCACGGCCCGACCCGGTCGGCTCGCTACCGGACATCGGCGCATTCGAAGGCGGTCTGTACTCACCACTGTCCATCGTTGAAAACGACCCGATCCCGCAGCGATTTGCGCTCGCACAGAACTATCCCAATCCGTTCAACCCGTGCACCCGGATCGAGTATGCCGTGCCGCGACCGTGCCGGGTGGAGCTCACCGTGTACGACACGCGTGGTCGCCGGGTGGCCACACTTGTGGACAACCGGGAGCAGGCGGGATTCAAGCGGGTGACGTGGAACGCGAAGCAGTTCGCCGCGGGGGTTTACTTCTACCGCCTGGTCGCGGGCGACTTCACGGGCGAGGGCAAGATGGTCCTGTTGAAATGAAGTTACGCCGGGGCAGCGTTCATGCGCCTTCCTGCGTCGTCTTCGTCCGTTCCGCCACGGCGTCCAGCATGGTCAGACGCAGCAGGGCGCTGCCGGGCAAGATGACCCGCCAGTAGCGGGCGAAGAGACGGGCCGCGGCCTCGTCGGTTGCCTGGATCCGGGTCTCGGTCACGGCGAGGATGCGGCCGTCGTCACGCGGCCGCGCCTCGATGTTGAACGCTACCCGGACGCAGCCCGGGCGGTCGAAGGCGGCGAAGGCCTCGGCGGAATCCACCACGATGTCCGCGCCGCCGGCGGCCTCCATGACCATGCCGAACACCAGCTCGTGCGGACTGTCCGACGGCAGGTTCACCACGCCCATCTGCTGCAGGATCGGCATCTCGTCGGCGAAGTCCGGAGTCTGGTGACCCGTCAGGCGGGCAGACAGGCTCCGGAGGTTGAAGAGCGTCCGCAGCAGCCGGATCTCCGAGACCCGCAGATCGCGGAAGGCTGCCAGCACCGCCTCGCCCGGCGCGTCGATGACCTTGTGGTGAACCTCGTGGAAATGATAGACCGGCAGGGCGAGGTCGAGCTGGGTCGCGGGCGTCGATATCTTGTGGACGCCCACCGGCCACATGGTGCCGATCAGGATCAGGACCACGCCCCCGGCAACGACGATTCCGGCCCGCCGTCGGGTGCCGAGCCGCAGCCGCGCGCTGGGCCGGATCACGTTGAGCAGGCTGATGAACGCGGTGAGCAAGCCGAGATAGACCAGCCAGGTCGGCATGCCGCCTACTCCCCCTCCAGATGGAACTCCGGCATGTCGAACCAGAAGCCCGCGCCGTTGAGAGAATCGATCTCTGCCTTGACGATGGCCTGGTGCCCCTCCTCGATCTCCACGAAACGGGCGAAGAGCGGGCGGGCGTCGGCGTCCATCTCGTCCACCATTCGGCGGTAGAAGTTGCTGGTCTCGATCTCCACCTTCAGGGCTTTTTCGAGCATCTCTATCTCGGCGCCCCGGTCCTCAGCAGCGAGCCGGTTCTCGAGCTTCTGCACCCCGGCCGAGATGGCCTCGGGTGAGGGCGTGGCGGTATCCAGACCCTCGGCGGTCACCTGACCCGTGTCCCGCCACTGCTGCAGCTTGTACTGGAGGTACTCCACGTGCCGCTTTTCCTCGGCCGCCAAGAAACGAAACACCCGCTGGCCGACCTGGTTGGTCGCCACCCGCTGAGCCTCCGTGTACACGTCCTGCACCCTGCCTTCGTACTCCAGGGCTGTCCTGATGGCCTCTTCCAGGGTCATGATTAGCCTCCACGCTCCGTTGCTGCTCGGAGTGATTTCGTGCGGATCAGAGCCACAATGCATCCGAGCCATGCAATCGCGGCGT
>JBDRBC010000052.1:0-2797 GCA_043823125.1 bacterium | reverse complement strand
GGCGACCAGGTCCGTCCACAGGCTGAGTGGAGGAATCGGGGCTACGGCGTTGCCGTGTAGCCTTTCGTTCCCGAGCTCATCGACGGCCCGCACCTCGAAGTGGGTGTCCCTGGTGTCCACCACGGGAAAATTCACGTCGGTGTACGTGGTGCCGATCCGGACCTCTGCGAGATACACGTCGTTCCGATAGATTCGATAGTTTACGCCGCCAATCCCGTTGTTCGGTCGATCGCTGACGCCGCTCCACTGCAACACGACATCCACGCTGTCGACCGCCGCGGTTGCTGACGCGTGGGTGGTGATCTCCAGCTCCGTTACCGGCCACGGTGGCGAATCATCCAGAATCGACTCGGTGCTGAGTTCATGGTCGAGACCGCAGAAATCGTTGTAGAAGTCGTTCCAGGGCGAGCAATGCCACCCGTGTCCTTCTTGTGCTCGAGAGCGAATGGTCACCACGGTCCCCGAGTGCAGCCCGAGCGAAGACGCGTCCAGGACCTGGGTGTTCGCTGTTGCAGAGAAGGGTCCGAAATCCAGAATACGCGCGCTGCCCGAGAAATCCCGCGACACCTGGAGTTCGAACTGGCTAGCGCCACAGGTTGATGTCGTGTCGCAGCTGCATTCCCAGACTGCCTGCACCGGCAGTTCGATGCTGCGGAAATGCGTCGGCGCCAGGATCTTTGGCGTGTAGGCAGAGACCGGATCGAGACAGTGATACGAAGACACGAACTCGCTCACGCATCCCTGGTCGTCGATGGCGGCGACCGCGTAGGTATAGATCGTGTTGATCAACAGTCCCGCATCGCGGATTTGGTATTCGGAATCGGGGCAGGTCGCCGGCTCAAGATCCAGGGTGTCCACGGTCGAGGTGCTGGTCCGGATGATCAGAAAATGCGAGATACCGCCGAGATAATCGCAATGCGGGAACGTCCAGTACAGGTCGATCTCCCCGTGAGCCCCATCTTCGGGGCAGACCAGCAGAGGCTGGGGCTGAAGCACCAGATCCTCCACGGCGGGCGGCCGCTGGTTACAGCTCCGCCAGGATCGCGCTGACCAGGCGCTTTCCAGCGGCGTTAGGTCATCCGGCACGATCTTGACCCGGAAGCCGTGATAGCCTTCGCCGGGAAGAGTGAATCCACGGCAGTTGGCCGCGTTCGGCACCGTGACCCTTTCAACGACCTGCTGCGACTCGTCGACCACTTCCACGACCGAGCGCCAGGCAGCCGAAGCGTTGGGTGCCCCGGGACGCCAGCAGAGCGTGAGCCGACATCCTTCGTCCGGACAACCGGGTTCCAGGTCGGGGGCTCGATTGCAGTAACTCTCGACCGGATTGCTGCCGCCGGCGCATTCATTCCCCACCAGATCGACCGCCTGCACCAGAAAACGGAACCGGTGGAACGTATATATCGTGTCGTCGAACGGAATCCACAGGCCCGGAGTGTCGACGGTGAACGTCCGTAGATCGTCCGGCTGGTCGAGGTTCTGCATGTGGACCCGGTATTCGAGTACTCCGGTGTCGTCGCTCGGCTCGGTCCAGGTCAGGTCGAACCTTACAGTGGAGTCGTTGCTGACGGCCAGGTCGGTGATTACTGCCGGCGGCGTGCCGTCGGCGTAGGCGGTGACCTGGTTGGAGGGATAACTGGTGGAGCCGTCATCAAAGAAAGCGTTCAGGAAGATGCGGTAGAAGCCGTTCTCCGGTGTGGGGACATCGAACGATGTCTCCGCCCCGTCGATCTGAGCCGTCTCGATCTCGTTCACCGTGACGACAAAATAATCGACGATGCCGGCGTCGTACCCGGGCCAGGCGATGGTGGCGTGAGTGAGGTCGACGACACACAGCGTATCGTCGATGACCGCATGACAGTCGACCAGTTCGATGAACGGCGCGACGGGGATCCGGGCGCAACGAACGGAATTCGCTTGGGCCTCCGGTCTCTCGTTTCCGACCTGGTCTCTCGAAGAAATTTTGTAGCAGACGGCGGAATGAACGCCATCCAGATCGTGAAGGTCGTCGAGGAAGGGCGGGGCGTCAGCCGCGGGCAAGGTCGCGATCGGCACGAAGCCGGACCCCTCGACCTTGCGGTACACCAGGAGCTCCTTCAGGCCACTGACATGATCGATGGGCTGTTCCCAGTCGAGCAGCATGCTGTACGCGCCAGATTCGTCCACCTGGGGCGTGACCGACAGTCCCTGGACATCCTCCGGCGGGAAAGCGTCCATGACGGCGGATACGATCTCGCTCCAGGTGCTCTCGTTGCAGGCGAGATCACGGATCCTTGCTCGACAGAAGTAGCGGTGGCCGTTGCAAAAATTCGGATTCTGGTTCGGGGGGAGCAGCTGAAAGGTCTGGTCCAGCTCTCCGCCGTGATACGGGATCCATTCGGCGGGCAATAACGGGAAGTAATTGTGGCCCGGCTGGAACTGCGTGTCGAGAAACTGCACGCTGTCCCGGGCCGCTTCGAACCAGATAAACTCGGTACCGGAGCCCTCCGGGGTGTCGCCGGTTCCACGGATGACGATTTCGGTGCCCTGGATGTAGCAAACGCCCTCGTCAGAGACGTGGTCGCAGAGAATCTCGATGGAGGGTTGCGCGGGAGCGGTCGTGTCGGGCACGACCGGGGAGGTGGTGCTTCCGGTTCCTGCGAGGCCCACGGCATCGGTCGCGGTCACCCGGTAACGGTAGGATGCGCCCTCCTCCAGCCCCGTCCCACAGTCGAGACAGTCCTGGACGATGAACTGCTTCGTCTCGCTGTTGTCCTGGCCGGCGTCGATCTGGGCGATGAGTCCGCCCGGAAGCCGG
>JBDRBC010000051.1:0-2535 GCA_043823125.1 bacterium | reverse complement strand
CTCTCCAGCAGCCGGAGCACCGTTCACGAACGTCCAGGTGGTGGCCCCGAGCTGGAGGGTATCCAGGGCGTTGGGGCAGCCGATGAAGAAAACGGAACCACTCGCCGTCTTGGCGGGGACTTCCTTCATCACAGGAGCGATCTGACTGCGTTGCAAACTCATGTTGTACTTCCTCTCTGCCTACTCGGTGGAGAAGGTGAAGTCGAGGACGTCACCGACTCCGAGCACGCCGCCCGCATCGCGGATGGAGAGCATGTAGGTGCCAGCGACGACCGTGGTCAGGCCGATCCACACGTTGACCATCGACTGGTACAGGCCGGTGTTGTCCCGGCGCAGCACGCTGCGGATGATGGCGCCCTCGCTCAGGTTCATGATGGCCAGCGGGACCTCATCGGTACCGGCGGCCACGGCCAGCGCGTTGAACTCCTCGGTGGTGATGGTGTGGCGTCCGTAGACGTTGACCTCGACCTCTTCGGCACGACCGCCGGCGAGGTTGCAGTTGCCGCTCGCGAGGCAGTTGTGTGCCCGTGCACGTGCTCCACCGAACGCGCCCAGCGCGATGTTGAGGCTGTTGCCGGCGACCCCACCCGTCTTGGCGCGGATACCACAGATGGTTCCGCTGATGTCCCAGGCGTCGACCAGGAGGCTGGGGCCCTCGCCGCCGGCTCCGGTCATGATCTTGAGCGCGAGCTCGGTGACCGCGGCAGCCTCGGCGGCGTCGGCCAGGGTGTAGGTCTCGGGGGTCACACCGTCGGTGATGATGACCGTGTTGGCAGCGGCACCATTGGGGCCACCACCGTAGAACTGCACGAAGCCAACCGCGTTCTGGGGGGTGGCTCTCTCGTACTTCTCGACCAGCTGTGATGCTTCCAATCCAGGCATTTTCGTTCTCCTCTACACGGCCATGAAGCCGGAGACGATGTCGGTTGCAACGAGTCCCACACCGCCGGCGGGATCCAGCAGCTGCAGGTTGTACATGCCGGTCGCGCCATCGAAGGCCACCTGGGTCTCCAGGGTGGCAAGACCGTAGTGGCTGCCCGTGGCGTCGCGGATGACGAGACCACAGAGGAGAGGAGCGGTGGCGCTCGGGAAGGAGGCCACCTGGATCCAGCGACCCGCGGCCAGTTCGACGCCGTCGGCGACGGAAACCGTGTGTGCGAAGGGGGCGAGGGTCAGCGGGTTGGCCGAGCCGTCCACGAAGGCCGAAGGCGAGGCACCCTCGTTCCACACCCAGTTGGTCAGGGTGTGCACGAGAGCGTAGTTGCCCGCGGGGGAGTGAGGCACGAAGCCGAGGCCAGTGAAGGCACCCGCCGGGCCGACCGGAACCGCGTCGACCTCACGCAGCACGTCGGCGTTGACACCCGCCATGATCTCGTCGATCTGGGTATCCACGTTGACAGCGGTGATGAGGATCTCGACGTCCCCCGTGCCGGGGGCCGCGCCGGTGTACACCAGGTACTCGCGGCCGTTGATGGTGAACGTGTCACCATCCGCCACCATACCCGCGTTGCCGATGAACCAGCCCGTGCCGACCCGGCCGCCACCGGCGGCGCCACCGCCGGCCATGCAGACCGTGTTGAAGCGGTACTCGATGCCGTCGGCGAGGATGAGGATCTCGATCAGGTCACCGTGGCTGTACCCACTCAGGTCCAGCTCGGCGCTGATGGAGGTGTCACTCCAGTTCAGCACGGTCTGAGCAACCGTTGCGATCTCGACGCCGTAGTCGCCCTCGCCCTGGCCGCCAGAGAACGTCACCGCCTGCGCAGTGATGTTGGCAGCGCCGGTTCCGGACGCCACGCCGATGATCATCTCGCGAGCCGTCGCATCGGCTGCGATGGCCGCGATCAGGGCGTTGGCGGTCACACCACCCGCGATGTTGCAGGTGACGGTGATGCCAGTGCTGACCACGGCGATGGTGGTGGCCACAGCGCCGCCGTCCACGATGGTCAGAGTGATGTCGTTGCCGTCGAGGCCCGGGAGGATGGCCTTCCAGTCCACGTCGGCGTTGGCGACGGTCGGGTCCGTGGCGGAGACCGCCTGGACACCATCCTGCAGGAAGTGCGAGCCGCCCAGGGTGACGGCCTGCGCCACCGCGGGAGCGAAGCTGCCCGAGATGCCGGTGGCATGCGGGAAGGCCCCGTCGTCGATGGGGGCGAGGAGGCCCCTCGACAGAACTTCACGAACCCCGTCGAGGTACCTGTGGGTGCGCCGCTGCCGGTTCCCGAGGTTGAAGTCGGGGAGCAGCGGGATGCGAGAGCGTGCACGTGTCATCTGTGTATCCCTTATTCGCGGTTTCCGGCCGGGTTCTGCCTTGTGTGGCAGAGCCTGCAGGACACCCCATGTGCCCTACCGTCGGTCAAACCAGTTGCGACTACTGTAGAACACGTGTGCGGGGAGTGTCGAGAGCTATCCACCAAGAAGAAGCTGGGCCACCACGCCAAGGGCCACGATGAATACACCTACAGCGACGACCCAGCCTACGGTGGCTGTATCCAACCTGTGATGTTGAATCCGAGCTCGGCCAAGACTGCAGCG
>JBDRBC010000050.1:0-6089 GCA_043823125.1 bacterium | reverse complement strand
TCCTCCCGGCGGCCTGCTCGGGCGACATGGATGACGGGGTGCCGATAACCTTGCCGGTCTGGGTGAATCGGGTCTTGGCGAGCCGCTCGAGGGTGCCCAGGCTCAGCGCAAGGCCAAAATCGACGATCTTCACCTCGCCATCTATGCTCAGCAGCACGTTCGAGGGCTTGATGTCACGGTGCACGACGCCTCGCTCGTGGGCCTTTTTCAGTCCGTAGGCGACCTCCAGGAGAATTGCCAGCGCGACTTCAATCGGAAAGCCGATCTTGGAGCCGGCTTTGTCATGGAGCGCTTTCTGAAGGTGGCGGAGGTCACGACCCTCCACGTATTCCATGACGATGAAGTAATCGTCTTCGACGTTCCCGAAATCGATCACCGAGATGATGTTGTTGCAGGAAAGCGCAGCCGTGGCCTTGGCCTCATGCTCGAATCGCTCGATGTACTGCTTGTCCAGGGCCAGGCCGGGGTTGAGTGTCTTGATGGCCACCCGTTTTTCAAGGACGATGTGTTTCCCGAGAAAGACCGAGGACATACCTCCCGAGCCGATCTTGTGGATGACCTCGTACTTGTTGAATACCTTCGCCATTCCGGGTCATCCTCATCTGGTAGAAAAGGGGCCTGCTTCGGGTAGTGCAACAGCCCCATCATGCAGGATGGCTCATATCTGGGTCAAAGGGTAGAACCCGGAGTATCACACAAATCAAAGATCCTCGCCAACTAAATAGAGATTCCTGCTATCCTAAGTTCATGTGGGCACGATATATACATTCAACCAGCAAGGAGGTGATCCATGAAGGCAGGAACAATTCCTTGCGGTTTGGTCCCGGTTATCCGCCGGGTGATCTGGACAGGGGAGGATTTTTGCCGAGATGGACAATTATTTCAACCATGTAGTTCAAAGATTCGGAATCTGCTCGATAGTAAAGAATGACTGAAACAATACTGCTACTCGCTCTTGTCCTAAACAAGCGTAACATTGATGAGGCCCCCTGTGGTTATCCAGTTCGAAACCTTCTCCACCGAGGAGCCCGTCTGGCGCTGGTCGATTTTCGCAGCGGTCGACTTGCCGCTGTTCCGGCTGGCGGGGGGGAGCTACGACCGCTAAAAACCACCACCAAGCCCCAAGTACCCGATCACCCGCACCGGTTCCGATCGCGATAACGTGGTGCCGTCGCCCAGCTGCCCGAACCCGTGTGATCCTCAGGCCAGCACCCCACCGCGAGTATCGCCAGCAAGAGCAGTGGCAGGGCGGAACCGAGTACGAGGAGAAGGAGATGATGGATGGTTATTGGCTGGACGAGCGAGCCACCAGGACCGCCCGCTACTACCGGAACGTTCACAGTGGAGTCACGGCCCTCGTTTCCGCAACCCGACCACCCCTCCCGCCATCACCATCACCATGCCGAGTACACCGACCAACGGCAACCAGAGCGCGGCCGCCCCCAGACGATACCCCAGAAAACCACCAAAGCCGTCCGTCCGGAACGAAACGGTGACACCACGCGCCGGCGCCAGATCCACCGGCACCGGCTCCAGGAATGCCTGGATCCGGGAGCCTTGGGGAATACTCGCCTCCGCCGGTACCCGGATGCTCGTGGTCCGCGTCGAATCGGCCCAGAGGTAAGATCCATCGCCCCCACACAGCGTGACCCGGTACATGGTCGCGCTGGGCAACTCCGTCCACGACAGCTGCGGCCGACCGCCCAGCACCACTTCGCTTTCCACCGGCCGGAGGAACCGGAAGTCCGTTCCCCCGGTCCGCTGGATCAGGTCGCCGTCCGGCGCTGCCGGCGCCAGGAAAAACACCAGGATCACGCTGGCCGCCAGCGCCAGGCTGCCGACGCCCCCCCAGCCAGCGAGCCACCGCAAGGTTTCCCTGACCGCCCCCGGACGAATGGGCCTGCCGCTCATCGGGGTCGATCCGCAGTGCTCCCCTCTCCAGCCCATCCACCACCACGTTTTGCAGCTCCAGCTCCCAGCGGCAGGCATCGCAGATTTCCAGGTGGTTTTCGAGCCGGCGGCGCAGGGCGGGATCCAGGTCCGGCTCGTGGAACAGGGAAATCTCGTCGCCCACATCCGGCTCGACGCACTCGTAGAAATCAGGCTCGTTATCGCGGGTGGTCATGGCTACTTCCTGTGATAGACCGGACTGCTCCGGAGAACACGCCGGTCACCTCCCCCTCCTTGATGAACAGATGCCGAGACGTTTTTGGACGATCCGATTCAACTTGGCCAGGCAAGCCGAGCGACGGCGGTACACCCCGTGCACGGATTGCAGTCCCAGGGGCGCCATCAGGTCCTTGCACTTTTTCCCCTGGATATACACCGCGCGCAGCAAGATGCGGCAGTCGGGCCCCAGGTCGTCGAGAGAGGCCTGGAGCAACTGGTGGATTTCCCGGTCCAGCAGGGCTTGCAGCGGGTTGCTATTCAGGGCGGAGGTCAGCCGGTTCTGCAACGATTCCACGGGAACCTGGCGTCGTCGCTGTCGAGTGTTGAGTATGTTCCGGCAGCGGTTGCGGACAACGGTCACCGCGAACTTGATCAGATCACCGGTGAACCCCTCGTTTTTGCGCAAGTAGTTCAGGACGGCGATGATGGTCTCCTGGACCACATCGTCGTAGTCGATATTATCCGAACGCAGGAACTGTCGCGCTTCCGCTCGAACCGGGTCGTGCAGGAAACTGATGATCTCGGCGGAAGCCGCCTCATCTCCCGCGACGTGGGCGGCGATGGTGCGAGCGAAGCCGTTTGCGTTCTCCGATTCCGGTCTTTTTTCAAATTTCATAGTCTTTTCCCTGGACCGGGATGTTATTAGATAAATGTATGGCTGTCCATCTTCCCGGAGTAATCGAGAGGAACCAGGGATGCAGCGGCTGACCCGACGAATCTGGTTGTGTTTCGGTCCACTGTTTCTGCTGATCTGTTGGAGTCTGGCGGGTTGTGGCGACAAAACAGCCGAACCGCCACCGTTTTTCGATTTGAAGGGCGTTCCCCTGTCGGCCGATCTGCGACCGGCGGTGGCTCGCGCCACGGCCTCGTGGTCCGATCCCGAGCCCGAGAACCAGACCACTCGCGACCTGGATCTCTATACCGATCTGGGCCTGCGTATCTGGCGCCCACTCTCCCGGCAGGCCGCCGGCGACGAACTCTATGCCCGCTGGCGAACCGAACCCGAGAATTTCCTGTGGCTCGGTCTGGCCACCCGACACAACCGGCTCATGCGACGGCATGAAGAGCGCAACGCCATGTATGCCTTGCCGGCCCTGGCCGATACCACCACACCGGTGGGTGCCTATGTCCGCGGCCGCCGCTTCTTCCGCTACGGCGACCAGGGCGTTTTTTATCGACAGGCCGAAGCTGGTATGGCGCAGCTCGACAGCTTGCAGCGTATCTGGCTCCAGCGGAAACTGGCCGCGGTGGACAGCTACGCCGGGGACAATCTGGGCGCGGTGCGGCGGTTGCTCGGCCGACTGGAGATGGCGCGTTGTCTCGGCGGTAGCCGTCTCGAACATTTTCTCTGGCTCGACATCGCCGGCTATCTGCACAAGGACGACCGTCTGGATGATGCCGTGCACGCGGTGGCGGTGAGCGGCATCCTGGCGGAAAAAACCGGCAACCGGTACAACGCGATGCAGTCACGGATCACGCTGGCCTCCATTCTCGGCGCTCGACGGGAATATGACCACGCGCTGACCACCTGGCAGGAGTGCATGACTCGGGCAGCCGAAGCGGACTATTCCTGGCTCTATTCTCGGAGCGCGTATCTGGCGGCCTCGCTGTGTGGCAGCCTCGGCAACACGGAGCGGGCGCTGGAGATAGACAGGCGGGTGCTCGAGCACAACCTGGCCCTCGGCGATCCGCTGAACATTCCGCGCTGTCTGGTAAACGTGGCCGACGACTTTCGGGTGCTGGGGCAAATGGATTCCTGTCGGGTCTACCTGCGGCGTGCCCGCGCCTGGGTGGACCGGCACCACGACAAGCGAAACCGGGCCGCGCTGCCGAGCTTCGAGGCGGAGTATCACTGCCAGATCGGCAACTATGACGTGGCGGATTCGCTGCTGGCGGAGGCGAGTGAGGGAGTGACGGCGGCCGGCCTGGCCGTGGACGAGGCCAAACTCCTGCTCAAGCTGTTGCGGCAAGGCCTGGAAACCGGGCAGGCCGATGTGGCCTACCGCACCATAGCGCGACTGAAGGAACTGCGCGAGGTGCTCCGCGACAGCGATCCGGCGCAGAACCTGCTGGCCGACTTCGAGATCGCCTCGGCCGATTTTCTGGCTCGCCAGGGGGAGTTCAGGCTGGCGGCGGAAGCCGTCGAGCGCGCCGACCAGGCGGTGGAAATCGGTGGGGGGACGGATATGCAATGGTCCGCACAACGGAGCGCGGGGGAGCTGGCGTTGCTGCGCGGCGACCACGGCTCTGCCCGGGAGGCATTTGCGGCCTGTCTGGAACTGGCGGAGCAGGGCAACACCCCGGACCTGCTGGCCCGCAGTCGGTTTCACCTGGGGCATATCTACTTGCTGGCGAATCGTTTTGAGGATGCGCGCCAACTGTTCGCCAGCCAAGATATCGACACTGCCTTTGGTGGTCGTTTCCGGACCCGACTGTCATCGCGGCTGTTCCTGGGCCTGACCTTCTCCCGCGAGGGACGGCACCAGGAGGCCATGGCGCACTACGAGGAGGTGCAGGCGCTGACCGTGGACCGTTCGCCCAGCGACCTGCTGGCTCGACTGTACGTGGAATCCGCCATCTCGCTTTCCGCCCTCGGCCGGACCCGGCAGGCGGAACAGTCACTGCTGCGGGTCTTGACCATGCTGCACCGGGACAGTGGACACAACCAGGTCGCCGAGTTGCGGACCTTCAGCGGCGACCTGCGCCGCGATGCCCTCGAGGGATTGATCGGCCTGTATCACGACGACCCCGATCTATTGGGAGAGATGGACCTCGGTCGCCACACCTTGCTGCTGGTGGAAGAGAACCTGCGCAACGCCGGCCGCCCGGATGTCGGCTCAGAAATTCGCGGGCAGCTCGACCGGTTGCTGGCCAGAGCCGATTCCCCGCTGCTCACGTTTTTCGTGGGTCGCGCGCGCTCCTTCGCCTGGGTGGTTGCCGATGGTGTCGTGGAACTGACACCCATTCCCGGCCGCCGGGATCTGAACGGCCTGCTGGCGGCGCCGCTGTGCGACATGGAGAATCCGGCGCGCCCGGTGGAGCCGGCGGTGGCTCGTAGTTTGAGCCGCATCCTGCTGGGACCCCTCGGCAAGCGCTGGCGGGAAGGCCAGACACTACACATCGTCCCGGATGACCTGCTCTTCGCCCTGCCCTGGGCCGGCCTCTTGCTGCCCGAACAGATGCATTCCGCACCGGACAAGCTGGCGCTTTACCACGGCCCCATCGTCGAGGCGCCGTCGTTGCGGGCCTTCGCTCTGGAGATGTCGACCTCCGGGCCACACGGCGCGCCTGAACGGCGACCGCTGCTGGCCCTCGGTCTCGATTCCGCTGTCGACGGCCGGGGCGCTGCCCGGGATGACGTTCCCCTCAGGCATGCGGAAAAGGAAGCCAGCCAGATCGCCGCCCTGTGGCCCGCGGACAACGCCGAACTGGTAGTGGGCGAGGAGGCGCGCTGGCTACAGGTGGAGGCTCGCGGGTTGGATCGCTTCGGCGTCATCCACGTGGCCACCCACGCGGCCGCCCATCAAGGACTGCCGTCGCGATCGACCCTACGTTTCGCCGGGAGCGAGGTCTCTTCGCGGCTGACCATTCCGGAAGTCGGGCGACTCCAGCTCTCCGCCGACCTGATCTACCTCTCCTGTTGCGAGGCCTCCCGCAAACTCTCGGGTACGGGCAGTGGTTTGATGGATTTTTCCAGCGCGTTTCTGCAGGCGGGGGCCCGGTCGGTCATCGCCTCGACCCTGCGGGTGGACGACGAAGCCTCAAGCTACCTCGCGGGCCGATTCTACGAGTACTGGCTGGGTGGAAAAACCAAGGCGGCGGCGCTCCAGGCCGCTCAGCAAGACCTGCGCGCGGCGGATGCCCGGTGGCAACATCCGTACTTCTGGGCTTTCTACCGACTCATCGGGCGCGCGGAGTGA
>JBDRBC010000049.1:0-21104 GCA_043823125.1 bacterium | reverse complement strand
GGTCCAACGGCGTCAGCGGTGGCCGCCGTCTGGCCGTCGCCCGCGGCGAAGGAAAAACTGTAGCTGTGTTCGCCAAGGTCGAGACTGGTTTGATACTGATACAAGGCGCCGGTGGCGAAATCGCCGGAGACGTACTCCAGGGAGTGGGTGTCACTACCGTCGATGGTGATTTCGGCCACGGTCGGCGCCGCGCCGTAGAGGTAGGTCACCGAATAGGTGTAGGTATCGCTCGTGACTCCGTAATCGATGTCGAGCAGGGGATTGCGGAGGACGATGCCGGAATAGGTCGTCGCTTCGGCGGAATTGGACACACTGGAGGTGTGGCTCGCGTTGTCAGCTATCTTGATGGCGAAGTGATAGGTGGCGCCGGGATTCAGGCCGTTGACGATGAAACTCTGATCCGTGCACGGATCCACCGGGGAGGGGGGATCGGCGACGACGGTGGCGGCGACCCAGCCCGCCTCGTCCGTGATGGGTGTATCCGCCCAGCGGATCTCACAACTGCTGGCCTGGCCGAGGAACCGGTCGTCGCCCGTGGCGAACCAGGTGACCTGGACGCTCTCGGTGCTGTAAGGGATTGCGGTCAGGCTGGTGACCCTGGCCGGAGCCGTGTTATCCTGGAACGGTGCGTGGCCACCGAGCAGCAACAGGCCGTCCTCCGAATCCGCCACCAGCACGTGGCCGTCGTCCGTCAAGGCCAGGTCGTTGGCGTACCCGGTGACGATGGAGCCCATGAAGATCGGGTCCGCAGGGGTGGTGATGTCCACGAAGTGCACGCCGCCGCCGCCGGCCGCGATGCAGACCAGGTTGTCCCGGGCGACGAGGGCCTTGTTGTATCCGTTCAGGTCCAGGTCGGCCACCTTCACCGGCTCGTCGGGGCCGTTGATCCGGAACACGACCAACCCGCCCTCGCCGTCGGCCACGTAGGCATAGTCGTCGATGATGGCGATGTCCTCCGCATGGTTGTCCGTGTCACAGGAGCTGACCACCTGGACGGAGCCGTACACCAGCTCCCGGACATCCAGGACCACCAGCCCCATCTCGTTGTCCGCCACGTACGCGTACCCGTCCTTGACCGCTACCCCGAGGGCGTAACCGAGCGTGCCCGAGAAGACACCGAAGTAGTTGATCAGGCCGGGGAATTCCGGGCTCGACTCGAAGACACGGATTCCCTTCCAGCTTTCGGCCAGGTAGACGTGGAACGGCTCGTCGGGGTCTTCCGGTTCTTCGATGAACAGCTTGTTACCGTCCACCGCCGTGGTGCCCTGGTTGAACGACTCCGTGTTGGCGGGGTCGGTGATGTCGTACGTGGTGATGCCCTCGGTACCTTCCACCACCAGCGCTATGTCGTACAGGGTCTGGTTGGCAAAGGTGCGGATGGTCTCCACCCGTTCGGCGTACTTCACCGTGTTGATGGTCTGTACCATCACCGGGTTGGCCGGGTCCGCGATATCGACGACGTGCAATCCGGCTTCCGCGCCGGCCACATAAGCGTAATGGCCGAGGTAAGCAACACCTTCGCCCTCGCTGGGCAGTGACAGGCGCCCCACGACCGTGAACGGCGCCCCGGGCGGTTCGTACAGATCTTGCTTGCCACAGCCGACGAGCAAGAGCGCCAGGACGACCAGGCAGAGGACGCGGGAGAGCGGGGCCGGTTTGGCGGCGGACGTGAACATCATTGCTCCTTAAAGTTTGTAGGTCAGGCTGAGCCACACGCGGTATTTCGTGTATTCCTTGTCCAGGGTGATGTCTCCCGGCCAGGGAGAGTCGATGATCCGTTCCGTGAAACGGGTTCCCACCTCGGCGGAGAGGACCTTGCTGAGCGTGCGTTCCATGCTGAAGGTGAGTTTGTAGACCGTGTCCTTGCGGCTGAAGTGGTACGGATCCTCGAACAGCGTCCGGAACTCGGTGGGATACCAGTACAGCATCAACAAGCCGCTGACGTCGACCCGGTTGACGAACGGTCGCAGAAAGCGCGGGGTCCAGGTGAGGCCGATCCGGTACAGGTCGCGGTAATATGTGCCATCGGAGTCGTCAGCGTTCTCGAATGTTTCCTCCACCGTGTCGCGGGCCCGGGCCACGGCGTACTCGTAACTGTAATCGAAGGAGCAGTTCAGCCGCTTGTGGGCCTTCAGGTAAAGGGTGCCCCGGACCTCCCAGCAATCCATGTCGTTCTCGATGAAGAACTGGTTGTAGTAACGCAGATTCTTCTCGTACATCAGCTTGACGGACACGCGTGGGTGCCAGCGATCTCGGTAGGCGATGCCGAACGCGTTCTTTGTGAAACGGAACTCGCGATAGAGACTCGGGGCTTCCGAGTCGGTATAAGGTTCACGGTCCTTCATGTGGCGGATGTACTGTTCTGGGCAGTAGATGTAAGTCAGCTCCAGGCTGCGGTACTTGCTGAGGAACTGACGCAAGTAATAGTCGAATTCCATGTTGTTCTTGATGGGATTGCTGAAGTAACGCCAGTAGGTGTATTTGGCCCGCAAGCGGGTTTGGCCCAGGGAGACGAACTGGCGGCGCAACTCCATATCGAAGCTGGGGGCCAGAATGAAATCGTCGTCGGTATTCATCCCGGCGTACTGCTCCGGTTCGTCCCCCCGCCGCCACTCCGCCAGGTAGTCGTCGGGGTGACCCAGGAAATTACTGTCGTAGATGGAGTCGAGACCGAACTTCTTGTTCCAGGTGAACAGGGGGGGCTTCTGTTCCGGTTGCTCCGGCAGGGCGGCGACCACCGGGATCATCCGGCTCGCCGAATCCGGCTGGGGAAGGCCGTCGTAATACAGGATCACGAAGATGTCGGACCCGCCGACGCAGTCGCCCCGCAACTCCACCCGGTGTTCACCGGCCGTGAGTTCCAGGCTGAACTTTTGGCCGCCACTCGGCGCGCCATCCCGACTGTCGGCATAGAGACCCTTGCTCGACGGCTGGAAGCTCAGATTGAGCGTGGCGGGCTGGTCGGGCACACCCAGCACGATCAGACGCCCTTCCTTGGCGGCTGTCTCACCGTCCGCATAATGGACCCGCGCGAATCCGCTGAGCTGGCCGGGGCCCGTCAGCAGCATGGTGAGCGGCTGGTCGGCCGCTAGCAACAGGTACGACTTGGCACTCTTGCCCACCGGCACCACGGAGACGTCTTCCTCCGGCCACGGATTGTAGTTGGCGCCGGCCACGGCCGGCAGGAGCAGCAGACAGAGGCCGAGCGACAGGCGCCGGAGTTGCCGCGACCGCACGATCGCGGCGGCGAACGGGGGAAACGGGCTGAGTCGAGAGTTGAACATATCCGTCCTTTGCTAGTGCTGACTCGCAGCGATGTCCGCCAAGGGTATCCGGATCTGGGCGGAGATTCCGCAGCCACTCGGTCGCACGCACTGAATGGTGAACCGATGACTGCCCTTGGTGACGGGGATGCGCATGGATTTGCGTTCTCCGGGCAGGATGTCCTGCCGTTCGAGATAATGAGCCGAGCTCAACTTGTCCGTGTGGTAGTGGAAGGTCTGCCAGACCTCGTTGTCGCAGCTGACCTCCAGCGAATAGGACTGGCTGCCGTTCATGGTGTGATCGAAATCCAGTCGAGTGTAGAGGGTCAAGGTCGTCGGCCCGTTCACCATGAACACCAGCGGTTGATCGGCGTCGAAGTGGTAGTAGGTCGACTGGGCTCCGCTGGCGAAATGCAGGCTGTAAATATTCGCGAACGATTCCGGGGCGAAGGTGGTGGTGGGGACATCCCGGGCCTGGGTTTGCCGGAAGAACCGCGCCGCGATACGACCATCGCCGGCTGTCTCCCCAAACACCTGGATGGTATGCAGGCCGGTGCCGACCTCCACGTAGCAGCGGTGCAACGTGGAAACCGACCCGCCGTTTTCACCCGCCACCTGCAGTTCCGGTTTCTCCCGTCCGGTGAAGGCCTTGCGCAGGATCTCCTTGCCGTCGCTGAGCACGCGGACGGTGTACACCTGCTCCGGAGGATCGTCCGGGCCGAAAAGATACCGACTGATGATCTTCAACCGCCGGGGACCACGAATCTCGAAGGTGGTCGGAGTTTCGCCGACCAGCAGACAGTAATTGAATTCCTGTCCCGCGCTACGCAGGGCGACGCTCCCGGTGTCGTCTATCTTGCGGAGCGAACGCCAGGTGGTTTCGGCGTGCGCCACCGAGCCCGGTACACAGATGATGCCGAAGCAGAGTAGCCAGGACCAGACAACGTGGCACTCGCGAGTCGAGGTGAATGTCGACACGAGAAACCTCATCGTTTCCTCCGGTTCCATTGATCGAATAAACCGTGCCGTATTTCCGGCGCCAGGATCAGACCACACAGGCCGCAGTACAACACTAACAGACCGGCCGCCAGCGGCAGCCGGTACATCTGCTTGACGAATATATCGCCCTCGCCGGGCGCGGGCAGGAATTCGGGCGTGACCGGCAGACCGTGTCGTCGGGCCAGATCGACGATGTTGAGCAGATGGATGATCGGTACGCCCTTTTCCGCCATCAAGATCAGACTGCCCTTCCGGGGAAAGTTGTGCAGTCCGAGACTGAATGAGAGGCCGTGAGGCAGCAGCAACCGGTTGTGACTGCTGCCGATGCTGGCCAGGCCGCCGCCGACGTTGACGTACAGCCGATAGGGACGTCCGCGAACCTGTTCCTCGTAAAACGCCATCCGGCTCGTGATGGCGTCCTCTATGTTCGCCGACTCCAGCAACGGCACGTCGTTGCGCTCGGCGGCGTCGCGCAGGAGTTGCCGCCCGGTGGGGGAGAGCCCCTGGCCCATGTCGTCACCGCCGCCGAAGCTGGCCGCCACGGAGCGGGTGCGAAAGATACCGCGTTCATTAAACAGACTCTCCATGTCGAGCCACGTGAACTCGGGATCGTTGGCGCCCCACATGGAGGCGCCGATGGATGTGACGACGATGGGCCGTAACGCCATCACCTCCAGGGCGGCGTAGAGACAGATGTTCATCCCGGGGAAGGAGCCGCTGAGCGCCACCGCCACCGGATCACCCGGTTTCAGGCCCACCTCCCGAAAATAGGAGACGAGTACGGCGGCGAAATTGGGATTGAGACTGGTGAGCTTGGCGTCTAGGTCGCCCCGGGCGTTGGTGATCAGACTGTGCTCCGGGCCGATCAGTCCGGTACCCGCGGGATCGTTGACCAGGTCCAGTTCCGCGTTGTTCAGCCGGCGGGACTCACGAACTGCCGCAAAGGCCGCCGCGGCCGAGCCGGCAGCGTCGAGCTTCAATTCGTAGTCGCGCTGCCGGACCGGGGTGCGGGTGACCTCGAGCAGCGCCTGCAACAACAGGGCGCATGCCGCCAGTGCCAGCAAGATCCACTTGCGTCGTTTATCCACTCGCCAGCTCAATGAGCTTCCCCCCGTGGGCGACGATCAGGGCCAGCCTGACGATGAAGGCCGCCATCAACATGGTGCAGAGCGTTTCGACGATGCCTTGTCGCAGCATCCAGTAGGCGATGAGTCCCGGGATGATGTACCCGATGGACTGCACGATGTTGGCGTCCACCCCGATGTCAAACATGGCGTTGAACACCAGGAGATACCGGGTCAGATAACCGAACAGGAACCCGGCCAGGACGCAGAACACCAGCGTGCGCCGTCCGTAGAGCAGCACGAAGCGACCGATGATCCCCACCAGCCCGTACGTGACCAGCGCCGCCAGGATGGTTCCGATGACCCGCACCGGCTGATGCAGATAGAGGGCGATGTATCCGGGCACCACCAGCCCGCCGGCGGCCAGGCCGATCATTTCCGAAAAGATGAGGCTGACCACCAGCCCCAGACCTATGGACTGAAATATCACTCGCCGATCTCCTTGGTTCGCATCAGGGCGAGCAGATCGTTCCCCACGCCGGCGATGTTGCCGATGCCGACCACGATGAGACGTCCCTGGTTCAACTCCCACAGTCGGGTCCAGATCCGCACCGCCGAGGCGCCGCCCAGATCGCTCAAACTTTCGGGTGCCAGTCCGCGTCGCCGCAGCATCTCACCGAAGACAACGGTCTGTTCGCCGATCAACAGGTAGTGCCGGGCCTGGAGCTCCCGGCCGAGCAGGGGGGCGAGGTCCTTGGACCGTCGCTGCCGGTCCCCGCGCAGGTTCATCAGGATCACCACCTCGTCGGCACAGGTGTTCAGCTGCAAGCGCTCCCATATCTTGCGATAGGACTCCGGGTCGTTGGCGGCGAAGGCGTTGTAGAAGCAGAGTTCCTTGTCCCCGTGACGGAAGGTCCAGCTCAGCAAGGCGCCGACGTCCGGTTCCACCGTGTACATGCCTTGCAGGGCGGTCTCGCGCGGCACGTCGAGCGTCTCGCAGGCGGACAGGGCCAGACTCACGTTGTCGGCGAACTCGAAGTACTTGAATCCGGACAGTTCTGCCGCAGAAACCGCTTCGGCGCTGGTCAGAGAACAACTGGAGCCGCGTTGCCGGGCGCGGGCCGTGAAGTAATCCGCAAAATGGGGATCGGCTGTCAGCAGTTGACCATTGCGGGGAATGGTCCCGGCGAGACTGTTGGCCACGTCTTCCAGACGTGGTCCCATCACTTCCAGATGATCGGGCCGGGTGTTGGTGATCACTCCCAGGGTCGAGTTCACGATGCGGTGCTCGCACACCCACTGCAGATCGGGCCGAACCGCCATGCACTCCAACACCAGCGCCTGGGCCCCTTCGGCCACGGCGGCGCGGAAGATGGCGAGCTGTTCACGAATGTTGGGTCCGCCACGTCGTCGCACCGGGCTCTCGCTACCGTCGGCATGGATCAAGCAGGCGGCGGAACCGGTGGTTTTGGCCAGGGTCCGGATGCCGCCGGCTCGCAGACCCGCGGCGATGAGGCGGGTCACCGAACTCTTGCCGCGACTGCCGTTGACATGGATCCGGATGGGCACCCGCCGCCGGTGGTAGGCGTGCCGAGTCATCTCCCAGATACCCAGGCCGGTCAACACGATCAGCAGAAATAGAATCAGACTCATGGCGCCAACATCTCAGCGGGGGCAACCCGCCATGCCTTGACGCTCTGGCTGCCCCCCGGGCCGATTGCTTTGTTAACGGACCAGCAACAACTTGCGGGTCCTGATTTCCTTGTTCGTCTCCAGCCGGTAGAGGTAGACCCCACCAGCGGCGAGCTGGCCGGCATTGTCACGGCCGTCCCAGACCAGACTGCCGGGCCCCTGGGGCAACGGACCGTTTACCAGGGTCCGGACACACCGGCCAGCCAGATCGTAGATCCGGAGCTTGACGGGTTCGGTCCGGGACAGGGCGAAGTTGATGGTCGTGGATCCGCGCACCGGGTTGGGCCAGCACGGCAGCAGGTTGAAACTTGTGATCTGCGTCGAGGTCGGGCTGTAACTGTACGGACCGAGTTCCGTGGACTGCCCGAACGGATGGAGCGCCGTGATCAGATAGCGGCAGCCGGCCGTCGGATCGGCGGTCAGGTCGATGAAACCACGGGCGTCGGCAGCCAGCGGCTGCTCATGCAGGATCGCAGGCTCCGGCTGGTCGTCGTCCAGACGGGCGAGACGCCACCCGGTGACCGGTCGCTCGTCCCGGACAGTCCAGCTCAAGGTGACACCGTCCGGATCGGTCACCGCGGTGAACTTTGCCAGGTCGTACGGTACGTAGGCCGGGGCCGCGGTGGTGAACTTGATGGCCAGGCCCGGCGAGAGCGGCGCGGCACCGACGGGATAGAGATTCGAGTAGCTCAACTGGAGCCCGTCGTCCTCGTCCTTGTTTTCGATACCCACCGAGGCATAGGAGTACAGGTGGTCACTGTTGGTCACCTGTTTGTACTGGAACACGATCTCACCGTCACCGCTCGACGGCGGCGTGTGGACGGCTGGATCGAGGAACACCACCTGGAAAGTCTCCAGGTCGTCGTTCTCGGGCAGGATGGAGCTGTTCCGCCGCATCCGGGTCCACTGCACGGTAAAGGTCCCCGCCACACCGTCGTGTTCGGTGTAGACGCCGTCCGTTTCCGGCTCCGTCGGATCGAAGTTGTCCCAGAAAGGCGCCACCACCGAATGACTGCTGTAGGGATGCGGCAGCGGCAGGTTCCACCAGTCGTAATTCGATTCGGGGTCGAAGGAGACCCAGCCGTTGTCACTGACCCGCAAGGTATCCACCGGGTCCCCGTAGAACTGGAACGGGAACGGCAGGACGACGATGGGGAGCTGCGTGTCGTACCAGTAGCTCACTTCGTCGCCGGTACCGCCGAAGGTGGGGCTCAGGTCCGTCCAGCGGTAGGCTGGCATCTGTCCGGGATAGTTGATATCGGCGCTGTCGTAGGCGTAATAGCCGTAGTTGTCGGGTCCCACCGGGATACTGATGGCCTGTGGGCCCACCAGTATGGTGAAGGAGGTCGTCGCCTCGTACCCCTCGTCACTGGTGGTCAACAGGGTGAAGACCAGTCCGGAACCTTCAGGCGTATCGCCGTCGACCGTGAGGCTGAAGGTGTCGTTGCTGGTATTGACCGAGCTGTTGGGCGCCAGGGCGCCGAAGATGGCGGCGTCGTCGGTGAGGCTGGCGAGATCGTCCGTCACCAGGATCAAGGTGGCGTTGCCACCGGCAGTGCCGGCGCTGCCGCTGTTGAACAGGTCCAGGGAGAAGGTGATGGTTTCACCGGGGTCGGCGACACCGTCACCGTCGAGAACGACTGATTCCACCTGCAGTTGCGGCGCCGAGACGATGAGCTCGAACTGGGAGCGGTCACCGGAACTGGTGGCGTGTTCCGTGTCGAGCTGGCAGAGAAAACGGGTGCCGTCGGCCACATCCGCATCCAGGGTCACGACAAATGGTGTGTCGCCTGGCTCGCTGCCACCGCCAGGGATGTCCGGGAAATTCACTGCGCCGGGGGTGACGGTCACCGGCCCCTCGCTGCTCAGCGTGGCGCTCACCGCCGTGGCGCTACCGGAACCGCCATTGGCCGCGGTCACCGTGACCTCGACGGTTTCACCCGGGTTGACGATACCGTCGCCGTTCCCGTCGCTCGGTGCGGTCGTGTCGTCGTCCAGAGCGACCGTGGCCGCCGCCACGAACGCCGTACTGCCATCGTCGATATTGATGACGCCCTCGTACGGGATGTGACCGGGTTTGGTCACCGTCACCGCCACGTTGGCGCCGTCGCTCACTGCGGTCAGTGGAATACGGGCCGCGCCGCCGCCATCGCTGAATCCGTAACCGAGCAACGTGCTCTCCTGGACCACGCCCACGCGGGCGCCGGCCAAGGGGGTGGCGAACTCGTCGGTCACGCTCACCTGGAGATAGTTGGCGCCCAGTGCCAGATACGCCACATGGGTGCCATCCAGGGCCACCGGTGTCGATTTCCAGAAGTTGAGTTCCGGATCACCGAGCAGGTTGTAGATGTGGAAGTAGAATTCCACCGAGGCCTCTCCGTGATTATCCGATTCGTATTCCAGCGGGAACATCTCCATGAACTTCAGCTTGCCAGCGATCATCAGCTGGCCGAGGTCGGTGATCTGCGGATCGATGATCTCCTGGAAGTAGGCGTAGGCGAAGGCATCGTTGAACCTGGTGGTGGACCAGTGCTCGCCGTTGCCGACGAAGGCCACAGCGCCCTTGGGGGCGGTCGGGGTACCCTGGCGAGTGAAAACCTCGCCGAAACAGGCATCGGCGTGCCCGAAATCGCCCGTGTGGCAGACGATGCTGAACACTACCGGCGTCATGCGCCCGTTCTCGACCCCGGGAATGTGGGCGACGGTGAACTCGGGCGGTTGCCAGCCGGCGATGCCGTATGCCCAGCCGCGATACACGACGATGGAGGCGCCGTCCTGCTCCAGGACGGAGTCGATCTCGGCGTCCCCGTACCAGTCGTCGTAGATGGGGGGGGCGTAGTACACGCCGGCGGCGGGTTCGAACCCGATACTCTCGAGCTGTTCACCACACCACCGCACCGTGCTCATGGGGGTGGTGGAGCCGCTGTTGCCGGCCACGCCGAGGGCACGGGTGAACCACGGCACGGAGGCTTCCACGTACGGGTCCCGCTCGTACATGACGGTCTTGTTGGCGAACGTCTCGGCTTCGTAGGCGCTGGCCACGGAAAAACGTCCAACCATGATGTCCGGCAGCCAGTCGTCCCCGTCCAGACAGGCGTAGGGATGATCGCTCACGTTGCCGCTGAAGGTCCAGGTGGGGAGATCGGCCACGTCACCCACCAGCAGGACGTACGCGGGTGGCTGGTCCCAGCTGTCGTAAGCGGTCTGGAGCCAATCCTTGATGTCCGAGTTGGAATTGCCAGTGACATCCGTGGTGACCAGGACCACAGGAAAGCCCTTGCGGCGTTTCCAGTCGGCCAGATCGGCAACGGCATCGGCATAGGCGGGGGCGGTGATGATGACGTAACTGCCCGTACCCTGTTGGCTGGTGGTGGATCCGAACTGAGCCGGTCCGCTCAACCCCAGGGTGGAGGCGAAAGCCTCTGCACCGAGACGCTCGGATTGCCGCGCGGCGGGATTCCAGGTGCCGTTGTGCTGTACCGCGACCTGGATGGCGTCGCCATCGGGCCCGAAAAGATCGATGACCGCCACGGGCACACCCCGCAGGGTCTGGATCGCCACCGGCTGGTTCAAGGTGACGGCGTCGCCGCCGGTCAGCACTCGCAGGGAGTACTGAGTGGCATCCTGTGGCAAAGGCACCAGATGATACCAGTGGCGGGGGGCACCGGCTGGCAACTCCTCGGCAGTGAAGACCGGAGGAGTTTCCGGGCCCGACGCCGGCGGTTCGAAGCTGACGATGCACTGGTTGGGCAGGAATTCCTCGCTGACAGCGTAGTCGAGCACGGTGGTGGGGCCCACAGCACCCCACGCGGGACCGACCAGGGCCAGCAGGCCGGTCCCGAGGGCGAACATCACTGTAATTTGTTTCATCGAATCAGCGCCATTCGTTGGGTTAATCTCTCGCCGAATGCCTGCAGCTCGTAGAAGTACACGCCGCTGGAAACATCACGGCCCACGTCGTTCGTCCCGTCCCAGAGAACCTGGTGCGTACCGGCAGGTAAACGACCCAGTGACAGGGTCTTTACTGCCTGACCGCGCACGTCATAGATGCGCACAGTAGCAGGTCCTTCTTCGCCGAGCACGAAAAAGATGTGGGTTTGAGGATTAAATGGATTGGGGGAATTTCCGAGGAGTTTCGCCTGGATTGCAGGCGTTTCCCCGACACCGATGAATCCACATCCGACGGGTAGGGCGCCGATGAGTTCGCCGCCGCAGGTGGTGGGGCCGTTCGGATGGTTGCCGGGAGCACAGGGACTGTTCTCACCGAGGTAATACTCCGTCGGGGGAGTGTTGCAGAAACGCGGGAGAGCGTAGAAATTGTCGCCACCGTCGATGCCGCAGACGGCGTCGCCGCCTTCGTTGCCGTAGATGTCCGTGCAGGACACGGTGGGATTGGCCGGCGTGTCACAGCCGAGGCCAGCGCCGACCACGGCGTAGGCCAGGATGCACTTGGATATGGTGGGGTTGGCGTCGTCGTCACAGTAGATGCCGCCACCACCGGCGAAGAGCCCCTTGGCATGGTTGCGGGCCACTGTACAGTTCTCGATGGTCGGAGCGGGCTGGTCATCAACGTAGATACCGCCGCCGTAAGCGAACTTACCGATGGCGTTGTTGCCGTACACGAGGACGTTGGTCAGGGTGATGGGGGACTGGTCGATGAAGATCCCGCCGCCGAGGGCGCTTTCGGAACCGGAGGTTTCGTTGTTCGCCACCGTACAGTCCGTCATGGAACCGGTTGCGCCCACGAAGGAGATGCCTCCACCGTTCCCCTCGGTATTGTTGTTGATGATCTGGCAGTTGGTGAAGACGACGTTGGAATTCTGCACTGCCACGCCGCCGCCGTTTCCGAAGGTGTTCACGTAATTGTTCTCGATCAGGCAGCCGGAAAAGGACGGATCGGAACTGGTGCGCACCATGATTCCGCCGGCAGTGGGGGCGCTGTTTTTGGTGAAGGTGCAATCCACCACGGTCGGATCGCTGTTGTTCTCCACCGCCAGGCCGCCGCCGAGTTTGGCGGAGTTGTCGATGAAATCCACTCGTGTCAGGACGGGATCGGCGTTGTTGATGATGATGACGCCGCCGTCACCGTTCCGGTAGATCTTGACGTCGGTGATCTCGATGGTGTTGTCCACTTGCCTGGCCAGGATCCCGGCGCCGTACACATCCGCGTACGCCCCCGTGACCTGGAGATTCTCGATCCGGCAGTCACTCACCAGCTCCACGAAGATTCCGCGGCCATTACCGAAGGTATCCCAGGCCTTTGCATCTATGATGGTTGCATCCGGCCCGGAACCCCGCAGGGTCACCCCGGACTTCATGATGACACAGGCCGGCGTGCTGCCTGGGCCCTCCGTCTCATGGGTGCAGTCATAATAGGTGCCAGGCGCCACCAGAACCGTATCGCCGTAGCCGGCCGCCTGCACTGCGTCGTGGATCTGCAGATACTCGGTTGGCACGTGTATCACGGTGGCCGAGGCCAAACCTGAAATACCGGCTAGAATGACGCAAATGACACCAATTGAGCAATTTTTCATCGGATTCCTCCCCTTGATCCTGTCCTGAATCCCTCAGTTGCATGATGTAGCCTATAATTATATCACAGGCCAGGTGCCGGAAACTACGCTCGTATTTCATTCACTCCGAATATTCCGGTAATATTTCGTTTTTGCTGTGGATATGCAGCAAAAAGTGGACAGTTCGCCGGGTGCAACTGAAATCCTCCGTAAAAGATACTCCATGATACCAGGCGGAACTCTGATTCGACCGCGCTATTAAGCCGAACAGATTATATGCTCACACCCTCGGCGCAATATGCGGTATAATTGTATGGTTAACTTCATCTTCAAGCCCAGACATCGCCGGGAAAAGGGATTCTCCTGCATCCCAGCATAATCGACGGACGGAGGCGGCAATGCGCAGATACCTGTGTACTTACCTAATATTCTGTGTGGTTTGTCTGATTGCCGGGATCGGTCTAGCGGCCGATGCCGGCAGCACTGTAACCCTGTTGCCGGGTGAGGGGACCGTCGCCCCTGCGTTCCAGGTGACAAGAGACAGTGGTGATGTTTTGACCCTGGAAATGGAACTCCCGGGGTTGGTCCGCAGCGATTTCGAGGTGGAGGGCGATACCTACCAGCAGCTGTCCATCCTCGGAGGAGGGTATTTTGGGGCTGAAGGCGAGCCGAGCTTGCCGAAGCTGACCCGACTGATTGCCGTGCCCGAGGGCAAGGGCGTGCAGGCCCGGATCGTCGCCACGGAGGTCAAGACCCTGTCGGGCTACAAGTTACTCCCACTGCAACCGGATGATAGCAAGAGCTTCGTGCTGGATGCCGACTATTACAAACGTCAAGGCTTCGGCGACACCCCCCTGCTGACCGTGGGTGAACCCGCCATCATGCGGGATATACGGGTGGTGCCGGTGATCTTCAATCCCGTACGTTACGATCCCGCCACCGGCCAGGTCGAGGTGACCTGCAAGCAGACCGTGGAGATCACCTTCACCGGATCTGACAGTCGCAACGCCAGGCCGATGGAGCACGATTTCATCGTCGAGTCCTTCGATACGATGTATCGAAACATGATCGTCAATTATGACAGCAGCAAGGGTGCGGTGGGTCCGGGTTCCTTCCTGTACATCTGCCCCGACAACGCCTCGGTCATTTCCGGTCTGACTTCGTTGCTCGACTGGCGCCGGCGCCAGGGGTATAACGTGGTTCTGGCGACCACTTCCGAAACAGGCACCAGCAGAACCGCCATCAAATCGTATATCCAGACGGCGTGCAACACCTACTCCACGCCCCTGGAGTTTGTCTGCCTGGTGGGCGACGCCACCGGTTCCTACGTGATTCCCACCTGGACCGAGTCAGTTTCCGGGTACGGTGGCGAAGGCGATCACGAGTACACGAAACTGGATGGCACCGACAACCTTCCTGATATCCATATCGGCCGGATCTCCATCCGGGATATCACGGATCTCAATACCATCGTGAACAAGGTGGTCAATTACGAGACCGATCCCTGGCTAACCAACGATCCGGGCTGGTTCTCACGCGCCGCCCTCGCCGGTGATCCGTCTTCCTCCGGTGAGAGCTGTATCCATGTCAATCAGTGGGTGAAACACCAGCTCCTGGGTCTCGGCTACGCCGATATCGATACCGTCTGGAGTTCCAGCGGCAGCACCATGTTGAGCAAGTTCGCGCGTGGCGGCACCTTGCTCACCTACCGCGGTTACTACGGCATGAGCGGTATCTCTACCGGTGATCTCGAGAGTCTGGGCAACGGCGAGAAACTGCCGTTCGCCGTCATCACCACTTGCGACACCGGTTCCTTCGCCTCGGATACCAACTGCCGGACCGAGGCCATCGTGCGCTCGAGTAGCGGTGGCGCCATGGCCAGTATCGGCATGGCGACCCTTGGTACTCATACGCGTGAGAACAACTGCTTCTTCCAGGGAATCATCGATGGCGTGCTTAATTCGGGCGACTTTCGGGTCGGCCCGGCCCTGAGTTACGGCAAGGTGGAGATGTACAACAACTACCAGGACAACTCACCCAACTCGGTGACGATCTGGTGTACCTGGAATACGTTGATCGGTGATCCCGGCTGTGAGATGTACACCTCCGCGCCCAAGGACCTCAATGTCAGCTATCCCGCCAGCCTGGCCGTTGGCGCCGCCGGTGTCACCGTGACGGTGGAAGGCAACGGGTCCATTCCCATCCCCGGCACCAAGGTCGCCCTGTACAAGGACGGCGAGATCCTGCAGACCGGGTATACGGACGCCAGCGGTACGGTGGCGTTGCCGCTCGATTCCCACACCGCCGGCACCTTGCACGTGACCGCCATGAAGCACAACTTCGTGCCCCACCAGGGAACGATCACTCTCGGTTCGGTCACCTCGCATGTCGCCTACACGAACCACGCTCTGGACGACGATTCCAGCGGTCAGAGTTATGGCAACGGTGACGGTCTGGTCAATCCGGGTGAGACCTTCGAGCTGGCGGTGCAGGTCACCAATCTCGGCAGCAGCACGGCCTACGCCACCACCGGGATCCTGACCTGCAGCGATCCGTATATCAACGTCGTCACCGAGAATCGGTCCTTCGGCGACATCGGATCTGGCAGTTCGGTCTGGAGTAGCGGGGACTACGTCTTCGCACTCGGTGGCAGCGCCCCGGCGGGACACACGTTCCTGCTGCAACTCGAGACCGCTTCCGGCGGCAATACCTGGACCAACGTGATCGAAATGACCGCGGCCGGCGCCGCCTTCACAGCCGAGGGATACACCTTCACCGGTGCCGGCGGCAGCCTCGATCCGGGGGAAACCGGTGATCTCAGTATCGAGGTCCGCAATGGGGGCAGCGAGGCCATCAGCGGCGCCAACGCCTACCTCTACTCCCAGAGTCCCTGGGTCGACGTCAGCGACGGTTCGGGTCTTTACGGATCCATCGCTGTTGGCGGAACCGGCGAGAACCTCGGTGATCGTTTCACCATCTCCATCGACAGCGGCTGTTTCCAGGGTCACCTGGCCACGTTCCAGATGATCATGGACTTCACCGACGGCGCCAGCGATACGGTGATCTTCCAGACCACGGTAGGCAGCGCCAGCAGCGACGATCCGGTCGGCCCCGACAACTACGGCTACTATGCCTTCGACAACAGTGATGTGACCTACGACAGCGCACCGATCTACAACTGGGTCGAAATCGCGCCCGGTTCGGGCGGTTCCGGCACGAGCGTGGGTTTGACCGATTTCGGGTACGAGCAGGACGACACGCGGATCGTGAACCTGCCGTTCGACTTCCCGTTCTACGGCAAGAATTACGACAAGATCTCGGTCTGTTCCAACGGTTGGCTGGCCATGGGCGGGACCTATCTCAAGCACTGGTACAACAAGACCCTGCCGTGCGCCGGCGGCCCCGACGCCATGATCGCCGCCTTCTGGGACGACCTGTACATCAGCGGCGGGGTCTACTACTGGTACGACGCGAGCAATCACCGATTCGTCGTGCAGTGGGACGATTGCCGCGTCCGGACGACCAACAGCTACAACACCTTCGAGGTGATCCTGTACGATCCGGCGTATCACGGCACCGCCACGGGCGACGGTCGGATCGTCTGCCAGTACCAGACCGTGAACAACAACGATTCCTCCGATGGCTACGCCACGGTGGGGATCCAGAATGACGATCGCTCCGACGGGTTGCTTTACACCTACTGGGCCGACTATGCCGCCGGCGCGGCTATCCTGAACGGAACCCGGGCCATCGCGTTCGAGACCTACGCGTTGCAGCCCCACGGCACCCTGGCGGGTGACGTGACCAACGCCACGGGTGGTGGTACACCCATCGAGGGTGTCACCATCGAAGTCATGGAAGCCAGCCGGACCTTGTACACGGCCCAGAACGGTTTCTACAGCGGGAGCGTCCCCGTTGGCCAGTTCACGGTCATCGCGTCCCACGAGAGCTTTGCGCCGGACACCGTGACCAGCGTGACCATCGTCGAGGACGGCACCACGGTTCTGGATTTCTCCCTGGACGACATTCTCGGCCCGTACATCTTGAACACCACCCAGCATCCGCACACGGACGATACGGTAGGGCCATACGTCATCCAGACCAACATCACCGATCTGTCCGGAGTCTCGGATGTGCATTTCTACTACACGTCGTCCACCTCGGGCGGACCCCACGAGGTGACCCTAACTTCCATCGATCCGCCCACAGGCCTGTATGAGGCGGAGATCCCCGGTCAGGCCACCGGCTCCATCGTGCAGTACTGGGTGACCGCCGTGGATGTCGCCGCCAACGAGTCGGCGGCACCGAGTGGCGCCCCGTTCAGCACCTACAGTTTCTACGTGGGTGGTGTGGTCACCATCTTCGGGGATGATTTCGAGAGCAATCAGGGCTGGACGGTCGGTGATACCGGTGACGACGCCTCGTCCGGCATCTGGGAGCGGGTCGACCCCAACGGCGTTTTCGACGGCGCCACCGAGATACAACCCGAAGACGATGCCACGCCGGACCCGGGAGTCAACTGCTACATCACCGGCAACGATCCGCCGGGATCCTCGCAGGGCACCGAAGATGTGGACGGCGGCAAGACGACCTTGTTGAGTCCGTGGTTCGACCTGACCGGATACAGTTCGGTCACGGTGCAGTACAAGCGATGGTACAGCAACGACACCGGCTATGCTCCCGGCGAGGATTACTGGATCGTCGAAGTGACCGATGATAACGTCCAGTGGGAAAGGTTGGAGAACACCCAGACCTCACAGCGGAGCTGGGAGACCTTCAATTTCTCACTCTCGGATCACATCGACCTGACCAGCACTGTCCGCTTCCGCTTCATCGCTTCGGATGAGGGCTCGGGGTCAGTGGTCGAAGCCGGGGTAGACGATTTCTCCCTCACCGGTTTCCTGTTCAGCGGTGAAGATACCGAGTCGCCCACCGTGAGCGTAACGGATCCCAACGGTGGCGAGGCGATCCAGGGTGGTTCCGGACACGTCTACACCATCGAGTGGGATGCAGACGACAACTTCGGCGTGGTCTTGACGCACATCATCCTCTCCACGGACAGTGGCGTTTCCTGGCCCGACACGTTGGTCTCCGGAGCCTTGAACGGATCCTGGACCTGGGACGTGCCGTCTGCCAGCGAACCGAATTGTCGCATCAAGGTCGTCTGTCTCGATGCGGCTGCAAATCCTGGGGAGGACAGTTCCGACGGCGACTTCACCATCGATAACCTGTCGGCGGTGGAGGGAGCTCCGCCCGTCAGATTATCGCTTGCACAAAACCAGCCGAACCCATTCAATCCGCGGACGAAGATCCAGTTTGCGGTGCCGCGGGATCAGGATATCTCGCTGCGCATCTACGATGTAGAAGGGCGTCTGGTGGACACTCTAGCCCAGGGCTTCCACGCTGCGGGCACCTACACCGTGATCTGGGATGGTACCAATGGTCGTGGCGCTCGCGTTTCCTCCGGGTTGTATTTCTACAGCCTGAACACGGGAAAGCAGAGCTTGACCCAGAAGATGCTGCTCCTGAAGTAGCGAGGAGATAAACGGCCCGAACTTGGGCCAGTGAAGGGAGTCCGATGCACGGGCGGCAAGTTCGGATAATCCGCTCGATCGTATTGCTCGCAGTCGCCGTTTTTTATGGCGGCTGCGAGCAAGATTATGGGCAAGCGATTCACCAGGACACGGGACTATCGGCCGCGGAAGCTACCGATCAGTTGCAGGCCGAGGTGGTGTTGTGTCGCCGGGTGAGCAGGAGTGGCAAGCCGCTCAACCCCGGGCGGGAATTCTCCATGACCGAGAGCGGCTATGTCGGTGCGTTCGTCAAGTTCCAGGGATTGGAAACCGGACGGACCTATTCCATCCACCTGGTCTGGCTCAAGCCGGACGGCGCGGAGATTTTCCGCAAGTACGCCGAGGTCGAACTCACCGAAATCGATACCGGGTACGTGACCGATATCCAGTGGCGCAAGGCCGAGGACTTCAGTTATCTGCGGCAGAAGAGTCAGGAATCAGAGACCCCGGAATTCTATCTGGATACGCGTCTGAACATTTCCGCCGGTAAGAACCGGGAGCCGGGAATCTATTTCTTCCGGGTCTATGTGGACCGCGAACTGTTCCGTGAAACCACCTTCGAGTTGAAGCCGGAGTAGCGGGGCTCCGGTTACGATCGTCTCCATGTGCGCATTTGGGTTTCCCACCGAGCCTAGTATCAATTTATATTGCAATAGATTGAGACCGTCATGACACGATGGCAGTCGTGATGGCGCCTCTTGCTTTTCCGACATATTTTTCCTTGCCACTCCTGGTGATCTGTTTATATTGACGGCTGCATTGGCAGTCAACCAGTGAGAGTGCTAATACTACTTTTCGAGTCCAGAAACAGAAAATCTGGGAAGGAGGAGAAACGATGGCCATGACTATCAAACCGCTGGCCGACCGCGTGATCGTGGAGCCTTTGGAGAGCGAGAGCATGAAGGGCGGGATCATCATTCCGGATACCGCCAAGGAGAAGCCACAGCAGGGCAAGATCGTGGCGGTGGGCCCCGGTCAGACCAATGACGCAGGTGAGCGCATCAAGCCCGAGGTCAAGAAGGGCGACGTCGTTCTGTACGGCAAGTACGCAGGCACGGAAGTGACCGTTGGGGGGAAAGACTATCTCATTCTTCGCGAGAGCGACGTGCTGGCCATTCTGTAACGGCAGCGCGCGAGATCAACTGCGGGTCGCGACCCGCTGTATAAAGGAGACGTGACATGGCCAAGATGATTCGTTTCGACGAGGACGCGCGCGCCAGGATCAAAAAAGGCGTCGACGCACTCGCCAACACGGTCAAGATCACCCTCGGCCCTCGTGGCCGCAACGTGATCCTCGATAAGAAGTTCGGTTCCCCCGTCGTCACCAACGACGGCGTCACCATCGCCAAGGAAATCGAGCTCTCCGATCCGTTCGAGAACATGGGCGCCCAGATGGTCAAGGAAGTCGCGTCCAAGACCAACGACGTGGCCGGTGATGGCACGACCACCGCCACCGTGCTGGCCCAGACCATCATCCACGAGGGGCTGCGCAACCTGGCCGCCGGCGCCAACCCGATGTTCATGAAGCGCGGCATCCAGATCGCCACCGAGGCCGGCGTCGAGGCCATCAAGAAGCAGGCCAAGCCGGTCAAGGACAGGGAGATCATCTCACAGGTCGCCGCCATTTCCGCCAACAACGACATGGAGATCGGCCAGCTCATCGCCGACGCCATGGACAAGGTCGGCAGGGACGGCGTCATCACGGTGGAAGAGGCCAAGGGCATGGAGATGGAGCTGGACGTGGTCGAGGGCATGCAGTTCGACCGCGGTTACCTCTCGCCGTACTTCGTGACCAACGCCGAGCAGATGCGGGTCGAACTCGACGATCCGTACATCCTGATCCACGACAAGAAGATCAGCAACATGAAGGACCTGCTGCCGATTCTCGAGAAGATCGCTCAGATGGGCAAGCCGATGCTGATCGTCGCCGAGGATATCGAGGGCGAAGCGCTGGCCACCCTGGTGGTCAACAAGCTGCGCGGCACCCTGAACATCGCCGCCGTCAAGGCGCCCGGATTCGGTGACCGTCGCAAGGCCATGCTCGAGGACATCGCCATCCTCTCCGGTGGTCGCGTCATGTGCGAGGACGCCGGTCTGAAGCTGGAGAACACCACCACCGCGGACCTGGGGCGTTGCAGCAAGGTCACCATCGACAAGGACACCACCACCATCGTGGGCGGCAAGGGCAAGGGCGCCGATGTGAAGGCCCGTATCGCCCAGATCCGTCAGCAGATCGATGACACCACCAGTGACTACGACAAGGAGAAGCTGCAGGAGCGTCTGGCCAAGCTGGCCGGCGGCGTGGCTGTGATCCGGGTCGGCGCCACCACCGAGACCGAGATGAAGGAAAAGAAGCACCGCGTCGAGGACGCACTTTCCGCCACACGTGCCGCGGTGGAAGAGGGCATCGTCGTGGGCGGTGGCGTAGCGTTGCTGCGGGCCCAGGCCGCTATCCAGGCCGTGAAGCTGGAGGGTGAAGAAGCGGTCGGTCGCGACATCGTCGCCCGCGCCGTGGAAGAACCGGTTCGCATGATCGCCGAAAACGCCGGCAAGGAAGGTTCTTTGGTGGTCGCCCGTCTCCGCGAGGAGAAGAAGGGGAACATCGGCTTCAATGCCGCCACGATGGAGTTCGAGGACCTGATGGCCGCCGGTATCGTCGATCCGGCCAAGGTGGTTCGTTCGGCGCTGCAGAACGCCGCCTCCATCGCGGCCATGCTGCTGACGACCCAGGCCTGCGTCGCCGATGAACCCGAGGACAAGAAGGACATGCCGATGTCCGGCGGCGGCATGGGCGGTATGGGTGGCATGGACGGCATGTACTAGTCACCACCGTTTCCTCCGTACAGTAAGCAGCCCCTCGTCAGAGGGGTTGCTTTTTTTGCGGTGCGCCCGGCAGGGCGCACCCACTTGGAGGTGCACGTCCTCTACAGACCCGACAGGGGGAACTGTTAGCCGAACGGCAAGGGCTGCCATCGCGAGGTGGGGTCTGAAGGAAGCCGC
>JBDRBC010000048.1:0-10429 GCA_043823125.1 bacterium | reverse complement strand
CCACTACCTGTTCGCCATCCAGACCATGGACACGACGGGCGCGGTGAGCATCGATCGCGAGTACGGCCGCAACGTGGTCAACACCTATGTCGATGTTACGATGACACCGGTGTTGACCATCCATGAGTTCTATCTCGGTACCCATCAGGCCACCGGTCAGAGCGCGCAGTTCGCCGACGAGATCGCCCAGGGGCAGCCGGTCAACTTCTCCTGGATGGGCGACGCCAGCCACTACGGCGGCGAGATCGACGCCTATCGCTGGGGCTGGGACCTGGTCGACCCGGACGACCCGAACGATCCCGGCTGGAATGATCTGCCAGGTTTGACCCCGGAACACTTGGGAGCTCCCGAGATCATTTTCAGTTCGGGCATTCACATGCTCACGGTACACTGCTGGGACACCTTCAACCAGCTGACCCGGGTGCAGTGGTCGCTGGAGGTCATCCCGGTTCCATCGCCGCAGGATCAGCTGCCGCTGTTGCTGGTGGATGATGTAAACGACAAGATCAGCAACGCCTGGCCGGCGAGCGACGGTACGCCGCTGGACCGGGACGAATACCGCGACGCCTTCTGGGAGGACGTGCTGACCGGCAGCGGCGGCGTCGCCGGGTTCAGCTGGAGTTCGCACGTCATGGACACCGAGGAAGAACTGCCTGGTTTCCGTGACCTGGTGAACTACCGCTCGGTCATCTGGACCTCACGGTATTCCGTGGGTAATCACACCTGGATGGAGTTCAAGCCGGCGGTCAACGGGAGGCAGCCGTATCAGTGGCTCATCTCGTATCAGCAACATGCGGGCAATCTGCTGCTGGCCGGCAGCCGGGTGATGAATCTGTTCATCGAGGAAAAGAACTGGATGATTCCGTGGATCTTCGATACCGACGAGGAAATCATGGGTATCGGACCGGACACCTATTATATCGGATTCGGTGAACAGGAACTGCCGGACGGCAGCACCGTGCTGCGCGGAACGCAGCGGTATCCGTATGCCGGCATGGGATTGGCCATGCTCGACATGGTGACGCCTCGGTACAACGTGTACGGGCAAATCGGTATGGGGAGCATCGGCAACTATGCCCGGAGCGCAGCCTGTTCCGGCGTCAAGGCGCTGCTCCTGGATGGTGACTTCAAGACCGTCCACGCCCCGTCGGCCATCCCGGACACCATGTTCACCGAGACCACCATCGACTGGCGGGATCTCGACACCACCCATCGAGATGAACTCGGTGTCTACGCCTGGGGTAAAGACGAGATCTACGACGGGAACATCTCCGACAGGACCACGCCGTGGTCGCCGCAACAGTGCGGCGCCGACCCGTGCGCGGAGACCATGTTCCGCATCTACAGCCGGTTCGACTGGGTGGACGACCTGCAGAACGATCTGGGCAATCCCGACTGGCCGGCGCCGTTCCTGGCCGACCAGCAGGCGATGCTCGATCACTGCGGAGACCACTCATTCGCTCCCGACTGGCGTACCCGCACTACCGGACACGTGCTCGGCATCGTCTCGCACAAGCACGACGACACCAAGCCGGTGGCCCAGGGCGATGTCTTGTGGGGATTCGATCCGTACCGGTTCGACCACGAAGCCATGCGTGGGACCATCCACTGGGTGCTGGGTGATCACTTCGGATTGGCTCTGGAGCCGTGAGCGATCACCCCGTTTTTGATGGATTGACGGATTAACTCGATGAAGACAGGCTAGGCGCCGGATGGTAGCATCCGGCGCCTTGTTGCGAGAGGGCAGCAAGAAGTATCGTCAGGTCGAAAGGTCCCCAACTGCTGACATCCGGCCAGAATCTCGTGTTTCGTTGTCCCCCCGCCCATTATGTGGTAAAATTACCGGGCGCATGGCAAAAATCACCGTCGGATTTTTGTCCTTTTACATGTTCTCGCTTGAAACCCGATGACCAAACTGGAGGTTTCCCATGAGGTCTTGCCAATTGCTTGGCGCCAGCAACCGGTTGTTCCAGAAAGTGTTGCTGGCTTTTTTATTGCTATTGATCGCGGGCCCGGCCTGGGCGGAATGGATGGACCTGGGCGGAGACCCGGCAGTGGTCCGGGTGCTCGAGTCCGACGGCCAGCGCACACTGCTCGAAATCACCGTGGGCGGCTTCGAGGCCGATCCCGTCGATATCGATGGCAAGACCTACTACCGGATCCTCCTGGACCGGGAGGGGATGGCGCAGGATCTGGGATTCCCGGCCCTGCCCAACGTGCGGCGCAGCATCATCATTCCCGATGACATGGAGATGGCGGTGACCGTCATCGCCTCCGAATATGTCGACTACACCGACCTGCCGGTAGCGCCGTCCAAGGGCAACCTGCTCCGGAGCGTGAATCCCGATAAGGTGCCTTACACCTTCGACCGCTTCTACCAGACCAGCGGCACCTATCCGCGGGACATCGTGGAGACCGATCCGCCCCACATCATCCGTGACTACCGTGGGCTGGTGGTGGACGCCAACGTTTTCCGCTACACCCCGGCCACGAACACGTTGCGGGTCTACACCCGGCTGACCGTCGAGGTGGCGCCGGTGGGTCCGGGACGGGTCAACGTCCTGCAGCGGACCAGGCCGTTCGAGAAGCTGGATCCCCAGTTCGACGAGCTGTATGCCAATCACTTCCTCAACTACGGCGACGACCGCTACACGCCCGTGATGGAAGCGGGCGGGATGCTCATCATCAGCTACGACGCATTCCTCGGCGCCATGCAGCCGCTGGTGGAGTGGAAGAACCAGAAGGGCTTGCCCACCACCATCGTGGGGCTCGGCACGGTCGGTTCCACCTGGACCCTGATCCAGGCCTACATCCAGAACGAGTACGACTCCAACGGCATCGCCTATGTCCTGCTGGTGGGTGACGACACCCAGATGCCGAAGCCGAGTTCGGATTCCGATCCGGTCTACTCGCTGGTTGCCGGCGGTGACAGCTACCCCGATATCTTCGTGGGTCGGTTCAGCGCCGAGAACGCCACCCACGTACAGACCCAGGTGGATCGGACCATCACCTACGAGCGAGACCAGGTCGTCGGCGCCACCTGGCCGCAGTACGGCTTCGGTGTCGCCTCCAATGAGGGGCCGGGACACTTCGGCGAATACGACTACGAGCACCTGAACAACATCCGTACCGACCTGCTGGGCTACGGGTACCTTGGCGTGGACCAGATCTATGATCCGGGCGCCACGGCGGCCCAGGTGACCACAGCGGTGAACGCCGGGCGCGGCATCGGCAACTACACCGGCCACGGCAGTGTCACCGCCTGGTCGACCACCGGCTTCAGCAACACCAACGTCGACGCCCTGACCAACGACAACATGTTGCCGTTCATCTGCAGCGTGGCGTGCAACAACGGCACCTTCACCGGCACCACCTGCTTCGGCGAGGCGTGGCTCCGAGCCAGCAACGGCGGCACGCCCACCGGCGCCATCGCCACCTATATGTCTTACATCAGCCAGTCGTGGGATCCGCCCATGTACGCCCAGGACGAGGTGGCCGATCTGCTGGTGACCGACCAGAAACGCACCGTCGGCGGCCTCTGGTTCAACGGATCCTGCCACATGATCGACGCCACTGGCTCCACCGGCGTGAACGAATTCCGGAACTGGATGATCTTCGGCGATCCGTCCGTGGCCGTGCGCACCAAGGCGGCATCCGACATGGTGGTGGCTCACTCCGGGGCGTTACTCATCGGCCAGACCAACTACGACGTCAACGTGACCGGTGTGGCCGGCGCTCTCTGCGCCCTGTACGCCAGCGGCACCTTGTACGGCACCGGCACCACCGACGGCGCCGGCTACGCCCAGATCACCCTGGCCGATCCACCGGACACGGCCATGGACCTCACCCTGACGGTGACCGCCTACAACATGGTGACCAACATCGGCACGGTTTCCGTCCTGCCGCCGAGTGGCCCGTACCTGAGCTACTCCGCCAATACGGTACTCGACTACCTCGGCAACAACGACGGTGTCCTGGACGCCGACGAACTGGTGGATCTCGAGGTCGTCCTCGAAAATGTCGGCATCGATGCCGCCACCAACGTGGTCGCTTATCTGTCCACCGCTGATGGATTTGCCCACGTGGCCGGCAGCAGTGACATCGTCTACCCGGATATCCCGGCCAGCGGCTTCGGAACGCCGCCCATTCCGTGGTCCGTCAAGGTCCACCACGACTGCCCGGACCAGCACGTGGTCCAGTTCGATATCCACATCACCGCCGACCAGGGGACCTGGGACACGACCTTCAGCCTGACGGTGGATGCGCCACTGCTGCAGGTCGTCGACAGCTCCGTCAGCGACGTGATCGGTGGCAACGGCAGTGGCACCGCCGATGCCGGCGAGACCATCCACCTGGATGTGGACCTGGGGAACATCGGGCATTCGGATGCCAACCTGGTGACCGGTGTGCTCTCCTGTAGCGACGTGGACGTGATCGTGCAGGATCCCGACGGGATCTGTGCCACCGTGCCCGAGGGCGGCTTTGGCATCCTGGGGACCTACGCGGTGGAGATCCTGGCCACCTATCCCGAGCCGGGCAACCTGGAATTCCAGCTCGACATCTCCCTGGACTCCCTGTTCGTCACCACGCTGTTCTTCGAGATCCCGGTGGGCGGCTGGTTCGACGACATGGAAGCCGACCGCGGCTGGACCGTCGGGGCGCCGGGCGATGTCGCCTCGAGTGGTATCTGGGAATGTGCCGATCCAGTGGGCACCGAGTACAGCGGCATCCCGTGCCAGATGGAAGACGATCACACACCGGCGCCCGGCACCCTGTGCTACGTGACCGGCAACGGTTCGGTGGGCGGCGCCGCCGGCGAAAACGACGTGGATGGCGGCAAGACCACGCTCCTTTCACCGGTCTTCCAGCTTGCGGGAGCCACCGGCGCCGAGATCAGTTACTGGCGCTACTTCAGCAACAACGCCGGCAACAATCCCGATCAGGATTACTGGGACGTGGAAGTGACCGACGACGGCGTGGACTGGGTGAGCCTGGAGCACACCCTGACCACCGAGGCGTTGTGGGTGCAGAAGACCTTCGAGCTCTCCAGCTACGTCGACATGACCGACCAGGTCCAGGTGCGGTTCATCGCCCAGGACGACGCCTCCGGCTCCCTGGTGGAGGCCGGCGTGGACGACTTCCTGCTCAGCGTCGCCTACGACATGCTCTCGGATGCCGGTGATGAGCGGGCCCAGGCGCCGGCGCGGCTCGCCCTCGGCGCCAACTATCCCAACCCGTTCAATCCCAAGACCACGGTCCAGTTCGAGCTGCCCAAGGCGGGCCAGGTCGACCTGGCGATCTACGACGTCACCGGACGGCGTATCGTCACCCTGGTCAAGGATCAACTCGCGCCGGGACTCTACCGGATGGACTGGATGGGCCGTGACGGCAACGGCCGTCAGGTCGCCAGCGGCATCTACTTCAGCCGTCTCCAGTTCGGGGAGAAGATCCTGACCCAGAAGATGACGCTGCTCAAATGATATGGTAGACTGAGGCTCTGCAGTTGAGCCAGCGGACGGTCCCGGGAGTTTGACTTCCCGGGACCGTTTTTTCGGTGCTGTCGATGGCATCGGTGATCTGGGCGCCTGACGCCCGACCGCATCGTTTACGATCTGACCATTCCGGGGTAAGCTGGCGAGGGTTTGTCAGGATGGCCCGTCACGGGTCGAGGGTCCTGGATCGGCGCGGACTGGAGGCGGACATGCGAACGGTAGCGGCTTCCCTGGTTTTTTTCGGACTCCTTATTCTGGCCGGGACGCTCGTCGGATGTGGCGACAGCGGGAGCGAGGGACAGTCCGCCGACAAGGCGGGGCAAGCCGCCGCCGAGCTGGCCGAAGGCGCCGGCGTCGTGATCGGCGTCTCCCTGCTCACCCGAACCCACCCCTTCTACCAGGACCTGGAAGTCGGGCTGCAGACAGCCGCCGACGAGCGCGGGTACGAGCTGATCATCCAGGCCGGTGAATTCGACGTCGCCCGACAGAAGGACCAGATCGAGAACTTCCTCGTGCGCCAGGTGGACGCCATCATCGTCTCGCCATGCGACTCCAAATCAATCGGTACCTCCATTCAGGCCGCCAACGAGGCTGGCATCCCCGTGTTCACCGCCGACATCGCCGTGCTGGCCGCGGGCGCGGAGGTGGTCTGTCACGTGGCCTCGGACAACCGGGGCGGCGGCCGGCTGGCGGCCGATGCGGTCATCGAGGCCCTCGGCGGCCAGGGGCAGGTGGCCATCATTGATCATCCCGAGGTGGAATCGGTCATCGAGCGGGTGGCCGGGTTCGAGGAGCAACTCCGCACCGCGCCGGATGTGGAAGTGGTGGCCAAGCTCACCGGACGCGGCGTCAAGGACATGGCCTTCCACACCGCCGAGGACCTGCTGCAGGCCCATCCCGATTTGGACGCCATCTTCGGCATCAACGACGACTCGGCCCTCGGCGCCCTGGCCGCGGTGGAAAAGGCCGGCAAGCTGGGGCAGGTGGTCATCGTCGGCTACGACGCCGTACCCGAGGCGCGACGCGCCATCGCCGAGGGGAAGATCTATGCCGACGTGATCCAGAATCCTCTCCTCATCGGCCGGGAGACCATCCGTGCGGTGGAGTCGTACTTGACCGGTGCGTGGACACCCCCTCTCGTGCACACCGAATGCAAGCTGTTCAGGCAGGAAGATGCCCTCACCGAAACGGAATGAGCCGGGCGTGCCTCTGCTCCGGTTACATGGTCTCACGAAACGATTTCCCGGCGTGGTGGCCGTCAGGGCCGCCGATCTTGTCGTCCGTCAGGGTGAAGTCGTGGCCCTGGTGGGGGAGAACGGCGCCGGCAAGAGTACCTTGATCAAGATGATCACCGGGGCGCTGGACCCCGACGCGGGTGACATCGTCCTGGCCGGGACCGACGGAGTCGACCGCGACCTGGCAGGCGACGGACCGGTGATCGCCGCCCGCGCCGGCATCACCGCCATCTATCAGGAACTCAACCTGCTGCCGCAACTCACCGTCAGCGAGAACCTGTTTCTGGGACGGGAACGATCGCGGTACGGCGTGATCGACGCCGGCGCCGAACGCCGGGCCGCCCGCGAGGCTCTGGGGCGACTGGAAGCCGATATCGATCCTGAGGCGATAACCGGTGAACTCGATGTGGCGCGGCAGCAGCTGGTGGAAATCGCCCGGGCGTTGCTGTGCGAAACCCGCCTGCTGATCCTGGATGAACCGACCGCCGCGCTCACTTCCCGAGAGGTGGCCAGGCTGTTCACGGTAATCGATGAGCTGCGGCAGCAGGGACTCGGGATCGTGTTCATCAGTCACCGGCTGGACGAGGTGTTCAGTCTCGCGGACCGCATCGCGGTCATGCGCGATGGCGAGCTGCTAGGCAACTGGACAACGAAAGAGATGAACCGTGAGCGGTTGATCGAGCTGATGGTGGGGCGGTCGCTGGAGCGGGAGTTTCCCAAGCAGCCCGCCACCGTCGGCGAGGAGATGCTGGCGGTGCGGGGGTTGAGTGGCGGTTCGGTGCGGGATGTCTCGTTCGGGGTGAGCCGGGGTGAAGTGCTCGGGCTCGCCGGGTTGGTGGGGGCCGGCCGCACCGAGCTGGCGCGGCTGATTTTCGGCGCCGATCGGCCGGCGGCGGGGCAGATCTTGCTGGATGGCGTGGAGGTGGACATCAGGACCCCCCGTGACGCCATCAACCACGGTATCGGCCTGTTGACCGAGGACCGTAAGGCGCAAGGGCTCGTGCTCGGCCTGCCTGCCCAGGAGAACTTCGCGCTACCGAATCTGGGGCACTGGTCTCGCGGCGGCTGGATCGACCGGCAGGGGGAGGGCGAGGTGTTCCAGCGCTACGTGGACAGCCTCGACATCCGCCTGGCCGGACCGAAACAGCTGGCGGGCGAGCTGTCCGGTGGTAATCAGCAGAAACTGCTGGTAGCTCGCTGGCTGGAGAACGACGCCCGGGTGCTGTTCTTCGACGAGCCGACCCGCGGCATCGACGTGGGCGCCAAGTACGAGATCTATCTGCTTTTGAACGAGCTGGCCGCCCAGGGTAAGGCGGTGGTGATGATCTCCTCGGAGCTGCCGGAGATCCTCGGCATGAGCGACCGGGTGCTGGTGATGCACGAGGGGCGTATTCGTGGCGAGGTGACGGACATGGCGACTGCCAGTCAGGAGTCGTTGCTGGCGCTTGCGGTTGGCTGATGGGTGCACCCGGGAAAACCGTATGAGCGTACCCGGGTACACTCGGGTAACTTATTGGAATAGTAGAAGATGGGCGATAATAGCGTGAACAAGAAAAACCACGAATCGACTGATGGGCGAATGGGGGCACAACTCCCCTCGCTGTCCATGGTCGGCTCGGCCCGCCGCCGGCTCTCCCCCTACGGGATGCTGGGCGTGCTCGTGTTGCTCTGTGTCTACTTCTCCGTCCTGACCCTGCGGCCGCAGCATCCGTCGGGCGCCGGGGCGGCGAAGCAGCTCGCTGAGCGGATAGAGGAGCGGCTGGCGGAAGAGATCGCGGACGAGGAACCAGGCGCCTCAGTGCTCATCGTCGCCCGCGGCGGCGAACAGGATGAACTGTTCCTCGCGGAGTTGACCACCCGGCTCCAGGCGCGGCGGATCACCGTGGCCGAGGCAGTGGTGGGCGATCCGGCGGCGGTGCGGCAGGCCATGAAACGGTTCGCCGATTTCGGGACGGCGCTCAAGTACGTGGCCACCCTGGAGACGAGCGCGCCGGTGGTGCGGTCCATCCTCGGCACGTTCGAGTCGCTGGCCGGCGCCACGGTGATCACGCCCACGCCGCGACGCTGGCCCACCTTCCTGCTCAAGGACAACCTGCTGAACGTCGCCAATCAGATCGCTGTCATCGCCATCCTGGCCGTGGGCATGACCATGGTGATCATCACCGGCGGCATCGACCTGTCCGTGGGCAGCCTCATCGCCCTGGCGGCGGTGGTGGCGGCCTGGATCGTCGGTCGACTCGGTGGCGTGGACGCCGGCGCCGGCCCGATGCTGGTCGGCGGACTCGGCGCCATGCTCCTGTGCGGCGGCTGCGGCGCCTTCTCGGGCCTGATGATCACCCGCTTCAAGGTGCCGCCGTTCATCGCCACCCTGGGCATGATGCAGGTGGCCAGCGGGCTGGCGTACATCATCTCCCGCGGCAAGCCGTTCTACCAGGTGCCTGACAGTTTCGTGAATCTCGGCCGGGGGACGGACCCGTTGCTCGGCATCCCGTATGCGGTGCTGCTGATGATCGGGCTGTACCTCGTGGCGCACCTGTTGATGGGACGGACGGTGCTCGGGCGGCACATCTACGCCGTGGGCGGCAACGCCGAGGCGGCGCGACTCGCCGGGGTGCGGGTTCCCCGGGTGATCGTGTTCGTGTTCTTGACCTGCGGCATGCTGGCCGGACTCGGCGGCGTGGTCATGGCCTCGCAGCTCAAGAGCGGCGCGCCGACCTACGGCTTGATGTACGAGCTGTATGTCATCGCCGCCGTGGTGGTCGGCGGCACCAGCCTCAGCGGCGGCGAGGGCCGGATCTTCGGGACTCTCATCGGCGCCTTAATCATCGCCGTGATCCAGAACGGCATGAATCTGACCAACGTGGAGAGCTACACGCAGAAGGTCGTGCTCGGATTGGTGATTTTGGGGGCGGTCCTGCTGGATCGCTGGAAGCGGAGGTAATGTTGCTCATGAGGCTATTTCACTCGGTAATGTTACTTCTGGCGCTATGTGCTGTCTGCCTGCCGCTTGCCGCCTTGGCGAGCGCACCCACCACCGCCGACTCCGCCGCCGTGGCGGCCAACCACGGCGAGCTGCACGTCGTCGCCTGCTCGCACCTGGACACCCAGTGGCGCTGGACCATCCAGCAGACCATCGCCGAGTACTTGCCGGCTACGCTGCACGAGAACTTCGCCCTGTTCGAGAAGTATCCCGATTACGTGTTCAGCTTCGAGGGCGCCTTCCGTTACCAGCTCATCAAGGAATATTACCCAGAAGAATACGAGCGGATGAAGCAGTACATCCGGGCCGGACGCTGGCGCGTGGTGGGCAGCTGGCTCGACGCCGTGGACACCAATATCCCGTCGCCCGAATCGTTGATCCGGCACGCCCTGTACGGCAACGGTTTCTTCCGGCGGGAGTTCGGCGTCACTAGCCGGGACGTCTTCCTGCCGGACTGCTTCGGCTTTGGTTTCGCCCTGCCGTCGGTGGCCACCCACTGCGGGTTGCTGGGCTTCTCGACCCAGAAATTGAGCTGGGGATCGTCGGTTGGCATCCCGTTCGACATCGGGCTGTGGGAGGGAGTGGACGGCTCGACCCTGGTGGCGGCCCTCAATCCGAGCGCTTACGTCAGTCGCATCGGCAGCGACTTGAGTGCCGACTCCACCTGGGTGGCCACGGTGGCGCGGCAGGGGGCGGAATCGGGTCTGTACGCCGGCTACAAG
>JBDRBC010000047.1:0-2748 GCA_043823125.1 bacterium | reverse complement strand
GGGTGCGTTCGTGAGCGATTCGCCCCAGCTCGGTGCCTACCGTGACGACTACACCATCGGGGATGACGTGAGCGATTCCGCCGGCGCCTTCGCGGTGGGGCAGATCGAATTCGCGCCCGATCCGGCGGGCGGCGGTTTCCGGCAAGCCGCCCCGTTGTATATTTCCCGTGCCGGCTACTGGCCGCGAACCTGGTCGCACGATGCCACCGTGACCGAGGCCAATCCCGACCTCGCCGCGGTCGAGATCCACCTCGAACCAATCACCGTCAACGCCGCGGGTCGGCTCATTGGCAAGGTGAGTCTGGGGGGCGCGGTGCTGAGTGGGGTTCCCATCGGCTTGAGTTTCCACGGTCTTGCCGGCATGGCCATCGAGAAAAGTGGTGTGGGACTCCCAGGTCGCGTGACCCGGTCCGATTCCAGCGGGGTGTTTCAGTTCACCGGGCTGCAATCCGGACAGTACGCCGTCCATCCCGGTTTTTTGCCCGGAGACGGATATGTCGCCGAGAACCAGTCCCCGACCGCCGTTTCTGTAACCGATTCCGGCGCCACGGATCTGGGGGTCGTGCAGGCCCGTTATGAGATCCAGCCGTTGCAACCATTTCATGGCGGGCGGGTCTACTCGCCTCTGGCGTCCCTGCGCTGGACGGCGGTTCCCCGCGCCGAGCGGTACCGGGTCTTTCTGGACGGCAGCCAGCTCGACACGGTGACGGGCACGGAATATGTTTTTCCCGTGGGCATGGTCCTCGGTCTGGGTGAGCATATCTGGTGGGTCGAGGCGGTGACCGGCACTGGAACCCTGGTTGGCGCTGTGGATCGCCAGTTCCGTTTCCTGGTCGTGGCGAGCTACGGATTCTGATTCTCGACGGCGATCCTGAAAGAAAAAACCCTGCCCGCTCAGGCGGACAGGGTTTTGTACTTTCTCTGCACAAACCTACCGCAGACTCCCCTTGTAATTGGCCGTCAGCTGCTTGTCCTTCACGTGCTGCAGCGTGTAGTCCGGTAGCAACAGCGGCGCGATCCGCGAAGGATCGATATCCGCCGCCTTGACCTCGTTGTTGTACCGCTCCACATGCGCCAGGCTCAGCGGGGCGTCCTCGGCGCCGTTCAGGGCGTAGGTCCCGGCGGCCTTGCCCGCGATGCGGCCATACACCATGATGTCGAGCAACGAGTTGCCCATCAACCGGTTCTCGCCGTGGATACCGCCGCCGACCTCGCCGGCCACGAACAGGCCGGGCACCTGGGTCTCGCTGCTGGCCTGGAATTCCAGGCCACCGTTCTGGTAGTGCAGCGTCGGGTAGATCAGCATCGGTTCCTTGCTGATGTCGATGTCGAACCGCTTGTACATGATGTACTTGCCGGGGAACTCCTTCTGCACGTAGCCCTCGCCGAACATGGTTTCCAGCATGGGGCTGTCGAGCCAGATCCCGAACTTGCCGGTGGGTGTCGGGACGCCCCTGCCGACCTCCGTACACTCCTTGATGATGCAGGCGGCCTCGACGTCGCTGGGCTCACGTTCGAAGACGAACTGTTTGCCCTCCACGTTCACCAGGTTGGAGCCGGCGCCGCGGAACTTCTCGGTGATGAGAATGCCCTCGGCCTGCTCCGGAAAGACCACGCCTGTGGGGTGGTACTGGATGGTGTGCAGGTAACAGACCGGCACGCCCGCCCGATACGCCATGACAATGCCGTCGGCGGTGGCGCCGTAGTGATTGGTGGTCATGAAGCCCTGCACGTGCAGACGACCGCTGCCGCCGGTGGCCATGACGACCGCCTTGGCCTTGACGACCAGGTACTCCTCGGTCTCCAGGTTGTAGAGCACGGCGCCGGCGCAGTGGCCCTTCTCGTTGAGAATCAGCTCCACGGCGGGGGAGAACTCGATCATGGTGATGTCGTCGGCCCGGTTCCGCGCCTCGTCCCGAACGGTGCGCATCATCTCGGCGCCGGTGATATCGGCGGCGAAGTGCATGCGCTTGCGACAGGTGCCGCCGCCGTGCATGGTCTTCAGAGTGCCGTCCTCGTACTTGGAGAAGTTGCAGCCGAGGTCCAGCAGCCACTGGATGGCGCCCGGGGCGTTGTTGGCCAGGGTGCCGGCCAGCTCGGGCACGTTGGTGAAGTGGCCGCCGCCCATGATGTCCAGGTAGTGCCAGTACGGCGAGTCCTTCCAACCCTTGGTGGCGGCCTGGATGCCGCCCTCGGCCATCATGGTGTTGGCATCGCCGTGGCGGAGCTTGGTGGCCACGACCACCTTGGCGCCCTGTTCCTGGGCCAGCAGTGCGGCCGCGGTGCCGCTGCCGCCGCCGCCGAGCACGAGCACGTCGGTCTCCAGGTCCGGTTGGGACAGGTCGACCTTGCCCGGCTCGACCCGGCTGTACGCTTCCAGCAGATCCACCATCTCGTGGCAGATGCGGTAACCCTTGCTCGGGCCCACCGAGATCTCGCGCCGCCCGTCCTCGTTCACGTCCGGGTGGAACTTCTTGAGCACCACGTCGCGCTCATCCATGCTCAGGGCGGGAAATTCCTCGCTGGCCTGCTTCTTGGCCACACGTTCGGGGCGAGTCGACTCCACGACCTTGATCAGCTTTTTCAATCCCTCTGGATAACCCACAATAACACTCCAGGTCTTAGGACTTGAGGGTGGCGTAATCGTCTTCCGGTTTCCAGTCGTCCTCGGCCGTGTGCGGCTCGGACTGGCGGGCGACGTACAGTTCCTTCAATTGTTTGATGCCGGGCGTCATCTCGTGCGTGGCC
>JBDRBC010000046.1:0-9195 GCA_043823125.1 bacterium | reverse complement strand
CAGGCCCTGATCCACGATCCCGAAGTGCTGATCCTCGACGAGCCGACCACCGGTCTGGACCCGTTGCAGATCATCGGCATTCGTGATCTGATCAAGAGCCTGGCGGGCGAGAAGACCATCATCTTCTCGACCCACATCCTGCAGGAAGTCCCGCCGGTCACCGACCGGATCGTCATCATCAACGAGGGCCGGATGATCGCCGACAATACCATCAGCAATCTGAAGGATCAGGCGGAGGCCGATTACACCCTCGAGGACATCTTCATCTCCCTGATCCGCAAGGCGCGGGGTGAAGGAAGGGGGGTGGCCTAGATGAGTAACACGAAAACGATCTTCCGACGTGAATTCACGGCGTACTTCAACAGTCCCATCGCCTACATCTTCATCATCGTCTTCCTGGCGCTGAACTGCGGATTGTACATGACCACGTTTTTCCTGTCTGGCACGGCGGACATGCGTGATTTCTTCGGCAACCTGCCGTTGTTCCTCATCTTCTTCATCCCGGCGCTGTCCATGCGATTGTGGGCCGAGGACAAGAAGACCGGCACCTTCGAACTGCTCATGACCTTCCCCATGCGTTCTTCGGAGGTCATGCTCGGCAAGTACTTCGCCGCCATGACCTTCTTCCTGGTCACGCTGCTCGGCACCTTGCCCATCCCCATCATGATCAACGCCCTGGGGAATCCGGACAGCGGCGCCATCGTCTCCGGTTACATCGGCGCGTTTCTGCTGGGCGGGTTGTACATGAGCGTGGGGATCTTCGCCTCCGGGTTGCTCCGGGAGCAGATCTCGGCCTTCATCCTCGGGATGCTGGCCTGCTTCATCCTGTTCATGCTCGGGATCTCCGCCGTGGCGGCCACCATCGACGGCTGGTTCGCCGGCCTCGGTTCCACGCTGCAGCAGTACCTGGGCCTGATGACCCACTACCAGTCGCTGCAACGCGGCGTGCTGGATCTGGGCGACCTGACCTACTTCCTCGGGCTGACTGCGGTCTTCCTGGCCCTCAACACGCTCTGGCTGGAAGGGAGGAAGTACTGATGAGCAAGAAAAGGACAAACTTCCGGATCACTTTCGGCGTGGCCACCGTCCTCTTGCTGGCCATCGCCTTCCTGCTCACCGCGGTGCTGGGGAGTTTTCCCGGCGCGCGGCTGGACCTGACCAGCGACAAGCTGTACACCATGTCCCCCGCCGCGGCCAAGATCCTCGGCGAGCTGCGGGTGCCGGTGCAGGTGAAGCTGTACATCACCCCCGAGGATCGCATGCCGACGGAGCTGCGAAACCTCGGGCGCGACATCAGTGATAAGCTCCGGGATTACGAACGGGCCTCCGACGGCATGATCGAGTACGCCATCTTTAATCCCCAGGACGACGAGGAGATGCAGAACTCGCTGTCCACCAAGGGGATCCGCCCCTTCCAGGTCCAAACGGTGGACAAGGACGAGATCGGCGTCAAGCTGATCTGGAGCGCCATGACCATCGCTTACAAGGACTATCCCGAGGAGATCCTGCCCCAGGTGCTGCCGCAATCCCTGGCCAACATGGAGTACGAGGTGGTGTCGCGAATCTACCGGCTGACCCATGAGGAGAAGCCCAAGATCGCCCTCTACGCCCCGGCCAAGGAGGTCGATCAGCAGCTCGCCATGATGTACCTGCAGCAGGGCATGCAGCCGCCTGCACCCGAGGACGTCTACAGCAATCTGCGCCAGCTGCTGGAGCAGGAGCACTACCAGGTGGTGCCCGTCGACCTGACCAAGGAATCACGGATTCCCGACGACGCCGCGGTGCTTTTGATCATGAACCCGGTGGAACTCAACGAACGCCAGGTCTACGAGATCAATCGCGCTCTGAGCAACGGCCTGCCCACTATCCTGGCCATGCAGGCCCACGAGTACGAATACACGCCTGCCCGGCGCGGGGGCTTCACCATGAACGCCCACGGCACGTCGTCCGGCCTGGAGGATATGCTGGGCAAGTTCGGCGTGGCCCTGGTCCAGGATCACTTCATGGACACGAACCTGCAGGTGCTGAGCATCCCGCGAACCCAGAACATGGGTGGCCTGCGTTTCCAGACCAGCGAACCGGTCCGGGCGCCCATCCAGATCCTGGTGACCGAGTCGCAGATGAACGCCGAGTCACCACTCACCAACCGGATCAGCAACCTGCTCTATCTCTGGGGCACCCCGCTGGACATCAACGCCTCCGAGCTGGCCCGGCAGGAACTCGCGGTCACCAATCTCATGACCTCCAGCGACCGCTGCTGGCGTGAGGAGTACAACGACGGCGTGGTTCCCGGCAGCCACTTCAGCGAGTCCGGCAAGGATTTCCTGGGTCCCCAGCCGCTGGGCGTGCTGATCGAGGGCGAGTTCCCGGACAGCTTCGAGAGCTTCCCGTTGCCCGACTGGCCGCTGGATCCCTCGGCCGCGCCGACGCCGGCAGGGGAAGAACCGGTCGCTCAGGAACCGGAAGACTTCATCGCGGGGCTCGACCCCACGCCGACCCGGCTCATGGTGTTCGGATCCGCCAAGATGTTCGACAACTCCATCATCCAGGCCGGCCAGAACGCCTTGCTTCTGCTCAACGCCCTGGATTATCTGGCCCACGGCGAGGATTTGATCTCCATCCGGACCAAGATGCTCACGCAGCGGGTCATCAAACCGGTCACCGCGGGTGAGAAAATGTTCTGGCGCATCATGGTGACCGCGCTGGTGCCGGTGATCCTGGCCATCTACGGGATCATCCGGGTGGGTGTCCGCCGCAAGGAGGCCGCCATGTACCGGCAACAGCTTCGTCTGCAAACCAGGTCCAAGACCTAGAACAGGAGGAGAAACGGATATGATGAAGAGTCGTGATCTGATCCTTCTGGTTGTCGTCCTGGTGGCTCTGGCCCTGGTCTTTTTCCTGATGAAATCCAGTCAGGAGCGCCAGCGAAACCAATCTGACACCGCCTCGCTCCTGGCCAGCGAATTCGACCAGGACGATCTGGAACGTATCGTCATCGGTTTCGGCGATCAGGCCGAGTGCGTGGTGCTGGAAAACCTGCCGGACGGCTGGGTGGTCAGGACCGCCCACAACCATCCTGCCAGCCAGCAGCGCGTCGACGGTCTGCTGCGCAGCCTGACCGACCTGGCCGGGGAATTCCGGTCCGACGTCGCCGAGGTGCTGCCGGACTACGGATTCTCGGACAGCACCACCCTGACCATCGCCGCCTACGCGGCCGAACTGTCCGATCCGGTGGTGAACCTGGAGATCGGGAAGAAACCGGAACGCTCCCAGGGCAACTTCGTCAAGTTGCCGGGCAGCAGCGCCGTCTACCTGACCCGACAATCGATCCTGAGCAGCCTCGGGCTGTACGGCGGTCCCGCCCTGCCCGAGTCCAAGCATTTCCTCGAGCTGGAAGCGCAGCGACTCGAACGCGACGACATCGAGGCCATCACCTGGTCTGACGGTGAGAACGTGGTGTCCATGGTGAAGGAGTTTGAGCTTCCGGAACCGGACCCCGCCATCCCCGACTCCCTGGCGATGGAGCCGGAGATCGACCGCAAGGTGTACGAGTGGAAAATCACCGCACCCCAGCGCAAGGCGGCCCTCAAGACCAAGGGTGACGGCATCCTCGGCGCGGTGGCCACCATCCGGGCGGTGGATATCGTCGATCCGCTGGCGGATCCCGCCACGTACGGCCTGGCCGATCCGGTCAAGACGGTGACGGTCCGGCTACAGGACGGCTCCACCATCGACCTGGCTTTCGGTGATTCCCGAGAAGCCGTGGACGACCAGCAGGCGGGCACCTACCTGCGCATCGGCGACAACAGCACCGTCTGGGTGGTGAGCGAATACCTGCTGAACAACATCTTCAAGACGGTGGACGATCTGCTGCCGGCAGAGGACGAGTAGGTTCCGCAGCAATTCGTTGCGGATCGGTCGGACAGGAACACGAAGCCGTCCCGTTTTTCGGGGCGGCTTCGCCTGCTAAGATCAGGTAAAGAAGACTGGACAATCAGGTACCGAGAATGTGGTATGGTGACCGGTGAGTCACCCCCCAGCGACAGCAATTCAACGGCTCCGAAGGAGGAATCAGGTGAGCCATCAAGGCGGCGTTGCAGCCGGCAACGAATCCCAGGCCCAGACATCCGGGCTCCTGCTCAAGAACGGTAACGTACTCGATTACTTCCCTCCCGAACTCGCGGCCGATCCGTCACCGCGGGTGGAGGACGTGGATCTCCGCGTGGTCGGCGGCCGGATCGTGGAACGAGGGCCGGACCTCACCCCCGCGCCGGACGATGAAGTGATCGACCTGCAGAACGCCACCGTGATGCCCGGCAACGTGAACGGCCACACGCATCTCTACTCCACCTTCGCCGCCGGCATGCCACGGCCGCGGCAGCGCCCCCAGACCTTCACCGATATCCTGACCCAGATCTGGTGGCCGCTGGACCGGGCCCTCGATGCCGAGTCCAACTATCTCAGCGCGGCGGCCGGCGCCTGGGACGCCGTGCGGTGCGGCACCACCTTGCTGTTCGACCACCACTCCAGTCTGGCCAGCGTCGGCGGTTCCCTCGATCGGCTCGAGGAGGGCATCGGCCTGGTGGGGCTGCGGGCGTGCCTCTGCTACGAAACCACCGACCGCGGCGGCCGCGGCAGCCGCGACACAACCCTGGAAGAGAACGCCCGCTACTTGCAGAAGTTGGCTGAATCGTCCAGCAGTGACGGCGAGGCCATCCCCCGCTTCAAGGCCATCGTGGGCGCCCACGCCAGTTTCACCCTGGAGGAGCGCACCCTGGCCCTGCTCGGCGATTTGTGCGAGAAATTCGACGTCGGTATCCACATGCACCTGGCCGAAGGCACCACCGATCGCGAGATCAGCCAGGACCGCCAGTGGAAGGATCCGCTGGAGCGTTTGCAAGAGTTCGGCCTGGTGCGGCCCGGCAGCATTTTCGCCCACGGCGTCGACCTGACGCCCCTCGACCTGCAGGCGCTGGAGGACAACGGCTGCTGGCTGGTTCACAACGGACGTTCCAACATGAACAACGGCGTGGGTCGCGCCCCGGTGGACCGGTTCCCCGAGCGGTGCGCCCTCGGCACCGACGGCCTGGACGACAACATGTGGGGCGAGTTGCGCACCACGTACTTCCGTGGCAACGAGACTGGACGCGGCCCCCTCGGCTTCTCCGGCGCCGAGCGGTTCTGGTGCGGCACATACCGCCTGGCCCGCGAATTCTTCCAGGAGCCGTTCGGCTCCCTCGACTGCGGTGCACCGGCGGATTTCATCATTCTCAATACGTTCCAGAAAACGCCGCTCTCCACCGACACCTGGCTCGGTCACCTGCTCTACAATTTCCATCCCTGGGATATCGACAGCGTCTACGTGGGCGGCCGGAGGGTCTACCGAACCGGCGATCAGCCGCCGGTGGATTCCAAGGCGTGCCGGGACGCGGCGCGGCGGATCTGGAAACGGATGGAGAGCGGGAGGTGACGGCATGACCCACGAACTGCTCCCTCGCGCCGAGTCGGTCCGTGGCGACCTCATCAACTTTTTGCGCGACATCGTGGCCATCCCCAGCCTCTCCGGTCAGGAGCGGCAGGTGGTCGAAAGGGTCCGGCAGGAGATGACCGCCGTCGGGTTCGACGAGGTGAAGATCGACCCGCTGGGTAATATTCTCGGCCGGGTGGGCGACGGGCCGCGTCTGCTCGCCTTCGACGCGCACCTCGATACTGTGGATGTTACCGACCGCGAGCAGTGGTCCCTGGATCCCTTCCTCGGCAAGCTCGAGGCTGGGCGCCTGTACGGTCGCGGCGCCGTGGACCAGAAGGCCGGCATGGCGGCCATGGTGTACGCCGCCAAGCTGCTCAAGGAAACGGGCGTGCCGACCGACTGCCAGGTCTGGATGGTCGGTTCGGTGATGGAGGAGGACTGCGACGGCCTCTGCTGGCACTACATCCTGCAAGAGGGGATTCTGCGACCGGAACTGGTGGTCTCCACGGAACCGACGTCGTTGCGTATCACGCGCGGTCAGCGCGGTCGCATGGAGATGCGGGTGGCGGTCACCGGCCGCTCCTGCCACGGCTCCATGCCCGAGCTGGGCGATAACGCCGTCTACAAGATCGTCCCGGGCGTCCTGGCCGTCCGCGATCTGAACGAGCGGCTCGCCGACGATGAATTCCTCGGCAAGGGCAGTTGCACGGTCACCTGGATCGAGAGCCGGGGGCCGAGTCTCTGCGCCGTCCCGGATCACGCCGAGTTCCATATCGACCGAAGGCTCACGACCGGCGAGACCGAGGCGAGCGCCATCGCCGAGGTAAAGGAAGCGTTGGCGACGGTAGGCGTCGAGGCCACGGTGCGCACCCTGGAATACCGGGTGCCGTCCTGGACCGAGCTGGTCTACCCCATGGCGAAATATTATCCCACCTGGGTGCTGCCCGAGGATCACGTGGCCGTACAGGCCGCCAGCCGGGCGTTCAGCGGTCTGTTCGACACAGCTCCAGAGATCTCACGCTGGAACTTCAGCACCAACGGCGTGGCCATCAAGGGTCTGCACGACGTGCCGTGTATCGGCTTCGGCCCCGGCGACGAGACGCTGGCCCACGCCAGGGACGAATTCGTGCCGGTGGAAGAGGTGGTGCGGGCATGCGCCATGTACGCCGCGCTGCCGGAATATTACCTCGCGGCGACTGCCGATTGACACCGTGCCGGAATCCGGCACCGGCAGTTACAGCGAAGCGGAAGGAATATCGCATGAGCAAGCCATTACTCGGTCGCCACTTCATCACCACCCAGGACTGGAGCCGCGATGAACTCGAACTGCTCCTGGCCACGTCCAGCGATCTGAAACGGAAGTTCTACCGCGACGAACCACACGCCTTGCTGCACGACAAGACCCTGTTCATGATGTTCTTCGAGCAGAGCACCCGCACCCGAAACTCCTTCGAGGCCGGCATGACCCAGCTCGGCGGCCACGCCCACGATCTGACACCCGAGAAGCTTCAGATGAGCCATGGCGAGACCGCCACCGACACGGCCAAGGTGCTGAGCCGGTACGGCCACGGCATCGCGGTCCGGAATTGTGACTGGGGCGTCGGCAACGTCTTCATGCGCGAGGTGGCGAACATCAGCCGGGTTCCGGTCATCAACATGCAGTGTGACCTGTACCATCCCTGCCAGGCGGTGGCCGACCTGATGACCATCCGCGAGAAGTTCGGCGACTCCGCCCGCGGCCGCAAGATGGTGGTGAGCTGGACCTACGCGCCCAACTACGTCCGCCCCATCTCGGTGCCCCACTCCGAGATCCTGCTCATGACCCGGTTCGGCCTGGACGTCACCCTGGCCCACCCGCCGGAGTTCAAGCTGAATCCGGAGATCATCGCCCAGACCGAACAGAACGCCCGCGACGCCGGCGTGAAGTTCGAGATCGTCGACGACATGGACGCCGCCTTCGCCGACGCCCACGTGGTCTACCCCAAGTCGTGGGGTTGTCTGGTCACCGAACCGGACCGCGAGGCGGCGGTGAAACACATCGAGAAGTACCCGGGCTGGATCTGCAACGAGGAACGCATGGCGCTCACGGCCAAGGATTCCATCTACATGCATCCATTGCCGGCGAGCCGGAATCTCGAGGTCACCGACGGCGTCATCGACGGTCCCCACTCCGTCGTCTGGGACGAGGCCGAGAACAGGCTGCACACGGCCAAGGCGCTGATGGCGCTGACCATGTAATAATTAGCAAGGGGGAAATCCGGTGGCCTTCTGGAGCAGAAAAGGGCGGAACGAGGAGATCGCCCTGACCCTGGTGTCGGGTAACAAACGACGCGACATCTCGGTGCGGGAGCTGGCGGTGGGTAATAAACTGGCTGCCGATGCGCTGCTGGCGGTGCTCGTGGAGAAGGGGCTTGTTGACGCGGTGGAAGTTCGGGCCAAACTGCAGGAGCTGAGTGAACGGAATTTCCGGCCGGATCCGTCGCTGTCGCAGTCCGCTTCGGCTTCGGTGGTGCCGCCGCCGACCGGTACGCCCCCCGGCGCCGACCCGCCCGCCACGACCGATGTCGCTGACGCGGATACCCGCGACCCGGAAACCGACTCGAGGTGACGATCGTGTCGTCCGACCTGCCTGACGTTACCGTCAATCCTTTTTGGACCGGTTATCGCTGTTCGGTGTGTGGCGCCGAGTATCCTGTGGAGTGGTCGCAGTTTGTTTGTGCCGCCTGCGGTGTCGATGGGATCCTGTCTGCTGTATTCGATTATGAAGCCATCGCGGGTGCGCTGGACCGGCGGGATCCGTTCCCGGTTCGTGGTCGCGCGGATCTGTGGCGATTCGCGCCGTTGCTGCCTGTCGTGCCGGCAGCTGGTCATCCGGCCTGGTCCGTGGGTGACACGCCATTGCTGGCGCCGGATCGGCTCCGGTCGAAGCTTACCCTGCCGTCACTCTACTTGAAGGACGACACCTGTCTCCCGTCGGCCAGCTTGAAGGATCGGGCGGCAGCCTTGGCCATCGCCGACGCTACTCGGTTGGGGCGGGATCATCTCGCCTGCGCCTCTACTGGCAATGCTGCAGCGAGTCTGGCCGTGCTCGGGGCGCGCGCCGGTTTGGCCAGTACCATCTATGTGCCCGAGGCGGCCCCGCGAGCCAAGCTGGCCCAGCTGCTGTTGCATGGATCTGAAGTGGTGCGGGTGGCGGGGACCTACGATCAGGCGTTCGACCTCTCGCTGCAGGCCCTGGCCGAACATGGCTGGTACAGTCGTAACTGTGCGCATAATCCATTGCTGGTTGAGGGGAAGAAGACCGCGGGTCTGGAGATTGCCTTGGCGCTTGGCTGGCAGGTTCCGGACGCCATCTTCGTGCCGGTGGGAGACGGCTGTATCATCTCCTCCGTGGGGAAAGCATTCTCGGAGTTGCACGCGGTGGGGCTGATCGCCTGCGAACCGCGGCTGTACGGCGTCCAGGCCGCCGGCTCGGCGCCGCTGGCTGCCGCCTGGAAACGACTCGTGGACAAGGAGGGGATCGGCGGACCTCCAGCACTGAACGGCCGGGAGATCCTCGCCGCCTGTGAGGCGGTAGTCCCCCGGACCGTGGCCGACAGCATCGCCGTCGGTGTCCCACGAAACCGGGTCAAGGCGTGGCAGGCCGTGGCCCGCTCCGGAGGCGCGTTCCTGGCCGTGGACGACGACGCCATCCTGTCGGCGGTGGGTGACCTGGCCCGGGAGGC
>JBDRBC010000045.1:0-8820 GCA_043823125.1 bacterium | reverse complement strand
GCGCCGCACCACGAACGAGACGGACTTGATGTAGGGACTCGTTCCCAGGTAAACGCGCCGGAAGACCGCGTAGCAGACGCGGCGCCAAGCAGGCAGGGCCTGGCCAATCCGGCCTTCGAGGTAGGTGTCGGACTGTTGCGTCGCGGTGCCGTGGTAGACGTACACGCTGCCCTTGACGCCACCTTCGTGGTCGTCCCCACCAAAGAAGTTCATCGCATTGATGGAGATCTCGGTGCGGTCGGGAGTGTGGGCATAGCCGGCCGCGGGGGCCCGATCATCGAACCGGATCTGCACGACCTGATCAACCTCGCCGCCGCACAGGACCAACTGCGTGCCGAGGTAGTAGCGGTAGCCGGTAGTGATCTCCTTGGATGAGAACAGGCCTGTTTTGACCTTCTCCTTGATGGCCTGAACCTGGAGGTCGCCGTACCAGGTGACCATCGGCCCGGAGAGTTTGCAGGTTCCCCAGACGATCGGAATCGCCCGACCTTCACCGATTGTCGGGAACTGGAAGTCGCCCAGGGCGGACGGGGTCGGGGCATCGAACTTGGGCTTGGGGCGCAGGACCTCGTACAGGACCGTGCCCACGATGTAGACCAGCGCCATGATCCAGAAGGCCATCAGTCGATCCTCCCGCTGAAAGGATTCCGGCCCGGAAGGCGCGACCAGCCCAAATGGTTCACAAGGTTGCCGAACTTGTCTCTACAGGTGGCCTCGAGGTGGTCACAGCCCCAGTAGGCCCAGGCCTCATCGAGGGAGGAGATGCCGGGCAATGGGGAGATCAGCGTGATCGTGCTGCCTTGGTGGTCGACCACAAAGCGAGTTTCGCCGGTGGCGGTTTCGAGGCGGCCGCCGCGGTACCACTGGTCGGGTCGCAAGGCGAAGCCGCTGGAAACCACGGTTGCTCCATCGACCGAGGTCACCGAGACCAGGTCCCGGCTCGAGGTTGGATTGGCGCCGCAGGGCCCGGAGTAAAGGGCATGGTTGCAAGGCGTTTGCAGGGCCAGGATCGGCACTGTCCGAGCGAGCATGGCCATGAGGCTCGCCCCGGTGAGGATCGCTTCTGATTCCTGGAACCGCGCCCGGATCACCTTGCCGCTGAAGATCGTCACTGCGAGTGATTCTTCGCCGCGGTGGGCCCGGTAGACGGTCACCCACACGGGGGTGGACGGCAGGTCGCCGATGAACAGCGCCGGAACGGGGTTCGCGCGGGGGAGCGTCAGATCGATGGTTTCGCCGGTGTCCTCCTGTGAGAAGTCGAGCTCGCTGCGGGTGATCGCCTCGGGGGCGAACACGCCCGCAGGCAGGGTGATGGCCCGGTCAGCCGAGGTGTAGAGCCACAGGTTGCTGCCCTGGGCGAAGCGGATCCCTTCGACGGGTTGGCCCAGGTAGCGGCTCTTCTCTCTTGTGTCGTACGTCACAGCGGAGCCTCCAGGGGAAGTTCGCGGACCCGGATTGTGGCCTCCGCAACTTGGGGGCTCGGGTAGGAGACCTCGATGCGGTCCTCGTCCAGCCGGCAGAACTTCAGGAACGACAGCACCGTCTTGGCGCGGGTGTACTCGCCCTGGGCCACCGGGTCGAGGGTCAGGGTCTCGGTCAGGTAGTTCGCCGGGTCGGTGGCGCTGGTGATCTTGCAGTAGTCCATGGTGCCGTCGCCGAGCGACCAGATCGCCAGGTGGCGCCTCGCCGCGGTCGTGCCCCACATCTGCTGTTTGTACCGGACCCACCAGATCGTGGCGCTGGACTGGTTCTGGGAGACGTCCTCGGCCAGGGCCAAGTCCCACTGGAAGCTCGGCAGCCAGAACGGGATGGCGCGGCCCTGGCGAGCGTCGAGGAAGGCGCGCATGGCAGAGATCTCGTCGCGGCCGATGGCGGTCCAGGTGAAAGGGCGCGACGGTGCCGGGGCAGGGGCCTGTTCGTCGGCGATGCGCCGGCCGGTCTTCGAGCTCAAGAGCACGAACTTCCGTCGTAGGCGTTCCTCGAACGCGCCGACCCGGTTGTAGTTGAGTTCCAGGACGTCGTAGCCGAGGTAGCTCATGGCTGGAATCCGTCGATGTCGAAGGTGAGGGCGGTCGATCCGATTGCGAGCGAATTCCAGGTGAACGCTTCATCGGACGAGAGGCGGCCCACGACCACCGGCAGCACGACCGTTTCCCCAGCGGTCCACGACCGGATCAGGCCGAAATTGAGGACCAGCCGGTCCGCGAGCACGCTCTCAATGGTCTGGACCTCCCAGCGATAGGGATCGGCCCACAGCAGGACCATGCCGCCAGGTTCATGGGGTATGTTGGACGTGTCGCAGACGACCTCGTGGTCCCCCGCTGTGGCGTCTTGCTGGAGCCCCGCCTGGAACTGCCAGCGCCCGACCCCGAACGCGCGGGCCTGGTTGCCGAACAGGATCGCGTTTGCCATCTGGGCGTCGCGCAACTCACCAAGGAGCGTCGAGTAGCGGATCGTGCCGACCGGTACTGCGCGCAACTGGATGCGCTGCTCCATGCCCCGGTACGAGACGATGAGGTCAGTCATGAAGCCGAATGTCTCAGTCACCGGCTGCGCCCAGTTCGGCGGAAACGGGAAGGGGATCAACCGGAAGCCAAGGAGCCGGAGATTGGTCCCCGATGGGTCGATTTCCGTGAAGACCCACGTGATCAGGTTGTCGATCAGGGCATCGCCATCGGTGAGCGCCTTGACCAGGTAGACCTGAGAGTCGGAAGCCGGGAAGTGAGCGGGCAGGCCGAGATGGTCGAGGACCTCGATTCCGGTCGGGCCATCGACGGTGATCTCCTCGAGGATCTGGGCGCGCTGGATGTCCGCATTCCAGACCTCGACTTCGGCTTCTTGCTCCGAAACCACGGCCCCGAGGTCGTACCGGCGCGGGATCACGTGGATGCGGCCGAGAACGGCCAGGCCGTGGACCGGAGCGGTGCCGCCGTTCTTCTGGAAGGCGACAGGGCGTGGATCAGCCAGGACGGAGAACAGGCCGCCGTTCATCCCGACCAGGTGCAACGGACGCGTGGTCACGGAGTCCAGAACCGCCGCCCTGAGGTTGACGGAGAAGTCGGTCCCGAAGACAAGGTTCAAGGGACCAGGAATGGCAACGGCGGTGGCCATCAGGCGGCCTTCCGAACCGCGAAGAACGGAAAGAGCATGTAATTGAGCCCGCCCACTTGGTAGATGTCCCCGGGGCTGTACCCGCGGCCCACGGCTTCGGTCCAGAACACGGCGGGGGGATATCCGATCGGCGCCCACCGGTCCCCGGGGTCGGTCTCCATGAAGCAGTGCAGCGGCAGCATGAGAGCTCCGCCGAACGCGCTTTGCAGAGTGCGCTCCCCGGGGCCACCGGAACCGTCATCCCACAGGTACTGGTAGTTGACGTACTCGTCTTCCTCCATCCCGCCTTGGGCAGCGAGGCACTTGTTCAAGGCGTCCCGCATCCGGCGGCCGGTCCAGCCGTAGCCCTCGCTTTCGGATTTGCAGTCACCGATCCACCTGTCGGCGAACGAGGCCGCATCGACACGCACGAACGCCGTGCAGTGGGTTTCGGCAAGGCTCCCGGAGATCGTCGAGTAGTCCTCGTCCGTGTGGGACATGGGCGGATAGGCCGTCAGGTCGATGCCATGCCGGTTGCCGGTGAGCAGGTCGGCCGTTTCGGCGGTGTTGAGCTTCGTGCTCGAACTGGCGAAGAAGTAGGGGAAGGGCTCGGGCAGATAGGTTCGCTGCAGGGACGGCCCCCAGCCAAGATGGCAGAAAATCCCCGGCGATCGCTCGACCACAACGGTGATGTGGTCGTTGCCGTCATCGAAGAAGTGGTACGCGGCCACCGATCCCTGCGGCAGATTCATGCCGCAGCCCGAAGTCGTCAGGTCGTAGGGCCGCATCGGACCGCCGGGCTGGGCGTCCCAGGGGCTTTCGCTGTCCCACCCGGTCCCCAGGTACAGCCCGATGCCGTAGCCACCGTTGCCCAGGTCGTGGTAGCCACCGCTGCCCTTGGTCCAGAGCCGCTCGTTTTCCGCGGCTCGAAGGTTGACGTTCAGGCTGCCGGCCTTGACCAGATGGGCGCGCCAGCCGGCGACGTCCGCCTCCGACTGGTTCACCGTCCAACCCTGGCCAGACAGCCAGGTCACCAAGGCCTGCAGGAGATTGGTGGGCGAACTGCTGATCCCGGTCTGGTAGGAAGCGGCCATCAGTCCAACCTCACGGCACAGTAGTCATCGCGGTCATTGCGGAAGACGTTGGGAATGACAATCCAGTCGACCTGGCCCTGCCGGATCAGAGTCTCTGCCGTCAGGTCTTGTCCCGTTACCAAGGCAATTCCGGGCAACTGGCCCGGTGTGTTGTAGCCGTTGCCGACGTCCCCAAGCATGAGCATCACCGGCCAGAGGTCGTAGGTGGCGCCGGGGCCCGGGTCGAGCCGCGACAGGCCACACCGTGTGGGCCAGATGATGTGGTAGTAGGTGTTCGGTGTGGACGTGATCACATCGGACAGCGTCCCTTCCAGTGCCTTCCAACCGCCGTCCAGATTCCGGACGCGAAGTTGGGTGTCCCAGGGATCACGCTCTCCCGTGCCAATCGGGGCGCCCCCAACGTCGGCGTGGGTCGGAATGCGGTGGCGGTTGTCAGCCAGCGACCAACGGTAGTCGGCATCGTTCCAAGCGGAGAACTCGCCATGGGACATCGAACCACCCAGGACCAACGGGTACGGCCACTGGCCTGGGGAGTAGTAGGGTTCGAGCAGGCCGAAGACCGCGATCTCGTACTGGTTGGAGATTTTGGCGATCACGACGGCGTGGCGGCCGTCGCAGACGAACCAGTAGGGGATAGCAGCGTTCCAGAGTGGCAGGTAGAGATTCCCCTGGAATCCGGCCTGCTGGTAGAACCGCGACCCGGAGAGCCAACCGTCCATGCCGGCGATTTCCCAATCGTAGTAGTCAGCGTCCTGACGCTCGAAGGCATGGATGCCGACGTAGATCTCGGAATCCCCGTCGTTGCCCGGGGCCATCCAGGCGTACTCGTGGAAGCAGGCGTCGACGCCATCGGACTGCCGGAACATGCGAAGTGTGCCCATGTGGCACTGGGTGTAGCGCAGGCCGGTGATGTGCCACCGGTAGCGGTTGGCCGATACCGGGGAAGTGACGGTGAACGTCTGGGGAATGCCGCTGTAGAAGATGATCCCCGTACGGGTGTCGAGCGTCACCCAGGCCCCGCCATCCCAGTACTGCATCTCCCAGTCGTCGGGGGCCTGGCCGGTCGTGTCGTGAAGGGTCAGTTCGTAGGCGGCGATGGTCACGGGCTCGAAGAAGGTGATTTCCACCTCCTGCGGAAGCGTGACCGTCGTGTAGAGGTTCCAGGAGCGGTTCGTCAGACCGGAGAGGTTGAACGGCCAGATGTCTAGCTTTCCGTCCACCATGTTCTGAGCGGCGTAGATGCCCTCGTTCCCCTGGGTGGCCACGAGTCGGCAGCCGCGGGACCGGCGCAGGCCGGTCCACTTGGGCGCGGTCGATAGGGTGAACTGGTCGCCCGCGACAAAGGGCGTCGCCCCGGCCGTGATCAGGAACTCCAGGGTAGCGTGGGCGAATGGGGTGCCGACCGTGGCAGGCCCGATCGAGCCGGTGACCGTGCCGGTCACGTCGAACGATGTGGGGGACGTCGCGGTGATCGTGAACGATTCGGCGACAGACGAGGCTCCGCCGCAGTACGAGGTCAGCGTGCCGTCCCCGGTCCCGGTGTAGGCAAGGCCGAACGCCGAACCCTTCGCGGTCAGAAACGTGTGCAGCCGCTCGGCCAGGTCGTTGTAGTCAGTCGCGGTTCCGGTGGTGAACATGGCTCACGTCCCCAGGGCCGAGCGGATCGCCCGGCGGTTCTTGGCCATGGCTTTGACCAGGATGCGCTGTCCTGCCGGACTCTCCAGGTGGCGCAGGATCAGGCCGTCCTCCAGGCCGATCAGAAGCTGGCTGTCCTTTGATGGTTCTTCGCCGGTGGTGGCGCCTTGGTCGACGAGGCCGCCCTCGGCAAACCTGGGCACCGGAGCTTCGATCAAGACCGGGGACGGGGCCAGCGACTGGGCCCCGCGGCGGTTCAGCTCCTCCAGGTGGCGCAGAACGCCGGGTTCACGGACTACGGCGGCACGGACGAGGTACTCGCCACGGGAGAACCAGGCGAGGTTCGAGTCGGAGGTGCCGGTGCCGATCCCGCGCAGGACGCCGCCAGTGGCCTTCTTCTCGGCCCCGCCGCCTCCGATCTGCCCGCCGCCACCGAAGACACCGGCGATCTTCTTCATGATCGCTGTGGCCAGCAGCTGCGCGGCCATCCGCTTCAGGTCGGCGATGATCGACAGGGCCAAGTCCCGGAAGGCGTCACCCAGGGACTTCGCGCCGGTGATCCCGGTGTCGAAGAACTCGGTCAGGGCGTCGCGGCCGGAATCGAGAGCGGTCTTGCCGAAGGCAGCGAACGAAACCCTGGCACCTTCGACGGCAAACCCGAGGTCGCGGACCGCTTCGGAGAAACCGCGGGCCTGGGCGATCTTTTCCGGGTCACCGGTGGCCCAGGCCGTCTGCTCGAGCGCTTCCGCGAGAGCCAGCAGTGCCGTCAGTCGCTCGGCTTCGATCTCCAGGATCTGCTGTTCGCCTTCGACCTGAGACAAGAGTCCCGCCGAGACGCGCGCCTCGATCTCCGATCGCGCGGCATCGAGGTCTGCCAGCGCGACTGCCCCCTGACCGAAGCCGTATCCGATAGGGATGAGGACGGCCGGATCGTCGGCGAGCACTTCGAAGGCTGCAACGGCCGGGCCCGCGCCGCGGCCGGACATCTCACCCGCGACAATGTCCTCAAGGCCAAGATGCTCAACCGCGGCACCGACGTCTGGGCGGTCGAGCACGAATGCAAACGACCGACCTCCAGCGGGATGATCTACGACGCAGAGAAGGTCCAGGAGGCGGTTACTCCCTTATCGGACCTACGACGCCCCGACGGGGCTGTCAGGCGGGCCGTGGGCGTCGACTGGGGACGGTTTGCGGTGGCGGTCTTGGCCGAGCGGGCGGTCGACCACGTCTCGATCAGCGAAGGCCGCATCTTCGACAGCAAGACCATCGGCGATCTGGTCCAGTACCTCGTCGAGCTGCGAGAGCGTGTCGGTGACTTCGTCGTCTATGGGGACGCTGAGAATGCCTATGGCAACCTGGACTGCCGCAACGCCGGATTCGAGGTTGTCCCCGTGGCGTTTAACAAGCACAAGGACGGAGGGATCGAGAATCTCGCCCGCTACTTCAATCATGGCAAGATCCAGGTAGCGGATGAGGGGCATCTCAAGACGGTCATCCGCCAGCTGCTGAGGTATCGTCGCAACGAAGCGGGGAGGATCGTGAAGGAAGACGACCACGGGCCTGACGCCCTGATGTGCGCCATGCTCCACTTCCCGTTCATCGACGAGTTCGACACCGCGCTGGGCCAGATGCTCTCCGGTGTCGACCGCGAGCGCCTGAAGGTCACTAACTCCCTACTGGACGCCTGCGTGCACGACTACCCCCTCGAGGTCCCTGACGGCGGCTACTGCTCGATGGGCGTGTCGATGGGAACGTCGGGGTTCTACGTGGTGGTCTCGCTCGTCCCCAGGCGCGGGGAAGGTCAAGAGGACATCGACGAGTCCCTGCTCCCGCGCCAGGCCATGTTCATCGGGAAGGTCGCTGACTACACCGACCTCGACGACCTGATCGCGAAGTACAACGTCCGCAACTGTCTGATCTCCCCGCAGCCCGAGCCTCATCTCGTTCAGAAGTGGGCCAAAGGCGCGGGATATCGGCAGGTGCAGCTTGTGATCTACACGAACGACGGCCTCAGCGAGCCCAAATGGGACAAGGAGGAGAGTCGAGTCACCGTCGACCGCACCGTGGCCCTGAACTCCGCATACGAAGAAATCCGCTCCGGACTCTGGTGGATCCCGCCCGGCGCCCGGGAGGTCGACAACGGCAATTTCTACGCCCAGATGAAAGCGCCGACGCGAGTCCGTGACTCTGCCGACGGCACCCTTCGCTACCGCTGGGTCGAAACCGGGCCGCTGGAGCACTATAGGCATGCCCACGCCTACGACCACATCGGAGCGGAATTCGCCCGCAACAACCCGCCCGCCTTCTGCATGGGGATGTGTGCTGGGGAGCGGGAGAGCTTCAAGCTGCTGGGGGATTACGATCGGTTCTTCTTCAATTACTAGGGGTTCTGGCAGTCAGGGGATGCTGATGAGAAGGGGGATCAAGGAGATGGCAAAAGGATGATTTTGAACATCCACTTGTGCTATACTTGCCCCGCTGTGGTCGGGCGGGCAATGCGAACGAATACATTGGGGGCAGGGCGACAATCAGGGCTACAAGCTGAGGGACGAGGAGCTGATCCGGCCTTCGGCGATCAGGGAATGTGTCTATTAGTTTATTGCGGAATGTGTGCCACGGGCCCGGGAAATCATATATTCAAAGGGGGCTGCTATGAAGAACCTGATGGCTCTTTCAGTAATGACCATGTTGTTATTTAGCTGCGCAATAATTGGAATATCCAATGATGTTTGTTCTGCCACAATCTCCAAGACATATGATCGGACGGTTAAGCATACATCACAATGGTTGACAGAGGTCAGTTCAGCATATGATTGTCAAAATGTGTCTTTTGCTGGAAGATGGGCAGAAGGACCATGTTATAGAGTTGAAGTCCAAGATGACATAGCGTATTTCGACAACGGTGGGAATCTGGAGATTGTCAATGTAAGTAATCCGGGCTCGTTAGAATGGCTTGGTAGGATCGTACTGGGCAATCATATCAATGACATCGCCGTTTTTG
>JBDRBC010000044.1:0-2876 GCA_043823125.1 bacterium | reverse complement strand
CGGTCTCCGGATCATGGACATCAGCGATCCCACAGATCCGGTCGAGGTCGGGTATTACGACACCGGTGATCGGTCGTGGGGCGTGTACGCCGCTGGCAAGCGAATCTACCTGGCCGACGGCAACGGCGGATTCTACATCCTGAAAAACGATCTCATCACATCGGCATATGTTGCGGCGTTCCAGGCGAGCCGGCAGGGCGTTTCGGCGCGGCTGCAGTGGCGGCTGGCCGGGGAAGCGACCTCGGCGCGGTTCCTCGTCTGGCGGCAGACCGGCGACGAGCCGCGGGTGGAGATCGGTGCGGTTGACATGAACGGGCCGAGTGCCGAGTTCGTAGATCCCTCGGCTCCCACCAGCGAGGCGGCGTACTGGCTGCAAGCGGTTCGGGAGAACGGCGTCGGCCTCTGGTTCGGCCCCGCGCCGCTGGCGGCGGCGAACCTGCCGGCGCCGAGCTTGCACCTGGCCCAGAACCGGCCGAATCCGTTCAATCCCGGCACTACATTGGAGTTCAGCACGGCCGCTGTAGGACACGTGCGGTTCGACCTATACGATTCGCGGGGACGGCTGGTGGTCACACTGGTGGATGCGGTGCTGAGCAGTGGGCAACACACCGCCACCTGGGACGGCCGCGATCAGAACAGCCGGGCGGTGGGTTCCGGTACTTACCTGGCGCGACTCGTCACAGCGAACGGGGTGCAGACGCGCAAGCTGGCCCTGGCGCGTTAAGGGCTGGAAGCATCACCCCAGCGGCTGCTCCGTGCGGGTGATGATCTCGTCCTGCAAAGCACGCGACAGGTCGCAGAAGTAATCGCTGTAACCCGCCACGCGCACGATGAGGTGGCGGTGTTCCTCCGGAAAAGCCTGGGCCTCACGCAGGGTGTCGGCGCTCACCACGTTGAACTGCACGTGGTGGCCACCGAGCCGGAAGTAGCCTCGGATGAGCCCGGCCAGTTTCTCGAGCGCATCGTCGCCGGCCAGCACCTGCGGCACGAACTTCATGTTCAGCAAGGTGCCGCCGGTGCGGACGTGGTCCATCTTGGCTGCCGACAGCATCACCGCCGTGGGACCGTGGCGATCCATCCCCTGGACCGGCGAAATCCCCTCCGACAACGGTTCGCCGGCGCGTCGACCGTCCGGCGTGGCGCCGCAGACCGAGCCGAAGTAGACGTGGCAGGTGGTCGGCAGCATGTTGATGTGGTACTCGCCGCCGCGTTCGTTGGGTCGCCCCTCCACCGCGTCGTAGAATGTGTCGAAGGCGGCGCCCATGAGGTCGTCGGCCGTATCGTCGTCGTTGCCCCACTTGGGCAGCTTGTTGCGCAGCCGCTGGCGGAACGGTTCCATGTCGGTGAAGTCGTCTCGCAGCGCCGCCACGAAGTCGGTCACGGACAGGGTCCCGTCCTCGAACACGATCTTCTCGAGGGCGGCCAGGCTGTCGGTCAAGCTGCCGATGCCCACCCCCTGGATGTACGAGGTGTTGTACCGGGCGCCGCCGGCGTTGTAATCCATCCCCTTCGCTATGCAGTCATCGGTGATCAGGGAGAGGAACGGCGCCGGCATGAAGTCGGCGTACAGCTTCTCGATGACGGCGTTGCCGGCGATCTTGATGTCGATGAAGTGGCGGAGCTGCGCCCGCCAGGCGGCGAACAGCTCGTTGAAGCCCTCGAAACCGGCTGGATCGCCGGTCGGCGGGCCGAGCTGCCGATCGGTTCGCGGATCCAACCCGTCGTGGAGCGCCAGCTCCAGCAGCTTCGGAAGATTGAGATAGCCGGTGAGGATGTACGCTTCCTTGCCGAAGGCGCCGGTCTCCACACACCCGCTGGTGCCGCCCTCGCGCGCATCTTCGACCGACTTTCCCTGGCGGACCATCTCCGCCACCACCGTGTCGGCGTTGAAGACGGAGGGGAATCCGTAGCCCTGACGGATGACCTTGCAGGCGGCTTGCAGGAACTCGTCCGGTGTCTCGCGGGAGATCTGCACGTTCTGGCTCGGTTGCAGGATGTGCAGCTCGTCAACAATCTCCAGCAGCAGGTACGACACTTCCCCCGTGCCGTCCGTGCCGTCGCGGCGCAGACCGGCCAGGTTGATGTTGGCGAAGTCGGTGTAGGTGCCGCTCTCGGCCGCCGTCACCCCTACCTTGGGCGGCGCCGGATGATTGTTGAACTTCACGAAGAAGCACTCGAGCAGTTCCTTGGCCGATTCGCGGGTGAGGCTGCCGTCGGCCAGGCCCTGCTGGTAGAACGGCTCCAGATGCTGATCCAAATGGCCCGGGCAGAAGGAGTCCCAGCCGTTGAGTTCGGTAATGACTGCCAGATGGCAGAACCAGTAGGCCTGGAGCGCTTCATGAAAGGTCCGCGGCGGCTCGGCTGGGACCCGGGTGCACACGGCCGCAATGGTTTCCAGCTCGGCGCGGCGAGTGGGATCCGCCTCGGCGGCGGTCAACTCGCGCGCCCGGTAGGCGTGACGGTGGGCGAACAGGATGACCGCCTCGGCGGCGAGATCCATGGCCTGGAGTTGTTCGCGTCTCGATTCGATCTCGGCACCATCGGCGCCTGCGAGACCGACCAACGCCGCCGCGATCTCCTCCCGAAATTGCCGCATCCCCTTCCGGAAGATCTTGCCGTCGGCCACGGTATGCCCGGGTGAGCGCTGCTCCATGAATTCGGTGAAGATGCCGACCTCGTAGGCGGCGTGCCACTCGGGCGGCAGGGCGGCGAAGATCCGCTCGCGCTGGCTGCGGCCGCGCCAGAAGGGGATGACCTCCTCCTCGTAGGCGTGTAGCACCGACGCGTCCACGCCATAACTCGTCTTCTCGCGGCTGTCGAGTATCCGCAGGTCCTCGAGGCTGTGGCAGGTCAGCTCGGGGAAGGTCGGCGTGGCC
>JBDRBC010000043.1:0-3865 GCA_043823125.1 bacterium | reverse complement strand
GCACACGGGTATCACCACGGGTAAGCTGGCACTGTTACTGGCGGTGCTGGCGGAAGTCACCGTCACGTCGATCATCAGCGTCGTACCGTCTGTCCCGGGTGGAATCTCGATTCGCCAGGAAGCGGTGCCGCTCTGCCCCGGATTCAGATTGGCGGGAGACAGTGGCTTGGTCGCCGTTTCCCCTCCGGCCAGGAGCAGTCCGGCAGGCAACTGCAAGTTTGCCTCGACAGCGGTGGCCGGGAACGTTCCCGTGTTGGTGACGATCAAGTTGGCCTCGAACGGATTGGGAAGCAGCGTGCCATCGAAACAGCGGATGAGGTCGGAACCGGAGATATTCAACGACAGAACGCCGGCGAATATGTTCACTTCGCCGATACCGTAATAGGTAGTGCGGGTCGTCTGGTACCCCGGATCGAGCCGGACCTGGTTCCAGCGCAAGAGCACGGCACTGTCGCCGTAAAGTGCTCCGGAAGCACTATAATCCCAGGCGACATCCACGAGATCTTCCCAGGCACCCACGATCAGCACATCGGGCATGGTGGCATCCCCGCCGAACAGGGTCCCCTGCGCCACCAGGCCGGGATCTTCCGGAGTTCGTTCGAAGGCTTGCCAGAAGGTGGGGATATTCGGGGCGTCCCAGCGCTGCTCCAGATCCGCATACCCGAACGAGGTGGAGATCGGCGCGCTGTCGTTGGCGTTGATCATCGTATCCAGCTCGAGCAGGATCCCGACATCGTGTGGCTGCGAGTCGTTATTGGTCGTGATGTAACTGATCCTGATCGCGGCGGTGGCGGGGCTGAACTGCACCGGTTGCAACCGCTGTTCGATCCTGACGTTGTCGATACTCCAGGTCGTGGTGATCGTACTGTCAGGCAACAGTTGCGGCCCGCTGACGAGGGGCAGCAACCCGGTTCCGGGCACGGTGGCATTCGGCGAGTAATCCGCACTGTCCAGACGAATGGAAAAATGGGATGACCACGGCTCCTGGGGGAAATTATACAGTAATGTCACTTCATCACTGGTGCCGATATTGAAGAAGCCCCGGTTGGGCTCATCACTCTTGGCCTGGACGGCGATGAGCGCATTCTGCGCTCGCACCACTGCCTTAGTACTGGTGGCAGGTTGGACAGTGGACTTCCGGCTGTCGATACCTTGCGCGAAACAAACCGTGAAATGAAACAGAATACCGAGGCAGAGGATAAATCGAGAGATCACCAGCTTCATGCTGTCTCCCCCTTCGAGGTCAGACAAAACGGATTTCGGCGATGTCCCCATGGTGTCGAACCAGCAGCTCGTGTTGATCCCGGAACAGCGTACTCGTTCTGCGCCGCGGAGTCAATTACCTGGCGGTAAACAAAGCTCCGCTGACTGCTGACTGCGGATTTTTCCGAGCGGGAGCGGAGGCTGGATCAGTCTCGTCAGTTTCGGCAGCTTCCTCTATCTCCTGCTTCACCACGTCGTCCTGCTTGCGCGTGGAAATGAGGAACTCCACCCGCTCGTCTCCGGACAGGATCCCCACGTCGGTGAAGGCAGACACTCTGGTGCACGGTTCACCTGTCTCGCGGGTTCGAGCCACCGTAGTTCCGCACCGTTCGTGGCAGACAGCTCTCACAGACACCGTGGCCGATGCGTCCCTCGTCCTCGCCCGATTCCGGGATGGACCGAATATGGGTATGGCAGTACTGGCAGATGACCTGCATCGTTACGGAACTCGCAGGTGAAAGCAGAACCGATTTCTAAACCCGAAACGGTCTGCTATGAATTCCGTCTTGATTTGGCGATCCATTACTATTGTCTGGAATCGTCTGGGAGCCAGTACCGGACATACCGGCAGGTCGATAGCCCCGACCGGTTCCCTGAACCAACATTATTCACAGGAGAGAGCATGATCCAGATCCGCCCTGAACAACCGGCCGACCAGGACCGGGTACACGAAATCAACGAACTGGCGTTCGAACAACCGGCCGAGGCCAACATCGTCGATACCTTGCGGGCGGCCTGTCCCGACGCCCTTTCCCTGGTGGCCGCGGACACTGCGGATCTGGTGGGACACATCTTCTTCAGCCCCGCCATCATTACCGGCGACCAGGGCGAACTGCACGGCATGGGACTGGCGCCCATGGCCGTCGATCCCGCCCGACAACGGCAGGGAATCGGCTCGTTGCTGGTGGAGCATGGGCTGGCGATCTTGCGAGAGCAACACTGTCCATTCGTCATTGTGCTGGGTCATCCGGAGTTCTATCCGCGGTTCGGTTTCGAGCCGGCCTCCCGGTACGGCATCACTTGCCAGTGGGACGGCGTGCCGGACGAAGCGTTCATGGTGCTCTTCCCTTCCGGCAGTCCAGCCGGGGATTGTGCCGGCAGGGCCAGATACCGGGACGAGTTCGACGAGGCCATGTAGCGGCCATGCCGCGCGATCGAACATAAAAAAGCGGGAGTGCATCCGGGTGCACTCCCGCCATTGCTCTCTCGGCGTAGCTACCGCTGCAGCAAGACCTTCCGCGACAGCACCTCGTCGCGAGTGACCAGCCGCACGAGATACAATCCGGCCGAAACCTGGCGACCGCTGCCGTTGCGACCGTCCCAGTCCACGACACCGGCGGTCTCGAACCCGTCGCCCTGGCGCAGTTCCTTCACCAGTCGGCCGCGCACATCGTAAACGGTCAAGGTGAACGGTTCACGACGGGGCAGGCTGAACCGGATGGCGGTCCGGCCCACGGCCGGGTTGGGGAATGCCGCCAACGTCCCGCCCAGCGGCGCCGGTGTGGCCGAGACCACGGTCTGGCGCGGCTCACCCCTGGCGTCCACTACCAGCAGGCCGGCGAAGCTCGGCTGGAAGGTCGCGGCGTCGACCACGGCGTCCGGCTCAACTGACAGATATCGGCACGGCAGGTGTAACGTGATGCCGTCGGTCGGCAACTGGTTGTGGAAATCGTAGAACAGCAAGCGGAGCTGGTGGCCGGCGATCCGGTGGGCCACCTGCAGTTCGCGACTCGCCTCTACCCGTACGGAACGATTGTCCGCGTCGAGCCATTCGCCGTCGCGCAAAGTCACCGCGAACTGGCCGGCGGCCAGTTCCTCTCCCGTGACGGTGACCGGCACCCACCAGCCGGCGGCGTCGGCGAACGGCGCGCCGAGATCCACCGCCACCGGGGGTAGTTCCGCGGCCACGGGCCGGAGCAGTTTGCCCGGGGAATCGGTGCCGAGAATGAAGGCGACGATCCGCACTACATCCGAGGCGTTGAGATTGTCGTCCCCGTCCGGGGCCGGGAAGACGTCGGCCGCCTCCCGCTGATCGGTGGTGAGGGGATACGTGCCGGGGCTGAGGATGTAGTTCACCAGGGCGATGACGTCGAGCACCGTGGCGCCGCCGTCGGAATCGATATCGCCGTCGGGATCGGTTCCGCCCCCGCCGATGGCGTTCAGGGCGCCCTGGGCGTCGAGCTTGCCCGCGCCGTAATGGGCGTTCCAGGTGGCGCCGGTGTAGCTATCGCTGACGGCACTGCTGCGCAGGGCCGCCTTGATCTCGGCTGCGGTCAGACTGCCATCCTTCTCCAGCATCAATGCCACCACGCCACAGGTGAACGGCGAGGCCATGCTGGTGCCCTGGGTGACGTAGTACTTGCCGTCGGCAGTGATCGTCTCCGCCTGGGCAGCCGGGCTGGTGTCGGCGGAGTACACGGAAATGATCGCCATGCCCGGCGCCGCGAGGTCCGGCTTCTGCCGTCCATCGCGGGTGGGTCCGGCGGAGGAGAACGGCGCCTTGGATCCCACCGGGGCGTCACCCCCGCTGGTTCCGGCCGGGTAACCTACCGTGCCGATGGAGGAGGGCCAGTCGTTGCGACTCTTCCAGGCCGCCAGGGTG
>JBDRBC010000042.1:0-2344 GCA_043823125.1 bacterium | reverse complement strand
TCACTTCGCCGTTGTCAGTCGCACGGTGAAGTCCGGGGTGGAGATGAGGATTTCGCCGGGAGTGGAATAGATGTCCACTTCTCCAAGTCCGCGGACTTCTATGTCGGTGCAGTCCAGGTTGCCGGCATAGCGGAGGTTGAGGTCTTTCCAGAACCGATTGTTCACTGGTGGGTGTTCGTCTGTCTCGTTTTCGCCGATCAGGATGACCCGGCGGTCTGAGCGTTCTGGTTTCTCGCCGGCGATCACGGTTACCTGGCGGACCTCTCCGTCCCGCTCGTAAGTGAAATGTGCCGCGTCGCCGGCGATGATACGTGAGAAGATCCTGCCGCCCTCGTCGCTGTCCAGGGGGACTCCGTCCACGTGGGTCAACACGTCGCCACGGCGCAGGCCAGCGACTCGGGCCGGGCTCTCCGGGTCGACGATGTAGATCTCGGGCGCTTCATCGAAGTGGTACTGCACGTAATCCTGATTGCTGTCCATCAGGATGATGCCGGGACTCGAGAGGCCGAGGCCGAGCCAGTAGCGTTCCCCGGTGCTGATATTGGTCATCTGCTGGGAGGTGCGGGAGATGATGGTGTACTCCTCGTCGCCGTTGGCCTGGTCGGCGATGAGCGCCACCACCCCATTCGAGCTGTCGTCCTCGAAGGACGACCGATCGGCGGGCACGACCCGCACCTGTATCCGTTCGCCATCGCGGCGCACGGTCAGATCGAGGGTTTCTGCCGGCCGGTGCTTCTGGAGCAGCAAACTGGCAACGGGATCGCCGATCTCGTGGCCATTGACCGCCAGCACCTCGTCGCGGCGGGCCAGCTTGCCGTCCGCCGGGCCGTCGGGATCCACCCACTGCACGGTCGGTGGTGAGGTGAAGTGCCAGAGCACCTCGTCCTCGACGCCGGTCTCGCGGAAGTAACCGCTGCCGCCGGTCCAGATCACACCCAGGTAGCCGTCGAAGACCCGATCGACTTCATCGGTGTCGGTGGCTCTGATGGCCGTCACGTCACTGGTCACGACCAGTACGAGGCAGCACAGGAGCGGCAGGGTGGCCAAGGTGAATCGAGCGTTCATGATCGTCTCCTTGCTTATTCATCGCGGGCTCGGGGAGGGGTACCTGGAAAGTTCGAATCAGAACCAGATGACTTGGTGATGGTCTTCGGCCGCGCCGGTGGTATCGATCTCCGAACGCTCAAAGGCCTGCAAAATGCGGGCGGCCATCGGGTCGTTGGGCGCCAGTTGCACCACCTGACCCGCCGCCGAGTAGAGCGACGTCAGCGCAGCGTCCCGCACCTGGGACCGCTCGTTGGCGTTCGCCGTGGCGGCCAACCGCACCAGGTTGGTCAAGGCGGTCAGATACTCGCTGCTGGCCTGTTGCACCTGGGCCACGGCCTGAGCATTCCCCTGCTCATGCAGGGCGAGTATGGTATCGGAGGTCTGGCGCGATCCCGTCCACTGTCCGACGGCGAAACTGCCGAACACCAGCGCCAGCACCGCCGCCGCCGCCGTGGCCAGCCAGGCCGGCGACAAGACGAGGCCGTGTTGCGGTCGGCTGGCCAGCAAACCACGCTGACGCAAGATCTGCACGGTCGACTCTTCCAGCAGGTCACTCGGCTGCCGCTCGCGTGACAGCTTGGCGAACGCCTCGCGTTCGGCGGGGGTGAGGTCATGATCCCGCATGATATTCCTCCTCCTCGGTCGAGAGGATCTGCCGCAAACGTTTGCGCGCATTGTGGAGCTGACTCTTGGACGTGCCGGTCTCGATACCGAGCAACGCCGCGATATCGTTGTGTTTCATGCCCTCGACATCGTGGAGGACCAGCACCATTCGGTAGCCGTCGGGGAGTAGCTGGAGGGCTTGTTCCAGATCGAGGCGTTCGGCCAACTTCGGTGGGGGCACCGGGGCGTCCCAGGTTTCGTCCCATTCGACCATCAGGTTGCGGCCATGTCGGCGCAGACTGTCTCTTGCTACATTCAGCCCGATCCCGGTTAGCCAGGTACCAAAAGCCGACTCGTATCGGAATTTTTCCAGGTTGCTGCACGCCCTGATCCAGGTTTCCTGGATCACATCCTCGGCCTCGATATCGGCGCCGCCCAGCAACCGCCACACACTCTGAAACAATCGGGGTGTGTACCGCCGGTAGAGTTCACGAAAAGCCTTCTCTTCGCCGCTATTCACTATGCGGTTGATGAGATCGCGGTCTTCGCCAGGGCTGTCCGGTATTATCTTCATGCTCGTTAGTCGCTCTTCGGATCAGAAAGGTTGCATGGCGCAGCGAGAAATGCGCCGGGGGTGTATGCTCCTTGCTCAGGAACGATTCGGAACCTGTTCCTGAGCAAGGAGCATACACCC
>JBDRBC010000041.1:0-45375 GCA_043823125.1 bacterium | reverse complement strand
CAGGTGCTGCATCCCTGTCTCGAGGACAATTTCCTGGCGCGCGCCGAACTCGAGGACGGAACCTGGGTCAGCCTGGAGGTGAGCAAGTACACCCACAGCGTGAGTTGCTGGCTGGAGGTCGTGGGGGAAGAGGCGCAATTGCTGGCCGATTACCGGCTGGGCGGTATCACGGTCATCCGGGGCGGTGAGGCGGAACGGATCCAGGTGGACGGGAACGTGCCGACCCTGCCGGCCGTGCTGACGGCCTGGTTGGCGGCGATCCGGGGCGAGGCGCCACTGCCGGTGACAGCGGAGGACGGTCTGCGAACCCTGGAGATGGTGGAAGCGTGTTACCGCTCGTCACGGGAGCGGCGGGCGATTCAGATCCAGCCGTAACAGTTCACTGGCGAGACGCGGATCGGCCTGCCCGTCGGTGGCTTTCAAGACCGCCCCCATGAATTGGGCGAGGAGCTGGTTTTACCGGCCTGGTAACCGCGGACTTCCGCCGGAAACTCCGCAAACACGGCCAGGACCTCGGTTTGGATCCAGTGACTGGCCACCTGGCCGGCGGGCGACGACGATCAAGAGGAGCCGTCGCGATTCACCATAATCCGTGACTTGGCCAAACCCACGACGCTGGCGTATCATGAACTGAGAAAACGAACTCGGCAAGGGAACTCTCCCGCGGATTGCCGGGTCGCCCTTCGTTTGACGGGTATGATGGATCGGATCAATCGGCCCGGTCCGATCGAGCGGCGAATCCACGAGGACGAGGACGGGAAATCATGCCGAAACCGTGTCATCACGGACAGAACATCGAGGTCACCAGTGGCCGGCCAGGAATCGCGATGCTACTGGTACTGGTGATCTGGCTCCTGACCTTGGCGGGATCGGTTCCGGCTGCATCCCCGCCGGTTCAGGAACCGCCCCTCGATCCCGCTGCCTGGGAGAAGCAACCGTTATTGCCGGAGGCAGCGCCGAAACTTTTCGCCAAGGCGCCCCCCATCGAAAACCGCGGATACGACGTCACGCACTACGATCTGGATGTGGTTCTGGACATCCCCGACAAGAGCATCACGGGACAGATCGGCATTTCCCTGGCCTGTCTCGCGACGGAACTCGATCTCGTCCAGCTCGACCTGGTACACGATCTGACCGTGGACAGCCTGACCTGGGCCACCGGGAGCGATCCCGCCGTACCGGCGATGTTCGAGCACGTGGGCGACAGCGTGTTCGTATCGTTGCCCGCCACCCTGAACCTGGCCGAATCCGGCCAGCTCACCATCTGGTATCACGGCCGGCCACCGCGTCACGGGCCGCTCAACTCCGGCTTGCTGTTCCGGGAGTACGGTCACGAAACGCCGGAGCTGGAGGACGACCATCCCATCATTGCCGCCCTCAACCAGCCGTGGTCGGCCCATTCCTGGTGGCCGTGCAAGGACCATCCCCACGACAAGGCCACGGCGCGTGTCGCCGTCACCGCCCCCGATACCTTGACCATCGTCGCCAACGGGCTGCTGCAGTCGGAAACCACGCCGGCGCCCGGCCTCAAACGCTCCGAATGGCTGGAGTCGTATCCCATCGCCACCTACCTCATCGCGTTCGTGGTGTCCAACTACGTCTCTTGGGAAGAAACCTGCATGGGACTCGACGGTCCGGTTTCCCTCACTTATCACATCTTCCCGCCCGACTTGGCAAAGGCGGAGTACGATCTGGCGGCCACCTGCGACATGCTGCACTTCCTAGAAGATCGGTTCGGCCCGTATCCCTTCAGTGACGAGAAGTACGGCCAAGCCGAGATCCACTGGGTCGGCGCCATGGAGAACCAGACCCTCAGCTGCCACTCGCGATTCCTGTTCACCGGCGACCGACGGTACGAGAAGATCATCTGCCACGAATTCGTCCATCACTGGTTCGGCAACATGATCACCCCGGCTCTCTGGGCTGACATCTGGCTCAGCGAGGGATTCGCGCGCTACTGCGAGGCGTTGTGGCTGGAGCACACCGAGGGGCTGGAGTCGTATCTGGCTTACATGCACAAGCTCGGACCGGTCAGGCACGACGACCTGTTCGTGGGCGACGGGATCCTCACCGACCCGGATCCGATTCTGCCCAACCTGCTCATCTACGACAAGGGGGCCTGGATCCTGCACCTGCTGCGCGGGTATCTGGAGAACGACACCGTCTTCTTCGACTTCCTCCACGATTATGCCACGAATCCCACCCTGGCCCACGCCAACGTCACCACCGCGGATTTCCTGTCGATCCTGGCCAGCTCCACCGGACAGGACCTGAGTGTCATGCTCGATCCGTGGCTGAACAGCGACACGGCGCCAATTCTTTTCTGGCAGGTGGAGAAACTGCCGACGGGGCAGGCCGGTACAGTGGAGGTTCGTTTACATCTGGAGCAGAAGCAGGATCCGCTGTTCGATCTCAAGCTGCCGATCCACCTCGTCTCGGCCGACGGCGTTCAGGTGGAGACCCTGCACGTCACCGAACGCGAGCATCAGTTCAGCTGGACCCTCACCCGCCCCATCCAGAAGATCGCCCTGGATCCGGAGGGATGGGTGCTCTGGCGACGCGACAACGAACCGTTCCACCCGGTACTGTTGTTACCCGCCACGCCGAATCCCAGCCCCGCGGACGGCACCACCATCCACTTCTCCCTGCCAGAAGCGGGACGGGTCCACTGCTCGGTCTACGACGTCCGGGGACGACGACTGGGACGGTGGGATCTGGGGTTTCGCCCGGCCAGCATCGACCGGCCGGACAGCTGGTTCTGGAACGGCCGGGATGGCCAGCAGCGTCCGCTGCCGGCCGGAGTCTACTGGCTGGAACTGAAGACGGAACGGGATCGCGCCGTCCAGAAACTGACCCTGGTTCGTTGACACCCGCCGCTGGCGCTCGTCGCTACCGCTATCGCACCAGGGTCACCTTCATGATGGAACGTTCCGTCCCGGCGCACGCCTGCACGTAGTAGATACCCGACGCCACGCCCTGCCCGAATTCATCCATGCCGTCCCAGCGCACCTGACCCGGCCCCGCCGGACGGTTCTCGTTGATCACGGTGCGCACCCGACGCCCCAGCAGATTGAAGATGGAGATCCGGACCGGCCCCACGGCGGGATTGTGGTAGTGGATCACCGTCATCGGGTTGAACGGATTCGGCGCACACGGGCCGAGCCGGAACGACTCCGGTCCCGACGCCACATCCGTCAGGTTCGCCAGGGTGAAGGTCCCGCTGTCGTCGTCATTGCTCAACCCGGCGGCATCCCAGGCGCGCACCCGCAGCCGGCAGGTGGCGGAAATCTGGGACGGAATGGTCCAGTCGTAACTGCCGCTGTTGGGCAAGCCGGTGGCGACGGTCACCGGCCAGGTCGCCCCGTCATCCACGGAGAGCAACAGGTCGATAGCACAGACGCCGAGATTGTCCGCCGCGTTCCAGGTGACCGTTTCGATTTCGTGGACCGACCAGGTTTCACCGCCACTGGGCGTGAACAGCTCCACCCCCGGCGGGAACTGATCCGAAATGGTGAACACGGCATCCGAACTGTCCAATCCCTCGTTCCCCCGCGCATCGGCCGCCACGGCCCGGATGACCACACTCTGGGACGGCGCCAGCGGCAGGTTCCAGCTCCAGGCTCCGCTGGCCGCCAGACCGCTGGCGAGGGCCGGCTCGAAGTGGGCGCCGCCATCGTAGCTCACCTGCAGCAAGACCCCCACCACGCCGACATTGTCGCTGGCGACCCAGGTGATACTCCGATTCACCCCGATGGGCCAGTCCTCGCCGCCGTTGGGGCTGATCAGGGTGATAATCGGCGACTCGCTGTCCGGCGCCTCCACCCCCACACTGATGTGGGCCGACATGGTCATGCTCGCCGGTGAGATCTGCGTGATGACGATGGGCGTGCCGCTGCCGTCGTTACTGCGACTGTCGGGGTACGTCCCGTTGGTCAGGCTCGTCTTGTTGCTGCTACCCGGCCAGGCATCGCCGCCGTCACCGCGGTTGGTGCCGGCCTCCAGATGGCCCAGGCCGTCGGCCTGTTCCATGGCGACTCCGTACGGACTGCCGGCGTTCACCTCGTTGGCGTACCAGCCGCTGGTGATGACCGATTCATCGATGTGCCAGATGTTGAGGCCCGAGCGGGGTAGGAGGCTATCGTTCAGGGTCCGCTGCCGGTTTTCGACGAGGAAGTACTCGCCGATCGGGCTGCCCGCGGACCAGACCTTCAGCACCGTCGGCGCCAGCTCCACGGCCGACAGCTCGTAGGTGTCGTCATAGGTCACCACGGTCGGTTCGATCCAGCCGAGATAGACCTTGCTCCAGGCGTTCATGTGCACCGGCTGATCCGGCGAGGCGCCATCGCCACCCCAGGAACCGGCGGCCATCAGGCCCCAGCGACCGATTCCCTCGCCCGCCTGGCTGGTGTCGTAGAGATCGGGCAACCCGAGCGCGTGGCCGTACTCGTGGCAAAACACACCGATTTCGATCATGCCGCCATAACAGGAGATCTCGGGCTGGATGATGTAGTCGTCGATCTTGATCTTGCCGCCGCCGGCCCGGTTGGTCTGGGTCGTGTAGGCCAAGATGCCCCAGCCGCGCAGATAGAAGCTGTGGCTCCAGATGTAATTGTTGCCGCCACACTCGCCCCCGGGTCCGGAGTGGATGATGACCACCGTATCGACATAACCATCGTCATCGCCCGAGTTGGGGACGCCGTCGGGACCGTCGCTGTCGTACTGCCCCCAGTCGACTCCGCCCAGGTCGGCGAGTTGCACCAGTTCGCGGACGAATCCGCCGGCACTGCCGGGATATCCACACAGACCGTTGCAGCCGGCGCCGCCCTCGTAGTAGGACGCGTTCTGGGCCAGCCGGTACCAGCCGTAGACCGACCCGGTGAGGCTGAACTGACCGTAAGAGACCTGCGTGTAGTAATCGGTCATGGAGCCGGTGGGCCAGCTCCCGAACAGTTCGGCTGCCAGGGTGGCCGATGCGTTGGTTCCCACCCGGTCGCCGCAGTCACCCAGCAGCACCGGCAGTGCACGGCTACCGCTCACCTGGGTGGCCGCCCGCACCTCGCTGTCAGTGAGACCGTGGCTGGTCATCTCCAGCGGGGAACGGCGAGCCGGACGGCTCACCTGCCCGAATCTCTCAGCCAGGAGTTCTTCCGCCACTATCGGCAATTGGGCGTCCGACCCGGGCCGTGGCGGCATCACGGCGAGACCGACCGACGTTACGAACGACGCAATACACATGACGGTGAGGCAAAATGAGAAACGGCGCGGCATGACCGACCTCCAGATGCGATTACCCAAGATGCAGTGCAGCAATCAGATACAGCTCATACTGCCCAATCCGCTCGAAGAACAGTCGCTGTATATCGTTGTGAAGGCTGTCCATATCAGGAATCGTACCGGAAGGAGAAGGCCCCGCTCAGTCAGAGTCGAGTCGGGGGGAATTTCAATAAAGAAGGGTCACTTGCACGGGAACAGATGCGCGAAACGGGCCAGCAGATGTTTGGATCCGGCAGAATCGAAATCCACGGTCACTTTCAGATTGTCACCGCTCCCCTCGACCCGGGTGACCACACCGCGGCCGTAACTGGCGTGCCGCACCGTCTGCCCCGGGCAGAACTGGACCTCGACCTGGGAAACATCCGCTTCCCAGAGCGACGTCGCCGGTTCACGCTGTGAGTTGCGCTGTACCGGACCGTGCTCACGGGCGGATCGGGATGGCGCGCCGAGGGTGGGACGGCCGGTGGCCGGACCCGGGCCGTAGCCGTCCCGCCGGCGGCCCAGACCGACCTCCACCTCCTGGCGTTGGGTGAGCGCCTCGGGTATCTCATTCAGATAGCGGGATGGAACTGTGTCCTCGTAGATACCGAACCGTCGTCGTCGCTGTGCGTGGAGCAGATAGACCCGCCGGCAGGCACGGGTCAACGCCACGTAGAACAGTCGCCGCTCCTCCTCGCGATCGGACTCCAGCTCCTGACTCGAGATGTGGGGCAACAGATCTTCCTCGCACCCCACGAGCAGCACCACCGGAAACTCCAGGCCCTTGGCCGTGTGGATGGTCATCAAGCGCACGTTTCCCTGGTCGCCAGCCAGGGCATCGGCGTCGGAGACCAGCGCCACCTGTTCAAGGAACATGGCCAGACTGCCGCCGTCCGAGCCCTCGTCGAAGGCGGCGGCGGCGTTGATCAGCTCGGCCACATTCTCGATGCGCGCCTTGGCCGTGGTGGGATCGTCCGACTCCAGAAACGTGGCGTAGCCGGTCTCGGTGATGATACGTTCCAGCAGGTCCGGCACCCGCGAGGTGACCGCCGCTTGCCGCCACGATTCGACCTGGGAGAAGAAGTCCCGCACCCGCCGGCAGGCGGCCGGAGCCAGCTCCTGGGACAGCAGATCCTGGCGCCAGGCGATGTCCGGCAAGCTCAGCTCGGCTTGCTGCGCCAGCGCCGACAGTCGCGTCACCGTGGTGGCGCCGATCTTCCGCCGCGGCACGTTGAGGATCCGCAGGGCCGAAACCTGGTCACTGGGATTGGCCACCAGCTTCAGATACGCCAGCAAGTCACGGACTTCGCGCCGCTCGTAGAACTGCAGACTGCCCACCACCTGGTACGGGACATTGGCGCGCCGTAACGCGTCCTCGATGACCCTCGACTGGGCGTTGGTCCGATAGAGGATGGTGAGGTCTTGCCGGGTGAGCCCGCCGGCGATCTCCTTGACCACGATCCCCACCACCCGGGCCGCCTCGTCCTCGGCGTCGCCCACACCTTCGATGCGGAGCTGATCGCCGGTCTCGCCCTCGGTCCAGAGGTTCTTGCCCTTGCGGCGCCGGTTGTGGGCGATGACCGCGTTGGCGGCGGCCAGGATGTTGCCCGTGCTGCGGTAGTTCTGCTCGAGACGCAACAGCTGCGCCCCCGGAAAGTACTCCTCGAAATTGAGCATGTTCTCGATGCAGGCGCCCCGCCACGAATAGATGGACTGATCGTCGTCTCCCACGACGAACACGTTGCCGTGATAGCTGGAGAGCGCCTTGACCAGCACGAGCTGCAGCGGATTCGTGTCCTGAAACTCGTCCACGAGCACATGCTGGAACTGGCGGGCGTACTTCTCCCGGATATCGTCGTGGTTCTCCAGTAGATGCACCGTGCGCAGAATCAAGTCGTCGAAATCGAGGGCGTTGCTCTGTCGAAGCGCCTTCTCGTAGCCGGCGAAAACCAGGGCGATCTGTTCTTCGACGTACCCGTGCGCTTCACTCCGGGCCGTCTCGGGCGGCGTATCGCTGTTTTTCCAATTACTGATGATGTTGCGAGCGGACCTGGGTGCGATCTGCTTCGGGTCCACCGAGTGCTGCTGCATCACCTGCTTGAGCAAACGGATGGTGTCATCGGTGTCATAGATGGTGAATCCGGGCAGGATACCAAGTCGCTCCCCGTCACGCCGCAAGATCCGCACCCCGGTGGCGTGGAAGGTGCCGATCCAATGGGGGGCGCGTCCGCCACCCACGAACTGATCCACCCGCTCCCGCATCTCGCGGGCGGCGCGGTTGGTGAAGGTGAAGGCGAGCAGCGAACCGGGAAACAGGTCCGTGGTCTGCAGTAACCAGGCGATCCGGGTGGTGAGCACCCGGGTCTTGCCGCTGCCGGCGCCGGCCACCACCAGCAGGGGGCCGTCGGGGGCGGTGACAGCCGCGTGCTGGGCCGGATTCAACTGGGCGAGGATGTCCGTCAAGCCGTCCCTCCCACCGGGTGCTGGAAATACGTAATCGAGTTGGTTTCGGGAGTGTCCCGTTTCGTCGAAATCGGCGTGACTCAGACCACAGACCAGAATTCCGATCAGAACTCAGGGGCAATGCTGAAATGGAAAACGCCATCCAGTCGATTACGGAAGTCGGTTTTCCAGGCCCAATCGAACTTCAACGGGATGAAACCGATGCTGGTCCTTATACCAAAGCCGTAGTCGCCGTGCAAGTCCTGGAATCCCCAGCGGCCGTCTTCGTCCCGGCCGAAGAATACCACCTTCTCGGTCCAGGCGGAGCCGACATCGAAGAAGAGAGTGGCGCCGATGCCCGACAATCCCCACCGCCCTGGCCAGCCAAAGATGAGATAGTCCACCAGCGGCAGACGATACTCGAAGTTGGCCATGACGAAGTTGGCGCCGCTGAGATGGTTGATGTTCTGGTAGTCGTAGAATTCGTACCCGCGCAATGTGAACGGGCCACCCAGCACGAAGTAGCGGGGGTCACGCCCGGTGCCGTGGGCGCCGACGAACCGGAAGGCGAGAGTGTTCCGGCGGAACGGCTGCCAGTACTTGCGCAGGTCGAGGGTCGTGGTGACCCGATCCAGGTCGGATCCGGTAATAGGGAGGGACGGGGCGAAACTCAGCGCGATGCGGCTGCCGGTAGCCGGCCCGAAATAGCCGTACAGCGCCGTATCGTGCACGAAGGACAGGGACGGCTGCCAGATGTTCGCACTCTGCTTTTCCCCCGGCAGTAGGAAGAAACCGGTGGTGTCGGGCACGAAGCTGGTCCGTTCGGAGGTCATGGCCTGCAGCTCGAGATCCAGACGCTGGAAGGTATTGAACGGGTAGCTGGCCAGCGCGAAGAGACCGTAGTTCCGCTCGGCGAAGAAGGTGTCGTTGGGTAACAGCTCCCCCACGCTGGTCATGAAGGAGTTGTAGTAGTTGTGATAGTGGAACAGGCCGACGCCCAGATTGACTCGCCGTTTCAGGTAGAAATAGGACGCGGCCAGGTCGCTGTTGTCGAGGGAGCCGTAGAAGTTGACCAGGAACCGGAGTCGGTGGTTGCCCAGGATATCACTCAGGGAGATGATGTTGGCCATGCCGAGCCCCACCGCCGAACTGAAATAGATGGCGCCGCCGCCGAGGGCCTGACTCATATCCACCGAGAAACGCGGACGATAGTGCTCCACCGAGCCGATCCGGGCCACATCCCGCAAGGTGTCCGGCGGGGATTGCCGCACCACCAGTGGCGGGGGCGCCAGGGTCACCGGCGCCGGGGTGGTGCCGCCGGGCAGGCGCTGGGCCCACTCCTGCTGGAAATTCTCCACCGTGTAGACATCGAAGCCCGCGGCCTGAAACGCGGTGAAGGTCAGCCGGTCGGCAGCGGAGGCGTAGGACGGGTGGAAGATGCCGCCCAGGACATTGGTCAACACCTGGTGCCCGATCACCGTCCGGCCCTCGCTGTCCAGCGTCACCAGGGCCAGATTGGAGATGCCGTTGGTGTCGTCCACCACGCAGAGGGTTCGTTCGTCGATCCAGACCGGCTCGTGCCAGCCCTGCGCCTGGTCCGACAACACGATCCGCTGGCCGCTACGCAGGTCGAGCAGCACGACGCTCCCGCCCGGAGCCACGCGCCAGGCATCACTTTCCTCGCCATCCTCTCGCGGTCGCGCCCAGAGGAGCTTGCGGTTGCCGTCCGCATCGACTTCGAACTCGAAATCGAGTTCGGCGCGTGGATTGAACGCGAAGGCGAGGCGGCTGCCGTCGAGCGACCAGGCAGGGTTGGCCTCGTCCCCGATATCGTCGGTCAGCCGTACCATCCGGCACTGCTGGTCCAGCGCGACGGCGCTGGGTGGCGACGGTAACAGGTCCGCGCGGAAATCACCGTCGAGATCGATGAGGTAGAGATCGGTGCGACCGTGTTTCGTCCCCACCAAAGCGATTTCCCCGCCGTCGGGAGACCAGGCCGGTGACGACGCCACATCGAGCCCCAGCCGGAGCGAGCGGGTGACATCGCCATTCTTGACGTTCATGGTGTGCAAGGTCTCGTGGTTGCCACTCTTGGCGATGAACACGATCTCCTGCCCGGTGGGATCGAAGCTGATATCGCTCCGGAAACTGTGGAACGATTCGAACTGGCTGGAACGTTGTCCCTGTCCCAACCGCCGCAAGATCTTGCCGTCGATGGCCGACATGAGATAGAGGCTGTTCAATCCCGAACGGTCGGAGAAGAAGGCGATCTGATTGCCGTCACGGGAAATGGCTGGTCGATCGTTGGCGTAGGACGGATCCTCTTCGTGATCGGTGAGCTGCCGGGCGATGTCCGCGGCCTCCTCCAGATCGCCGTAGCTGGGCCAGTACCGCTTGCGCAGGCTCTTCTGGAACAGCTCGTTCAGGTCATCGATCTCCAGGCCGTACACCTGCAACAGCGCTCGATCCACGTTGCGGGTCCGACCGATTCGTTTCCAGAACTCGACGATGCTCTGCTCGCCGTACACCTCGGACAGCAGCCGCATGGCCGCCTGCCCCTCCTTGTAGACCAGAAAGCCGCCGACCATGTGCAACGGGTAGAGGTAATCGTTGATGGTGGCGTCGCGCATGAACATGTCCGCAGTTCCGTCCCAGCCGCTCGAGAACCACTCGGCGATACCCTCGGCGAACCAGAGCGGGACCTGGAAGAAATAGCTGCGACCGATGCCTCCAGAGCGGCCGAAGGCGATATCGAACATAAACACGTGCACCAGTTCGTGTCGGATCACGTGGACGAAATCGGCGTGGGATCCGTTGTACGGCAGCACCATCCGGTTGCGGAACGGCTCGCTGAACCCGCCGGTGCCCTCCCCGATCAACTGGTCCATGATGTTGGTCTGCGAAAAATCTTGATGTGACGCGTAGAGGATGAACGGTATCCGGGTCTGGATGTCGTGATCGAGACGATCGGAGTACTCGGTGTAAGCCTGCTCGGCGATGAGACTGGCCCGGACCGCCAGTTCCTCGGCTCCGGCGTAATGCAGGATCTCGAAATGCGGCGTGAAGAGGGTTTTCCACTGCAGGTTCTCGATCTGCACCTTGTTCTTGCCGAAATACTGCCCCGCGGCGCCGGTCGGAATCAGGCAGAGAATCAAGAAGATCCAGATCCAGCCGCAGGCCAGGATCGACGCGACGCGACGCCGGTTCGCTGTCGTGTATCTGTGTTCACCCATGTGCGATCCTTTCGGGCCAGCGACCCCGGTGCGTTTCCCCCCTGGAGAACCGCACCGGGACCCACCAAGACTGTCAGTACTCGAATCGGTACTTCAAGTCGAGACTGTAGGTTGGATCACCCTGCCATTCGTCGAACCGCTGGCGGATCTCCGACTGGAGCAAAAGATAGTTGTTAATCTGGTACTCGACGACGAGATCCCGGTCCGCCTGATCTGACAGGCCCTGGGCGTATTTGACGTAGAGTTCCTGACTGACGTATTTCCCAACACCTATTAAAGGTACATAATTCGTCCCGTTTTCGTTATCCCGCTCGATCTGATCGATGTCGAAGGTATCGATGATGTTCAGGCTCGCGGCGATCTCCCGCTCGAGCAGGTTGAAACCGGCGGCGATGGAGACCCCGGTCAGTCCGCTGGAGGCTTGCGGCCCGCCCTGGTGCGGCGACATGCCCAGCAACAACCGCTCGATGCCCTCGCGGGCATAACCACTTTCGGACGAGAACGACAGTTCCGGGTGTTGCAGGGTGCCGGTCACGTGCACATCGATGCGCTCGAGATTGCTGCCGCCCAGCGGATGCCGTACGCGCACGATGGTTTCGGCGTTGAGATCCACCCGTGGCACCAGCCCCACTTCCTGGCTGAAATCGAGTCGCCCCTGCACCACCTTGAAGTCGTTGTTGAACACCGGCAGACGGCCGGCGTCGATGTCCAGAGTCCCGCGCAGGTACAGACCATCCAGGTCCCGGATCAGATCCACATCGCCGCTCATGTACAGCTCCATGGCGCGGTTGAGGATACGGGAGGTTCGCGGCGGACCGATGACGTGGATGTCGGCCAGCCAGTCCGGAGCCACGGTGCCGACGATGGGCCCAGCGGCGCCGGGTTGCTCGGCGAAATCTCCAAGGTACCGTGCCTCGATCACCTCGAGCTGACCGGTGAAGCGCGGCACGATGAGACTGTCCGGACCCACCTTGACCCCGGTCAGATTCGCGGCGTCGGTGCGCACCAGGACCCGGAGGTCCGGCACGGAGGCCACCAGGAACCGATCCGCCGCCAGCCGGATGTCGAAGGTCTCCAGCTCCAGCCCGTTGAAAGTCAGCGTCCCATCGCCGTGGAAGGTGCCACGCGCGCCCTCCTCACCCGCGATATTGTTCAGAGTCAGAACATCTCCCGACCAGACGCCATCGACACTCACGTTGCGGTAGATTTCCTCCTGCCGGATGATGACGAAACCGGCGTCCCGGATCGTGACCCGGCCCTGAAACAGGGGGTGTTTCAGCGGTCCCGCCACCGTCACCTCGGCGCCGCCGGTTCCGCTGAACCGCAGGAAGGCGTTGCACGCCCGCGAGAGCGCTGCCAGGTCGCTCTCGGGTGGGATCACCAGATGCATCAGGAACGGGCTCTCCTCCGGGGTGATCGGCTCCGACAGCAGATCGAATGCCAGCGGCATTTCGATGCGGCCAGCGGCGGTGAGGCCCCCCTGCCGGCCGACCAGGTCGGACAGCACCAGCTGCTCGGAATCGATGCGGAGCTGACCGGTCAGCTCTTCCAGATGCAGCCAGTGCACATTGAACGGTCGGCTGACCACGCCGCCCTGGATGACTGGTTCCTGGGTCGTGCCACTCACCTGGAGGGCGGCGTCGAACCGACCGGCGATGCGGTCCAGAGCCGGAATCTGGAACTGGTCCACGAAAGCCCAGTCGGCTTCGGTGAGGTCCAGCTCCAGATCGAGGGAGGCTGACGGCCAGAAATCTCGCCAGGTGTCGGCGGTATGGATCAAGTGCCCGCGGCTCCGCAGCCGGCCGTGATTGCTGAGCAGGTCGAGCCGTTCGATGGTGAGATCGCGCTGCTGGTACCTGGCCGTCAACAACAAGGAGTCGATCCGCGCCAGCTCCAGTTCACATCCGGTCAGATTGCCGTCGATGGACACCACGGGATCGGCGGGGCTGCCCGCAAGATCGATGGTGGCCGTGGCCTCGCCACTCAGCACCGTTTCACCGGTCAGGAAGGGGTTGAGCAGACCGAGGTTGAAATTGCGGAGCTGCAGGGCTCCCGCCAGTGACTCCGGACGACGACGGAACCCGTGCAGAGTCAAGGCGCCGTGTTCCGAAGCGAGATGAAATCCCGCCAGCTCCAGACTGCCCTCACCGGTACTGAAAGTCGCCGGCTCGGCCAGGCGCCACTCGTTGCCTTCCAGTTCCACCCGGAAGTCGGCCACTCGGAAGGCGACGAGAGAATCGGAGAAGGTGGCGGCGCCCTGGAAGCTCACCACCGTATCCCCGTGCTGGGCATAGAAGGAACGCACCTCCGCACCCCGAGCCGAAGCACTGCCCTGAACGGCATACTTACCGAGCGGTACGCCTCCCGCCTCCAGACGGTCACCGCGTAATTCCATGGCCACCCACGGCTCGCCCAGTACATCGCGCACCGTCAACTGGGCGTGGCCGGTCTGCGCGGCCAGTGGCGCCAGCTCGAATTCGCTGAGACTCGCGCGCCCCCGGAAGGTGAGATCGTTCTCGGGACCGTCCAGGGTTCCTTCGCCCACCAATCGCCCCTGGCAAGGTGGCAGGGCCCAGCCGGCGGGCAGGTTCGCGCACTCGGCGACCTCGACGGTCAGGTAGCCCGAAAAGATCCGGGCTGAATCGGTCTGTCCGGTGAGGAAGACGTGCTGATCGCTGTGGAACAGGTCGATGCCGTTGAGCGCGAGGCTGGTGTCGTCGGCGACGACGTTGATTCGGCACGAATCGAACGGGATGTCCGCGATGAATCCGTCCCGCATGATGCCGGTGACCTGGGTGCGGAGCGGGTCGTCCGCATGGAAGATGGTCAGATAGCCGTGGCCATCGGTGGCCGGGAGCTCTTCCCCGGGTACCAGATCGTTGGCCAGGTTCACATCGGCGACCTCTCCGGCGAGGGTGAACGACACCCGCTCCGGATCGGCGATATCGAACTGTCCCGTGCCTATGAAATAGGCCGAATTCACCCGCCCCGAGAGCTCGTGCCACCAGATCTGATCGAGGGTGATCACGGCATCCCCGTACATGTTTTCCAGTCGATATCCCTCGAGTTCACCGCTGAAGGTACCGGTATAGGTCAAGGTATCGTTCCGCGCCGTGAGCGCGATGTCCACGTTGCCCGCCGCCGTGAAACCGAGGCTGGTATCGAGCAGATTCTCCACCGTTTGCACGGTCACTGTCTGGGCCTGGATCGAGATGTCGAAATCACCGTTCCAGTGCCGCTGGCCGTTGACGATGACCTGGCTCTCACCGACCTGGGCATGTAATCCCTGACAGCGAATACCGCCGTCGCCTACATCGATACGGCCATACATCCGGCTGATGGTGCAGTCGCGAGTTTCCCAGACGATAGCGGCGTTTCGCGACTCCAGGCTCAAGGCCGTATCGGCGCGCACCACCCCCCGCCAGTTCAGCTCGGGCACCCGCTCCAGGAGCCGGCCGTGCGAGTCGGAGACTTCCAGGAAGATCTTCTGCAGATCGACCTGATCCACCCGTATCTGCGGCCAGTTCGGGGCGCTGGTGGTGGACTCCGCCTGCGGTTCGCCCTGGTGCGCGTACACCTCCCCCCCCTTGACGGTCAGTCGACGCACATGCACCGGCGAGGCGAGCAGATCCTTGAAATTGTAATCCAGGGAAAGAGTGTCGGCGCCGATCAGGGTCACCCCGCCCTGTTCGCCCCGGATCGTCAAGGAGATGTTGTAGAGATCGACTCCGTGCCAGTAGCGCAGACGAAAATCCTGCACCTTCAGACTGGCATCGATTTCACGGAAGATATTGCGACTGACCAAATTCGAAATCAGCGGGGCCACCAGGCGAGGGTGCGTGCTGACATAGGCCAGCACCCCCAGGATCACCACCCAGGCCAGGAGCAGGGGTAAGCGTGTTTTGGAAAGCACGACCGACCCCCTGTCAGAATGGATAACCCAGCGAAAAATGGTACATGATACTGTCATCCTCGGGCGCCCGCTTCAGCGGGATGCCCACATCGAAACGAAACGGTCCCACCGGGGTGTTCAGCCGGATACCACTGCCCACGCTGTAACGATAATCCCAGATCTTGGTGGCCAGGTGAGCATCCGGTTCCCGCGGGTAGGACCGCAAGCGGAACCCGCGCAGCTGGATGTCCTCGATCCGTTGCCAGACGTTGCCGCCGTCCATGAAGAATACTCCGTTCAGCTTCCAGCGCGACAGGAGTGGTAACGGGAAACGCCACTCCACGTTGGTCAACATCAGGTAATTGCCTCCCCGGGCGGGATTGTCCGGTAGCGGCACGTCTGAGGTGAGCTGCAGGGCATCGAGCACGGCCGGATCGGTGATCTGCGGTCCCAGGCTATTTTCCAGGTAACCTCGCACCGAAGAGCCGCCACCGGCGAAGAAACGATCACTGTACGGCACCCCACGCTCCAGGCTCTGACCGTATGGTCGCACCACACCCATACCGACCCGGATCGCCAGGCTCCCCCCGAGAAAGCAGTGGGTGTAGTAGTGGCTGTTGACCAAGACCCGTACGAAGCTGTTGTCCCCCGCCATGATACCGCCCGCCAGCTCGAGCTGCGCCGAGATGAGCGATCCCCTGGTAGGCTGGAAGACGTTGTTCCGCTTTTCCTCGAAAAAGGTATACACGAGGGAACGGGTCTGGGTCTTGGTGATGTCGCTGGCCTCGAACAGGGCCACCGTGGTGCTGTCGGCATCCGGGTGGGGATTCGGATTACTTTCCTCGAACTGGAAGGCCACGGTATTCAACACCTGGTCGCCGCCGTGAAACTGGGTTCCGACCCGGAAACCGAGCTTCTCCAGATTGAGTCCCGATTCGCCACGTGTCTCCTTCTCGGCGAAGAGGTTGATATCCAATCGGAACTGGCTGCCGCGCAGATGGGGATTGACGTAAGTGATGTCGCCACGGTAGTTGAATTCGGCGCGCGGAGTGGCTCGGCTGCTGCCGATGATCTCCTCGACGTTCCAGTACCCCCGCCCGCGCAGGAAGAGGCGGCGGCCACTACCCCAGAGGTTATTATGTCCCCAGGCCCCGAGTAAACGCACCCGTTCCCGGCTGCCGATGCCGGCGCCGAGTTCGTAGTACGCCGGTTTACGCTCCACCACTTGCACTTCCAGATCGGCGGTGCCGGCCGTGCTGTCGAAATTGACGGGAGTGAAACTGACGTCCCGGAGTAACCCGGTCTCCAGCAGCTGCCGGCGCGAGCGATCGATTTCCCCCCAGGCCAGCGGCCCGCCCTCATAGACCCGGAACTCGCGTTCGATGAGGTCCGGTCGCGTCCCGGTGGTGCCCCGGATCCGGATCTGACGGATCTGATACCGGATACCGGGACTGATCCGGTACTCGATACTGGCCGAGAACCGGTTACTGTCCAGGGTCGGTTCACTCCGCAGAATCGGTTCGATGCTTACATCCAGAAAAGCGCGATCCCAGTAGAGGTTACGCAGTCGATACAGATCCTGGCCGAAGTCGCTCAGATCCGCCGGTGACGGCTCCCCTGCCCGGTACTGGAGTACGCGCTGCAGATCTCGCTCCCGAAGCGGGTCCTCACCGGAAAAGATCACCGCGTCGAGAATGGTGCGTGAGCCTTCCACCACCGAGATGTAGACCATGTCTCCCCGACTACGGGGATCCTGGCGGGTGGAATCGTGGTTTACGATCACCTGGTGGAAGCCGCGCTGCTGGTAATACCGCTCCAGTAACCGGAGCTGGATATCGATGAGATCCGGCCGGTAGCGCGCCTGGCTGAACGGGTGCAGCCAGTTCCGTTCCCGGATCTGCAAGACCGATTTGAGTTCGTTGTCGGGAAAGGTCTGGTTGCCGTGCAGGACGATACGTGAGAGCGACTGTTCCTCGAGCCCGTAGTCCAGTTCATCCACGGCTAAGGCGTCGGGAACAGGGCCGATGTTGCCGGCGCCGCTCAGCAGCCCGACGACGATCAGAGCCGTGCAGACGACGAAATTGCGCCAGGAGCGGGCACTCTTTGCTTGCCCCCTACGTTCCATCGTTGCTAGAACTCTGGCAAAGCTACCCAGATCATGTACCATGGACCGGATACCGTCAGGGGGTGGTTTCTTGTTCCGCGAGACCGATCGTTCGATTCCGCGCTGGGGTTCGTTGCTCCTGCTGCTGACCCTGTTGTTTTTCGCCGGCAGTGGCTGCGACGAAACCAACGAGTCGCTCGGGTTGCAAGACCTGACCGAAGCGGAACTCCGCTATGTGACCCGATTCGTCGTCCTGGAACGCGCTCGGGCGGTGGCCATGGTGCAAGCCGAGCGCGGCACTGTTCTCCTCGACTCGTTGAACACTGCCTGGGGTGACAGTTCTCTGCCGGAAACCCTCGCTGGCCTTTCCCGGGAACCCAAACGAGCCGCTGCCGTCAATGACCTGTTGGTCCGGATCCTGGACGCGGAGCGGGACTCCCTGGTGGAGGTGCCGAAATCGCGTCGCCTGACCGCACCGTTGCCTGATCCCTCACGCGAGATCGTTTCCGAAAATCCTTCCGCAGGGTCTTCCGGATAACCGCCGGACCGCATCCGGTTAGATGCCTGACGGCCGGGCTAATGCCCCGTGACCTTCAGGACGTCCACCACGACAACGAAGGTCATGAACAGCAGCAACAGTATCAGACCAACCTGGGTGGCGATGGCCTGGATCCGCTCGTGGACCCGACGTCCCATCAACACTTCCAGGATCAGGAACAGGACATGCCCACCATCCAGCACCGGGATGGGTAACAGGTTCAGGAGAAAGAGGTTCACCGAGAAGAAGGCGATGAACTGCATCAGATGCCCGAAACTCCACCGCAACATCTCGCCGGCCACCTGACCGATCCGGATGGGACCACCCACCGCTTCCAGGCCGAGTTTTCCGCCCACGAAACTGTACAGTACATGCAGCGTGGCTTCCATGGTGCGCCAGGTGGCCCGGACTCCGACGGACAGCGCACTCTGCAACCCGATGTGCCGATTGACATACTGCCGGTCGAAGAAAATCCGACCGATGGAGGAGTCCGGCTGGACCTCGGCACTTTCCGGGACCACCGTGTTTTCGTGATACTCGCCGTTCCGCTCCCAGCGCACGGTCACTTCTTGACCGGCGTTCCGGTTGATGACTCGCGCGATGGCGGTGAAGGAGGTGACCGTCTTGCCGTTGAGGGCCAGTATCCGGTCCCCCTCCTGCAAGCCCATATCGTGGGCGGGGCCACCCTTCTGAACCAGCCCCACGCTGGTATCCCACGGTTCGCAGCCAATGGAGAGACGCCGGCTGTCCACATGGTACCGCGGAGTCAGTTCCAGGGTCAGCACCTGACCGTTGCGAAGCAGCGTCAGCGGCACCGGAACCGGATCGTCGGGACGTTCCAGGCTCGGAGTCACCAGCCCTTTGAGAATCTCGTCCCAGAGGGCCACCGGCTGGCCGTCGACCTCGAGGATCTGGTCGCCTACCTGCAACCCGGCCGCCGCCGCCGGTGAGTCCATCTGCACACCACCGACCCGGGTGACCGGAATCTCCACCAGCCCCCCCTCCAACACGATGCCGGAATACACCAGAAACGCCAGGAGGAGATTAAACAGCGGTCCGGCCACGAAGACCGCCAGCCGCTGGCCCGGCGGTCGGTTGTTGAAGTGGCGATCCTCCGGGATGTTGCAGTCGCCCGAGGCCGCCTCGGCATTCCCTTCCTCGGTACCGAGGGGATACTTCCGTTCCTCCCAGGTGCCGGTGTCCTGGATCTCCTCCATGATGCCCTCGCCGGCCATTTTCACGTAACCGCCGAAAGGAATGGCCGAAAGAACATATTCGGTCTCACCCCAGCGTTTACGGAGCAGTTTGGGCCCGATGCCGATGGAGAAGGTCTTGACGTAGATGCCGAACAGCTTGCAGAACAGGAAGTGTCCCAGCTCGTGCACGATGATCACGAGTCCCAGGGTGATCACGAAGGCGAAGATTGTAATGGGCAGGTCACTGGACAAAATACACCTCGGCCCCTCATCAGGAGCTATCTGAGCCAGCCGTGGCAACCCGTTGCCGCCACCGGACCACCCGGTGGGCGACAGTGACGGTCCGACCAGGGCTCGCTAGGTCAGGAACGTTTCAGTAATTCGGCGTGCTTCCTCATCTGCCGCCAGCACATCGGCCAGCGAGGCCGGGCGCCGGTTCGGAACTGCGTTCAGGCTCTTCTCGATAACCACTGGAATCTCGCCGAACTGCAGTCGTTCTTGCAAGAGTGCGGCCACTGCCACCTCGTTGGCGGCGTTGAGCACCACCGGTGCGATACCGCCCGTTTCACCGGCCATTCGGGCCAGGCGAAGACACGGAAAACGCTCCGTATCCGGTTTCTCGAAGCGGAGCGTTCCAACTTCGATCAAGTTAAGCCGCTCGGTGGCGAGCGGCCAATGCTTTTCCCCACTCATGGCGTACAGTAACGGGACCCGCATATCCGGGGCGCCGAGCTGTGCCATCACAGCCCCATCCCGGAACACCACCAGGGAGTGTACGACTGAACCAGGATGGATGACTACCTCGATCTGATCATACGGCAAACCGAACAGGTGGTACGCCTCGATCACTTCCAGCCCCTTGTTCATGAGGGTGGCAGAATCGACGGTGATCTTGGGTCCCATGTTCCAGGTGGGGTGTCGGAGCACCTCGGCACGAGTCACCTTCTCCAGCGGGATCTCGGGACGCCCATGGAACGGCCCACCGGAGGCGGTCAGGACGATCCGCTCCATTTCCGGCAGCGTTCGGCCGGCGAGACACTGGGCGATGGCGGAGTGTTCCGAGTCCACCGGCAGGATCCAGGCGTCGCTGTTCCGTAACGCGTCGTGCACCAGTTCGCCGCCCACCACCAGCGATTCCTTGTTGGCCAGCGCAATCCGCTTGCCGCCATGGACCGCCGCCAGGGTGGGCGCCAACCCCACCGCCCCCACCAGGCCGTTGACGACGCAGTCCACCTCGGCGAGTTCCACCGCCTCGATCAGACCCTGGTCACCGGCCGTCAGGAGCCGGTCACGGTACCCCGGGATCGCCGCCAGGGACTCTCGCGCCTCGTGGTCGGCTATCGCCACCAGGGGAAGTTCGTGATCGGGGCAGTGCTCCAGGTACGTCGAGAGCGCAGCCACGAGTTTCTGCCACCGGGAGTGGATGGCCACCGCGACGATCCGGAACTGCTCAGGATGACGTTGTACCAGATCGAGGGTCTGCTCGCCGATGGAACCGGTGGCGCCGAGCAAGGCGATCCGTTGCCGATCGGCAACGGGGACGGGGTCCGAGTCGAGCCGATAGAGCGCCCGACCCGCGGTGGGATTCGCTGGCATTTCCGTGCCTTTCGTCGCCAAAAGATTCTCACTTCCCTGGGCAAATCACGTCCCGGCCCGGCCGTCGCGTGGCCGATCACACCACGAAAAAGCGGAAGTAGTAATACAGGAGTGGTCCCGAGAAGAGGAGCGAATCGAAGCGGTCCAGCACGCCGCCGTGGCCGGGGATCAAGCCGGCGCTATCCTTGATTCCCACATCCCGCTTCAACAACGACTCGACCAGGTCGCCGAGTTGCCCGGCGATGCCACCGCAGAGACCAAGCAGGGCGCCGTGGGTCGGGGTCAGGACCGGCAGAAAATTCCAGGCGCAAAAGAGGCCGGCGGCAACGGAACCGAGCAATCCTCCCACCGCTCCCTCGACGGTCTTCTTGGGACTGATCCGGGGCAAGAGCGGGTGGCTGCCCAGGGCAATGCCGATGACGTACGCCGCAATATCTCCAGCCCAAGTCACCGCGGCCACGAAGAACACCAGCCGCGCACCCACGACGTCGGGAACCCCGACCTCGGCGGGCAGTTCCCGGAGCATCACCAGATGGCTCCCCAACCACCCCACGTAGAGCACTCCCAGAACCGTCACGGCGATATGGGTCAAGGCGTGGGACATGTCGCGTCGGAACAGTTCACGAATCATCACCGACAGCAAGATCGCCGTCATCACCAGGGAAATGGCGACGCCGCCCGAGTAGACGTACCAGCTCACGGCCAGCCCACAGGTGATACCGAGCATCTGATAGGGACGGTACCCCTTGGTCGCCAGCATCTGGTAGAATTCGCGCAGCCCCAGGAAAATGATCAGATTCACCAGCAGCAGGAAAAAGGCGCCGCCGCGGAGCGTGATGATGAACAGGCACGGCACGCCGAGAATGATGACGGCCAGTCGCGGCAAGATGCCGGCCTGGAGATAACGTAACCAGGGAGAAGGGGGACCGGGCGGTTGCGCTTGAGGATCCTGACTCACGATCGAACCTTCAGCAGGCGTAACCAACGGGTTGGATCGAGGGAAAAGCCGCTGCCGCCATCCGGGCTGGGCGCTTCACAGTCGATGCCGCCGAAACGACGCTCCCGTCCCTGAAACTCCGTGACCGCAAGTAGCAAATCCCGCTCCCGGAAATCTGGCCACAGCACCGGTGTGACGTAGAACTCCGCGTAGGCGGATTGCCAGAGCAAGAAATTGCTCAGTCTTGATTCGCCGCTCGTGCGGATGACCAGGTCGGGGTCGGGAAGATCGGGACTGTAGAGCCCGGCGGAAAAGTCGGCTTCGGTCAAGGCGTCGGCGTCGACCTCCCCCGCCAAGATGCGACCGGCCAGGTTACTGGCGGCATGCAAGATCTCCGTCCGGCCGCCGTACGCCAGGGCCAGATTGACGATCAGCCCATCGTTGTCGGCCAGGGCCGTTATGGTCTCTTGCAATGCCTCCTGCGCCGGTTTGGGCAAGCTCTCGATCTCGCCACTCGCCCGCAGGCTTACCCGGTTGGCGGCCAGTTCGTCACGTTCCGCCAGCAAGGTCTCTTCGAGGAACGACCAGAGGGCCTGCACCTCCGCGACGGGTCGTTTCCAGTTTTCCTGGGAGAACGTGTACAGGGTCAGGACCTCGATGCCGAGTTCCGAACAGACCTGCACCGTTCGCCGCACGGAGTGCCGACCGGCCCGATGTCCGGCAACCCGCGGCAGGAACCGTTTACGAGCCCAACGACCGTTCCCGTCCATGATCACCGCGATATGCCGCGGCAACTTCCCGGCACTCTTCAGCCGGTCGATCCACTCCGCGAGGGGAAGCTGCTCGTACTGTGGTTGCTGACTTGCCGTCGGCATGTCGTCTCCCTGTGATTGCGGAGAACCCGGTGACCGCTTCTCGCCACCGGAACCGGGTTGGTGGCGAATAGCACGAACTGGAGCGTCAGATCTCCATGATGTCCTTTTCCTTGGCCATAACGATGGTGTCGACTTCTTCACAGAAGCGGTCGGTCAGCTTCTGGATCTCGGTCCTGTCACCGTGAAACTCGTCCTCGGAAATGTCGCCGTCCTTGTGCTGCTTCTTGAGTTCGTCGTTGCCGTCCTGGCGAGCTCGACGTATGGCGACCTTGCCATCCTCGCCCACGTCGCGAGCGAGCTTCGACATCTCGAGCCGTCGCTCCTCGGTCAACTCGGGAATCTGGATCCGGATCATCATTCCGTCGTTGGTGGGATTCAGCCCCAGATTACTGGCCTGAATGGCCCTCTCGATGTCGTTGATCCCGCTGCGATCGAACGGCTTGACCGTCAACAGGCGCGGCTCGGGGGCGGCGACGGTCGCCAGCTGATTGAGTGGGGTCGGGCTGCCGTAATAGTCCACCCCGGATCCCATCCAGAATGGCCGGAGAAGCCTTGCCGGTGCGAATCTTGGACAGTCGCCGCCGGACGGTCTCGATGGTCTCCTCCATCACCAGTTCTGTCTCCTGTCTGATTTCGCTACTCATGGAAAGGCTCCTTTGCGATCCAGGTCCCGAGCGATTCACCCTGGAGCAAGCGCAGGAGGTGATCCGGTCGGGAGATGTCGAAGACCAGAACCGGGAGGTTCCGGTCGGCGCAGAGTGTGATGGCAGTGAGATCCATCACGCCTAGACGCCGTTTGATGACCTCGTCGTATGTCAGGTGATCGAAACGTACGGCGTTGGGATCCTGGTGCGGGTCCGCGGAATACACGCCGTCCACCTGGGTTCCCTTGAGCAGGACGTCAGCGCTGATCTCGAGCGCCCGGAGAGCGGCGGCGGAATCGGTGGTGAAGAACGGATTCCCGGTACCGCCGGCAAAGATCAGCACATTGCCGGTCTGGAGCAGCGGCAAGGCGATATCGCGGGCGAACGGTTTGGTCAGCGGCACGATTTCGCGCGGGCTGAAGATCCGGGTCTGCACCCCCTCCATACGGAGGTAATCACGCAATACCGCCGCGTTCATGATCGTGCCGAGCATCCCGACGTGATCGGCCGTCACTCGATTCACGGCCCGCAGATTGGCCGAGCGCGCCCGGAAGATGTTCCCGGCGCCGACGACGATCCCGAGCTGGACGCCGGCCTGGACCACTTGGTGTAACGACTGGGCGAGAGTGGTCAGTTTCTCGTGGCCGAACTGTTCGCCCTCCGCCATGAGCGCCTCACCGCTCAACTTCAGCAGAACTCGTCTGAATCGTACGCCAGCCATGTCTCACTTTCACAGGTCGTGGGTCTCAAAAAAAAAGCCCGGGCTGCCGCCCGGGCCAAGCAACCGAATTACTGTCCTATTTCATAACGCACGAAGCGTTTGATGATCATGTTCTCCCCGAGCTTGCCAATGACCGACTTGAGATAGTCCTCGATGGTCAGGTCGGGGTCCTTGACATACGCCTGCTCCAGGAGGCAGACCTCACTGTAGTACTTGTCTATCTTGCCGTCGACGATCTTGTCAATGATGTTCTCCGGCTTGCCCTGCTCGCGCATCTGTGCGCTGTAGATCTCCCGCTCCTTCTCCACCATGGTCGAGTCCACTTCGTCCCGCTCGATTACCAGCGGCCTGGCGGCGGCGATGTGCATGGCCAGGTTGTGCACCAGGGTCTGGAAATCGTCGGTGCGGGCCACAAAATCGGTCTCGCACGCCACTTCCAGCAAGACCCCGACCCGGCCACCGGGATGGATATAAGAATCGATGATACCCTGACTGGTCTGCCGACCCTCCTTCTTGGAGGCGGATGCGATCCCCTTCTTGCGGAGATACTCCGCGGCCTTTTCCATGTCACCATCACACTCGGAGAGCGCTTTCTTGCAGTCCATCATGCCCGCATTGGTGAGGTTGCGGAGTTCCTTGACCATCTTGGCACTGATTTCCATGCTTCCTCCCGAATTACAACCAGGCTGAATTCAGCCGCGTCTGATGCTAATCGTTCTCGGTCTTCTCCGGTTCCACGACCGGCTCGGCTACATCCTGGTCGCCGGTGGCGGCGGCGGTTTCCACCGGGGCAGCAACCGGCGGCTCCGCGACGGCGGGTTTGGCCGGCACCAGCGGAGGCGTGCTGGCGGCAGTGGCCGCGGCAGCCAGCGGCTTGCTCTCCACCGTGCTCTCTTTCGCGTCGAGGGTGACGGTGGCGCCAGCCGGAGCAGCCGGTTTTTCGGCCTGGATCTCGACCTGGACGTCCTTACCCTCGGCCTTGAGCGTCCGACCGACTTCGATGGTGCTGGCCACGGTGCGGGCGAAGAGGGTGATGGCGCGAATGGCATCGTCGTTGCCAGGAATGGGATAGGTGATCAGGTTGGGATCACAGTTGGTGTCGACGATACCGATGACCGGGATGCCGAGCTTCCGCGCTTCCCGCACGGCGGTCTCTTCCTCGCAAGTATCCACCACGAACAGGGCGTCGGGCAGGCCCTTCATCTTGCGGATGCCGCCCAGGTTCTTGATGAGTTTTTCGTAGCTGCGGGAGATCTCGAGCTGTTCCTTCTTGGAGAAGTTCTCCATCCGGCCGTCCTGCATCATGGCTTCGATGTCTTCGAGACGCTGTACGCTCTTGTAAATGGTGGCGTAGTTGGTGAGCATACCGCCCAGCCAGCGCTCGGTAACATACGGCATCCCGCACTGCTCCGCATATTCCTTGATGGCGACCTTGGCCTGCTTCTTGGTCCCGACAAAGAGCACACTGCCGTTCTTTTTGCCGACCTCTTTGAGGAAGTTGCAAGCGCGCTTCAGAGCCGCCAGGGTCTTCTGAAGATCGATGATGTAAATCCCACCGCGGGCGATAAAAATGTATGGTTTCATCTTGGGGTTCCATTTTCGGGTCTGATGCCCGAAATGCACCCCTGCTTGCAACAGATCTTTCAAGCCGGGTTCTGCCATGACGATCTCCTTCAGTCAGGTTTGGGCCTCCCCGGTGTTCAGCGGCAGGGGAAAACGTCATTAAAGACGCCAACCAACCCTGCCTCCCGCCGGGTGTGTGATAGAGGCGGTGATTCGCCTCGACCAAGCGTTGGGTAATTGAAATATTAACGCTTGGAGAACTGGAAACGCTTACGCGCTCCAGGCTGTCCGTACTTCTTGCGCTCAACCATCCGGGAATCGCGCGTCAGGAAGCCATGCCTCCGCAACGGTTTGCGGTACTCCTCGTTGGCCACGACCAGGGCCCGCGACAGTCCGTGCCGCAACGCACCGGCCTGGCCCGAGATACCGCCACCCTTGACGGTTGCCCAGACATCGTACTCGCCCTCGGTGCTGAGGGAAGTCAACGGCATCATGATCTGCATGCGTAGCGCTTCACCGAAGTAGTCCTCCAGCTCACGCTTGTTCACCATGATCTTACCGTTACCGGCCGTGAGCCAAACCCGCGCTACCGCAGTTTTGCGCCGCCCGGTGGCGTAATAACGTTCCTCCAAGATCTTACCTCCGCTCGACAACGAGAAGGATCGTGTCGGCTGTTATCCTGTCAGTTCGACCGTGCGCGGCTGCTGGGCGCTGTGCGGGTGCTTACCATCGGCATAGACCCGCAGATGAGTCAACTGACGACGGCCCAGCTTGGTCTTGGGCAACATTCCCCTGACCGCCATCATTATCACCCGCTCGGGACGGGTTCGCATCAAGGTCTTCAGCGGGGTGGCCTTCTGGCCACCGATGTACCCGCTGTACCGGAGATAGGTTTTCTTCTCCAGCTTCTCGCCAGTCAACATGATGTCGCTGGCGTTGATGACGATGACATTGTCGCCCATGTCGAGATGCGGGGTAAAGGTCGGCTTATGCTTACCCCGGAGAAAAGTGGCCACCCTTGTGGCGAGCCGTCCCAGCGGCACCCCGGCGGCGTCGATGACGAGCCAATCCTTGTTGATCTCGTCCTGTTTCATCGAGTAGGTCTTCAACTCCACGCCTCCAACGGCTTGTTCAGGCCCGGCTCTCCATCCAGACGAAAATCTGAAAATCCGTCTGGATGAAACCAGTGGTAAACACAGACCTTCCCCTCGGCAGTTCGTACGACTGCCTCCGGACCACGTATCTCTTTGCGCAACAAGCAAAAATGCCGCTCAAGCGGCACATGCCCGACCGCACAATTTAACAGACGGGAAGCCCCCTGTCAAGATCGTCCGTTGGATTGAAATCTGGTGCCACCTCGCCGCGTGGTACTTAGTGGCCTCCGCTCGGAACCGGCCAGCTAACGGGGGAAAGCCACCGGCTCGCAGGGTTGATCAGTCCGGGTTCAGGACCGGCCGCAAGGAATCGCTGTATGGCGGCCGCAGAACTCCGTATTCGGTGATAAATGCCGTGATCAATGCTGCCGGCGTGACATCGAAGGCGGGGTTATAGGCAGAGATGCCGGCAGGCGCCATTCGTCGCGGCCCGAACCCGAGCACTTCCGCCTCTGCCCGCTGCTCCACCTCGATCCCGTTCCCATCACGGGTGGCACCATCGAAGGTGGACGCTGGAGCGGCGACGTAGAACGGCACCTCGTGTTCACGGGCCATCACCGCCAACGGGTAGGTCCTGATCTTGTTGGCGGTATCGCCGTTGGCGGCGATCCTGTCGGCGCCGGTGATGACGGCATCGATCCCCCCCCGTCGGAGCAGTGACGCCGCGGCGGAGTCGCAGAGCAGGGTTACCTCGACCCCCTGGCTGGCCAGTTCCCAGGCCGTCAACCTCGCCCCCTGCAACAACGGCCGGGTTTCGTCAGCGTAAACGTGGATCTGCTTGCCCTGGGCCTGAGCGGCGTAGATCACCCCCAACGCCGTGCCGTAGCCTCCGGTGGCCAGGCCGCCGGCATTGCAGTGGGTCAACACCGAGGCCGTTGCTGGCAGCAAATCGGCTCCGGCCTTACCGAGGGCGCGGCATCTGTCGAGATCTTCGGCCAGGATTCGTCCCGCCTCGTCGTGCAACCGGGTGAAGATGGTGGGCGAATCGTCGCCGGCGGCGACGCGATCGCTGGCCAGCCGATACATGCGATCCAATGCCCAGAAGAGGTTCACCGCTGTGGGCCGGGTGGCAGCCAGCATCTGCCGATCGTTGGCGACCCGCTTCAGGATCTGCTCGGCATCCCCCCCCGCCGCCAGGGCGCTTTCCCAGGCCAGCACCAGTCCGTAAGCGGCGGCCACCCCGATGGCCGGCGCACCCCGAACCGCCAGTTCCCGGATGGCCAGACAGAGGGCGGGGACATCCTCGCAACGCCGCCAGCGCAATTCGTCCGGCAACACGGTCTGATCTATCAGAACCACCGCCCGGTCCTTATAAGCCACAGTGGGGAACGGAAATGGCAACGGGTCATTCTGGATCGCTGGCATCGTTTTCTCCTGGCTGGACTGGACTGTTTTCCCCGAGCACATGTCGTAACGCCTGACCGAGCAGGGCCAGCGGCAGCCCCATGACATTGAAATAGCAGCCGTCGATCCGTCGGACCATCAACGAACCGTAGCCCTGGATCCCGTAAGCACCGGCCTTGTCGTACGGTTCGCCGGTATCACAGTACCGCTCAATGTCGGCCGTGGAGAGCGGCAGAAACTCCACCGTGGTCTGCTCCCAGCCGGTCCAGACGGTGCCGATCGGTCCCGCACGTAAGCAGAGGGCCGTGATCACCCGGTGGCTCTGACCGGCGAGTCGGGTCAGGCAGCGGATCGCTTCGATGCGATCCAGAGGTTTTTCGAGGATTTCACCGGCGTGTACGACCACCGTATCGGCCCCCAGAACCAACCGCTCGGGTTTTTGTCGCCACACGGCTTCGGTCTTGGCGGTTGCCAGAGCCTGGGCGTAGCGGGCAGGATCGTCGTTGGCAGAGGAAACCACAACGGCTGCTTCCGAGGCTTCCGCGTCGGGAGCCGGAAGCACTTCGAAAGGGATTCCGGCCACCTGCAGCAGCTCGGCGCGGCGCGGCGAAGCGGAGGCGAGCAGCAGCACAAGATCAGCCGGCCAGGGGACAAATGGCGTCAGGATCAAGCGGCCGCCCCTTTCGCCTCCCGTTCCAGCAGCAGGGTCACCGGTCCGGCATTGACCAGTTCGACGTCCATCATGGCGCCGAACCGCCCCTCCGCTACTTTCGACCACTGTTCACGGAGCAGGCCGCCGAAACGGTCGTACAGCAGTGCTGCCTGCTCCGGCGGCGCCGAAGCCACGAAACTGGGTCGATTGCCCTTGCGGCAATCGCCGTAGAGCGTGAATTGCGACACGAGCAGAATGCCACCACCCACCTCACGTAGGGAGCAGTTGATTCGCCCCTCGTCGTCGTTGAAGAGCCGCAGGGACGGAATCTTGCGAGCCAGCCAGCGCAGCTCCTCGTCACTGTCGGTAGGCGCGAAGGCGACCAGGACCACGAGTCCCTGGTCGATCTGGCCGACGACCTCGCCGTCGATGCGGACGGCGGCCGCGTTGGTCCGTTGGATCACACACCGCATCCGGTTTCCTGTCCTCTCCCCTGGCGGGCGGCAGCCGGTACGACCGTGCCCCAGCACTTTGCCTCGCCACATCGGCAACGCCGGTGGCGGGCCCACTACTGATCTCAGTTGAGCTGATACCGCTCCACGTTGTGTACAGCGGCCACCTTGGTGAGGGCGACCATGACCTTCTCGAGACTGTGCAGGTTATGCACCTCCACCAGCATGATGGCCTGGGCGAGGTCGTGCTCCGAGGTGAACTCGGCGCTCTTGATATTCACGCCGAAACTCCCGATGACCTGACCGAGGTCGGCCAGCAGATTCTTCCGATCGGAGGCGGTGACGATGATCTTCACCACGAAGTTCTGCTCGGGGCTCGAGTCCCAGGTCACATCGATCAGGCGATCCAGGAATTGCGGGTCGTTCAGATTGGGACAGCCGTTCCGGTGCACCGTGACGCCGCGTCCCCGGGTGATGACCCCGATGATCTCGTCGCCGGGGATGGGCTGACAACAGCGTGCGTAATTCACCATCAGGTTGTCGACCCCGGCCACCTTGACGCCGCTCACCTGCCGGTGGACCAGGGAGTCGTAGATGTCACGCCCCATCTCCACGACCTTGCCGGCGCGGGACTTCTCGGGCGGCTCGATCCGGCTGATGACCCGCTGGTACGGGAGGTCCCCGCTGCCCACGGCGGCCAGCAGGGTATCGAGTTCCTGGTAGCCCATCTCCTGGGCCACATCCACCAGGTCGCGGTCGACATTGAGCCGGATCTTCTTGCGCGCCAGTTCACGTTCGAGAATGTCCCGCCCCAGCCGGATGCTCTCCTGAAACTGGGTGGCCTTGATCCAGCGCCGGACGCGGTGCTTGGCCCGGCCGGTCTTAAGGATGCCGAGCCACGAGGTGCTGGGGGTGGCGCTCCTGGAGGTCATGATCTCCACCACGTCGCGGTTCTGCAACACCGTGCGCATGCTGACCAGACGCCCGTTGACCTTGGCCCCCACGCAGTGCAGGCCGACCTCCGAGTGGATGCGGAAAGCGAAGTCGAGTGGAGTCGACCCGCGGGGTAATGGGAACAGATCTCCGGCCGGACTGAACACGAACACCTCGTCCTGTAGGAAGTCGATGTTCAGGGTCTCCATGAACTCGCTGGCGTCGGTCACGTCCTGCTGCCACTCCATGACCTGCTGCAGCCACTTCTGGATGGCGGAGAAATCGGTCTGGTCGTGGCTGCCTTCCTTGTACCGCCAGTGGGCGGCGATGCCGAGTTCACTGTTCTCGTGCATGGCCTCGGTGCGGATCTGCATCTCGACGTACTTGCCCCCCGCCACCTTGACGGTGGTGTGGATGGACTGGTACAGATTCGGCTTGGGCGCCGCGATGTAGTCCCTGATCCGGTCCCGGATGGGCGGGAACAGCGTGTGGATGATGCCGAGAGCGTGGTAGCAGTCGGTCTTGTTCTGGGTGATGATCCGCAAGGCGAGCAGATCGTACATGCGGTCCAGCCCGATCTGCTGCATCTCCATCTTGCGCTGGATGGAGAAGAAATGCTTGGGGCGTCCGGTGATGGTGGCCTTGATCCCGGCCTTGGCGAACGCATCCACCAGCGGTTTACGGATCTCCTCGATGAGCCGCTCACGCTCGGCCCGAGACTGGTTGATGCCGGTCTGGATCTTGAAATACCGTTCCGGATGCAGCACCTTGAAGGCGTGGTCTTCGAGTTCCCACTTGATCTTGGCGATGCCGAAGCGGTGCGCCAACGGCGCATAGACATCGAGGGTCTCGGCGGCGATGGCCACCTGACGGTCCCGTTCCAGAAATTCGATGGTCCGCATGTTGTGCAGTCGATCGGCCAGCTTGATCAGGACCGTCCGTGGGTCCTGGGCGATGTAGAGAATCAGCTTGCGGAAGTTCTCGGCTTGCTTCGCTTCAGGGTTCACGTTGCTCAGCTCGCTGATCTTGGTCACCCCATCCACCATGGAAGCGACGTCATCGCCGAATTCGCTGGCGATACGATCGATGGCGATGGCGGTGTCCTCCACCACATCGTGCACCATGCCCGCCACCAGCGTATCCACGTCTAGACGTAACTCGGAGAGGACCTGAACCACGGCGAGTCCGTGCAGAAAAAAGGGCTCGCCGCTTTTACGTTGCTGCCCGGCGTGCGCCTCGCTGGCGAATCGATAGGCCCGCCACAGCTTGTCCTTGTCGGCATTCTGATTGTAGGCCAGGACCGTCCGCACCACGCCGGTCATTATGCCGGCGAGGTCCACATCACTGGCAGGCCGTGGCGAGTCTTTTCTCACGATTCACCTTCACAACGCAGATCCACCAGCAACTGCTGGACGGGATCGTACGCCCCGCTCCGGGGGCGAAAGGTACTGCGGCTGATCTGGAACAGGATCTCCCACCTCGCCTGCAGCAGCTCCTGTGACGACAACCCGGACCGGACCAACCAGCGCCGCCAGGCCTCACCACACCCGAAAGATACGAACTCCCGGGATAGGGCGGGGCTGCCGCCAGGACTTCCGTCTGTCGAGTGGAAAGCGAACCGCAGGTGGCTCCCGTTACCGAGAGGCTGAGGCGGCCGCGCCATCTGGAGGTCACGGCAGTAGATTATCGGCCGCCGGTTGCCCATACCGAACGGTTCGAGGTGTTCGAGTTCATGCATCAACTCGGTCACCTCGCCGACACTCCTGGACGCCAGCGGGAGCTCCAGTTCGTAGGTTTTGGGAGGGGGCCCAACCTGGGGCGCATTGGCCAGCGCTTCCAGAAACGTGTCACGGAACTCGGGGATGTTTTCCGTCCGCAGGGTCATGCCGGCAGCCTGGGCATGGCCACCGAAGCGGATCAGCAGGTGTGCGCACGCGTCCAGGGCGACCTTGATATCGATATGGGCGATACTACGTCCGGAGCCCCGAGCCTCTTCACCACTGGTCGCCACCAGAATGGTCGGCACCTGAAACCGCTCCACCAGACGGGAAGCGCCGATGCCGATGATGCCGCGGTGCCAGTCCGGCGAGGCGAGCACCAGACCGCGATCCCCTTGCTGGATATACGGCTCGGCCAGCCGGTAGGCGGAGTGGGTCAGCAGTTGATCGGCCTGCTTGCGTTCCTGATTGGTTCGGTCGGCCTCCTCGGCCAATCGTTGAGCCACCAGAGGATCCGTGGTCTGCAGTAGCTCCAGCGCTGCTTCCACCCGGCCGATCCGCCCACAGGCATTGAGTCGCGGTGCGAGCTGATAGGCCAGATCGCCGGCCGTGACCGGGAACCCCTGGTCCAGGCCGGCCACCGACAGCAGCGAGGCCAGACCGGGGCGTAACCGCTGACGGTCCCGGAGCAGCGTCAGGCCTTTCCAGACCAGAACCCGATTCTCACCCACCAGCGGCATCTGATCCGCCACCAGACCGAGCGCCACCAGGTCCAGGATGGACAGGAGGAAATCGGGCGGCAAGGTATCCGGCCGGGACTGGTACACCGCCTGGGCCACCTTGAACGCAACGGCCACACCGCAGAGGTCAGTGTTGGGGTAGGCTGAATCCGCACGCCGTGGATTGACGAGCGCCACTGCTGCCGGCCGCTCGTGGAAAAGGTGGTGATCGAGGACGACCACATCCATGCCCAGCTCACGGGCCAGGTTCAACTCATCGTAAGCTGCGGCGCCGGTATCCACGGTGACCAGCAGACTGACGCCATTCTCGGCCCACTGCCGGACCATCCGTGCGGCCACCCCGTACCCGTCGTTGCTGCGATCGGGCACAAACACCGGCTGCAGATCGATCCGGCGGCCGTCCACCCGCAGATTGCTCAGGAACTCGTCCAGCAAGACACAGCCGGTGATGCCGTCCACATCGAAATCACCGTGGACGGCGACCTTCTCCCCGACCGCCGCGGCGGACAGTAGCCGCTCCACGGCCACATCCATCTCCGCCAGCAGAAACGGATCCGGGAGCTGTTCCAGGGAAGGGAAAAAGAACCGCTCCAGGTCCGCAGCGGAGCGTACCCCGCGTCCAGCTAAAATCTGCAGCAAGTGCTGACTGACGGGCTCCGTCAACGGCATACTCCGGTGCAGCACCTCGATCACTGCGGACGCCGCGCTCTCCATCCGGCGCCAAGGACGACCGGTCAGAATACCCCGCGACAATTGCTGAGGCTCCGGTTTCCCCGCGGGGGGATCGGCATCGGGAACAGAGTCGAACGGCATTTCGAGTTGCACCGTAACCCCAAAACGTCGAGAACCCGCACGTAGGCGGAGACACGCGCGTGCTAATGTGTAGACGCCAACATACGCAGCGCCCGAGATTGGACGTGGTCAAGACGATTGTTGGTGCAGGGAAGTCGGTCGTAAGCCGAGTTCTGTTACCGCAGGGCGGCGACGATCATGTATCTAGGACCACCGTTACCGATGGCCTCGAGCGACCTACCCGGGAGTCAAACGAGGCGGGCAACCTCATCCCCCCCTATTTGGTCTTGCTCCAGGTGGGGTTTACCATGCCGTGTCTGTCACCAGACACGCGGTGAGCTCTTACCTCACCTTTTCACCCTTACCGGGGCCGAAGCCCAGGCGGTATGTTTTCTGTGGCACTTTCCTTAGGATCACTCCCACTGGGGGTTACCCAGCACCTTGCCCTGTGGAGCCCGGACTTTCCTCGGATCAAAAGACCCGCGATCGTCTCTCCGACTTCCCTACACGCTTCTGTACCGGGCCTGGCTGACACCTCTCGGAGAACAGGACCGTCGCCACGGACCACGATCGATACCTGGCCTATGATAGAACGTCCGCTCGGCCTTGTCACATTCAAACACATGCGATAATCAGGATCTCTTGGCAGGTTGCTTGCCACGCTTCCCGGATTTGGACGCCAGGGCCTTGTTGGCCAGGTAATCCGCATGCCGGTTTTGCTCGCGCGGCACATGGTACACCCTGAAGACGTCGAGCCCTCGGGCGAGGAAGGCGGCCTGTTGATACAGGGGAGCCAGTGAGGGGCTCTTGACGCGGTAGGCGCCGGAGAGTTGACGGGCGACCAGCTCACTATCGACATAGAGATTCAGACTCTTCACCCGCCACTGCTGACAGAATTCCAGAGCGCGCAGTACGGCGCGATACTCCGCCACGTTGTTGGTGGCCCGACCGATGGCTTCGTAATGGCTACAGAGCGGCTCACCGTTGTGCTGGCGAAATACGATCCCGATGGAGGCCGGTCCGGGATTGCCTTTGGAGGCGCCATCGGTCCACGCCTCCAGAACCCGGCTGCCCCGACGCGGCAGGGGCGTGGTCGACACCTCCACTGCCGCAATCAATTCCGGCCAGGTATCCGCTGCTTCTATTCTTGGCCGAGCCGTCGCAGGTTCCGCACCCGGGTTGGTTTCCGGAGCGGCAGCCGCGGCCACCTCCGCCGTCAACTCCCGGCTCCAGAGCTTGAGCCGACGCCGGAGTTCCTTGACGCCGAGGCCGCACTCCTTGGCCAGGGAACGTAGTTCCTGGCTGCGCTCGAGTGTCTGGAGCAGTTCCAGCAAGGTCATGGGACGATCGGAATCCACCATGTCTTCAGCAATCCTTCCGCAACTCGCTCACTGTTTCGGATTCAAGGTGATGGAACCACGTAACGGCCGCACGCCTGGCAGCGCACTACCGAACGGCCCTGGTCGATCCCGATGGCGACCTGGGTCGGAAACTGGGCGTGACAACCTCCACACGCCTCACCTTCCAGGTAGACAACCGGGAGCGACAATCCCGGACGCAGATGATTCAGCACCGCGAGGATCGATTGGGGTAGATGTTCCTCGCAAGCCGCGATCTCTCGCACCAGATCCGGCTGCAGCGCCTCGGCGTCTTTCGCCTCCGCTTGCAACTGCTGGCGCTGGACCACGATCTCGTCCCGTTTGGCGGCCAGTTCCGCCTGCTGCGCGGTCACTTTCCGACCCTGATTATCGAGGGATTCGATCTGTTCCAGAACCCTGGTTTCCAGGGTATCGATTCGTTGCGATAGCTCTTTGATCTCACCGTTCAGCGCCTGATAGGTCTTGTTATCACGGACCTGATCCCGCTGTTCCCGCAGGTATTTCAGGCGTGACTCGAGTTCCTGGATCTCCCGTTCCAGCTCGCGCACCTGCCGTACCGAGCCTTCCTCGTCCTGCTTGACGTCCGCGAGATCCTCCTCGTACTCCTGCATCAGTTCCTGCAGATCACGTCGCTTGCGGGTGGCCCGCTCGACCCTGCTGCGCGCCACTTCCAGCTTCTTCTCGAAACCGGCCAGGGTCACGAGCCAGTGTATGATGCTCTCGCTGTCCACGAGACCCCCTAACCCGGATTATTCATGAATGGCCTACTGCGGCTGGTTAAATGCCCACCAGAACACACCTTCTCGGACCGTCTCGGTCAACGTGCCGCACCGGGTACGTCTCCCTCTCCGATCCTTGCGAGGTCGTGTTCTGGTTGGCATTTCCCTCACCCTCGTGACGGCCATTCATGAATAATCCGGGCTAAACAACAGAGACAACTGAAACAACAGAAGGGTGCCTGGGCACCCTTCCGGTTCAATCAGCGACCCGGTTAGCCCGGGGTGATGCTTGGTGGGCGATACTGGACTTGAACCAGTGACCTCTCGCGTGTGAGGCGAGCGCTCTGGCCAGCTGAGCTAATCGCCCATGTCTTTCGCTGGTGGGCCCACTAGGGCTCGAACCTAGGACCGGCCGGTTATGAGCCGGCTGCTCTAACCGCCTGAGCTATGGGCCCGAAAACCCTGCAGCACAATAATCGGCGATATCGACCTGGTCAACTTATTTGCTGCCTGCCATCGCCAACCGTTTCTCGGTGGCGAAACTGCTGCGATCAGACCATTTCCGAGTAGCCTTTGAGCTTCCGGCTCCGGCTGGGATGCCGTAGTTTCCGTAGCGCCTTGGCCTCGATTTGACGCACACGCTCCCGGGTCACCTTAAAGATGGTGCCGACCTCTTCCAGGGTCCGTGGCGTGCCGTCACCCAGACCGAATCGCAATCGGATGACCTTTTCTTCGCGGCGTGAGAGCGTACTCAGAACGCGGGTCATCTGATCCTTGAGCATGGAATGGGCCGCAACCCGCGCCGGGGACGGTGCATTGTCGTCCTCGATGAAATCGCTCAGGTTGCTGTCCTCGTCCTCACCAATGGGACGGTCGAGGGAAACCGGTTCCATACTCGCCTTCATGACACCCTGGACCTTCTCCAGTGGAATCACGAGGTAGTTGGCCACCTCTTCCGGGGTCGGATCGCGGCCCAGCTTCTGGAGCAGGTGGCGCGAGGCCCGGTTGACCTTGTTGATGGCCTCGATCATGTGCACCGGCACCCGGATGGTCCGCGCCTGATCCGCGATGGCGCGGGTGATGGCCTGTCGGATCCACCAGGTGGCATACGTGGAAAACTTGTAGCCCTTGCGATAATCGAACTTTTCCACCGCCCGCATAAGGCCGGAGTTCCCCTCCTGGATCAAGTCCAGAAATTCCAGGCCGCGGTTGGTGTATCGCTTGGCGATGCTGATGACCAGCCGCACGTTGGCCTCGATCATTTCCCGCTGCGCCGTGGATACCTGCTGCTCGCCAGCGGTGATCTCCAGACCGATCTCCGCCAGTTCCTCCGCCGCCAGACCGATCTCCCGTTCCACCTCGAAAATGCGCTTGCGCAGAGACTTGATCTCGAGCAGGCCAGTCTGCAACTTCTCCAGGACTGGCCCCGTGAACTGCTTCTTGCGACCGCCGTTGCTCGACTTGATGGCCTTGGCAATGTCGGCGTAGGGCATGCCGGCAGTCTGCTCCGAATCAGTCACCCGATTCTGGAGCGTGAGGATCTTGCCATGGACCAGCAACAGCTTGTTGGCCAGCAGCTCGATCTGAGACGGTGAGAGATGAAGATTCTGGAAGGTCTCCATGATCTTCTTCTCGCGCGAGTGAATCATGCGAGTCAGGGTGGCCACCCGAGTGCCGTTGTCGCAATGTTCCAGCTCCCGCTTCTGCTCTCTCATCTCCAGCTGCCACCGCTCGATCTTATCCACCGCCACGAGGATCCGCTTCCCTTCACGGCGAGGAGAATAGTGGACGTTCCAGGTGCTGCTGTCGTGCTGCACCACCTCGTCCACATGCACGTTCTCGGTCATGAGCTGGGTAGCGATCTGGCGCAATTCCTTGAGCGTGTGACTCGAACGGATGGTGGCCCGGATCACCGAAAGGCGCCCCTCCTCCATACGTTTGGCCAGGTTCACCTCGCCCTGACGGGTCAGGAGCGGGACCCGTCCCATCTCGCGCAGATACATCCGTACCGGATCGTCGTAACGCATGTTGGTGCGGGCTGTCTTCTTGAGCGTGGCTGCCTTCTTGCGCTCTTTCTTCAGCCGTTTGGTCAACTTGCGCTGGGCTTCGCCTTCGTTGTCATAGTAATCGATTTGCAGTTCGGTTAGCTTTTCGTAGATCCGCTCGATCAGTTCGATATCGAAATCATCGCCTATGACATCATTGATCTGGTCGTTCAGAACGTAGCCGCCCTTCAGGGATGCTACCTTGCGCAGACTCTCCATGATGTTTTCGAACCGCTCTATTTCCATACCTACGTGACTCTCCCCCCTGCACTTTCAGAAACTATGCAGTTCAGCGCTGGCGTCCGGGCTGCAAGCGGCTGAGACAGTCCTTGATCACTTGCCTGAAGTCCGTCTGATCGGGAATGACCTCCTTCGTCAACAAGTCACTGATCAATCTGCGGTAACTTTCGTCTTGTTGGTGCCACCTTTCCTGCAGGAAATCGGCCGGGGCGACGGTTCTCCCGTTGGACCGCTCGTCTCGCCAGGCCAGCAGTTCCTGTCCCAGCAGGATCGCCGCCGGACTGCTCAAGGAATAATCGGATCCTTCATCCAGCAAGGTTTCCGCAGCCAGCCCGGATTCGTCCCGGAGCACATGGGCGAGCATGGTCGCCTCGATGGCGGGCCGGTTGATGGCGGTAAACGAACGCATCCCCGTCGGCCCACTGCCGGCGGCGGTTGGTGATTCCTCTGCTGGAGCGGTGGGTTCTGGCTGCCCCCGTGTGCGGACGGCCTTTTCCTCCTTGGCGAGTTGCTGGCGGAGGATGTCCACCGTGATGCCGAACAGTTCCGCGGTTTCCTGGAGCAGATACTCCTTCCGGATAGGATCGGGCACGAGTGCGATGGACTTCAATCCCTGCCGGAGCGCACGCTCCTTCTCGAGCCGATCGTTCCCCCGCTCCTTTACCAGGGCCAGGAGGAACGGTATATACGCTTTGGCCTGGCCCAGGCAATGCTCCATAGCCTCTCGGTCCTGAGTTTGCAACAGGGAAGCCGGATCCTCACCGGCTGGCAACCTCACAATCAGCGCTTCTTGTCCGGCGGCCAGGGCCGTGTGACACGCCCTGATGGCGGCATGCAACCCCGCCCGATCGCCATCAAAGAGTACGAGCACCCTCCGGCAACTCCGCCGGAGAATCCGAGCCTGATCCGGTGTGAACGCCGTGCCACAGGTGGCCACGACGTTGCCGAATCCGTGCTGGGCCAGCGCCAGCAGGTCGAGGTAGCCCTCCACCAGAATGGCGGTCTTCAAGCGGGCGATGGAGATACGAGAGGCGGCGAAACCGTACAGCAGTTTGCCCTTGCTGAAAAAGGCGCTGTCCGAGGAGTTGAGGTACTTGGGTTCACCCTGCCCGAGAATCCTGCCGCCGAAACCCGCGATCCGCTGCGCTATGTTCTTGATAGGAAATATAATCCGGTTGTAGAAATAGGCAAACGGAGGCTGACCTTCACGCTGGCGTGTCAATCCGCAGCGGGCGGCAAGTTCTGCCTGTACTCCCCCCTGCCGCAAACCGTTGAGGAACCAGTCGCTGCCTGCCGGTGCATAACCGACGTTGTAGCGACGGAGAATATCCTCGGGAAATCCCCGCTCCTCCAGATATTGACGAGCCGCCTGGCCGTTGGGTCCCCAGAGCACCTCTTCCCACAGTTCGCAGGCCACCTCGTTGGCCCGGTGGAAGGCGACTCGTTCACCCTCCGACTCGTCCTCGCGGAGATAGCGTGCCAGGTCGATATCCAGCGGACGGGCCAGGGTTTCCAGTGCCTCGGGGAAGGCTATCTTCTCGATCTCCATGAGAAAACTGATGACATCACCGCCTTCGTCACATCCGAAGCACTTGTAGATTTGTCGATCCGGGGAGACGTGGAAACTGGGAGTTTTTTCGCTATGGAACGGGCACAGCCCCTTGAAACCGGCTCCCGAGGCGGCGAGGGTCACGTACTGCCGCACCACATCGACGATATCCGTCTCCTCCTTGATCCGGGAGACGATATCCTGGGGCAGGATGCCGGTCATCGAGATGATCCCTCCACCGTCCGGGCGAGCCGTTGCGTCGTGGGGCCGAAAACGGCCCGTCCCCCGTCTGGGTCACTCACCCCCGCGGCGAGCCTGACGGAGCAACGCGTTCCCACAAGATATTCTCGAAAGAACGGCTAGCGCAAGGCGTCTGGCAAGGCCGATCAGGCAAGGCGGATCAGGGTGACCCCGTGTCCCCCCTGATTCAGAGGCGCTTCGGCCAGGTGCGACACGCGGGTATCCCTCGCCAGTTGGTGGTGCAAATACTCCCGCAACCTGCCGGTTCCGACCCCGTGAATCACCCGGATCTCGGCCAATCCGGCCGGAATGGCGCGGTCGATAAGATGGTCGAGCTGCTGCCAGGCATCCTCGCCACGTTCTCCCCGGAGATCGATCTCGTGTCGCACCTCCGGCGGATCGTCGTGCCAGCGCCAGCCCCCCGGAGTCGAGGTCGGCTGGTCGTCCGGAACGGGCTCGCCCGGCGGGGCGGCGGCGGGCGCCACCGCTGCCCGATTCAAGGTCAACCGCATACCGTCGGCCACGGCGAAGATCTTGTCGCCCCGGATCTCGAGGATCTGCCCGGTCATGCCCAGATGGGGAATCCGGATCCGGGCACCAGGTGTCAGCTCGGGCGGCCGGTCGGGCGGTGGCGGCAGTGACGGCAGTTGCTCGCTCAGGGACGCGATGCGTTCCCGAGCGGTCCGGATGACCACCTTGTCTCCACCGCTGTTACGGATGTCCCGAACCACCTGCTCGAGGCGCTGCCGTCCCTGCTTCAGCAGCTGCTCCCCCGCCTGGCGGGTGTCCGCCAGGACCTGCCGCCGCTCTTTTTCGATCCGCCGCAGGCGACGATCCAGGGCTCGCTGCTGTTCCCGCAGTTCGGCCAGGCGCGTCCTCGACTCCCGTTCGGATGCGGCCAGCGATCGAGACCGGCTGGTCAACTCGGTGAGCAGCTTCTCGAGCTGGAACCGCTCCTCCCCCACCAGCTGCCGCGCCTGCTCCAGCAGATCATCAGGAAATCCCCAGCGCTGTGCGATGTCGAAGGCGTGACTGGCTCCGGGCACACCGAGCTGGAAAGTGAACCGGGGCCGAAAGGTCTCCTCGTCATAAGCCATGGCCGCGTTGACCATCTGGGGGTGATCGAGCACCGCCGCCTTCAACAGGCCAAAATGGGTCGAGGCCAGCACGTGACTCCCGCTGGATGCCAGGCCCGCCAGGACTGTGAAGGCGAGGGCGGTCCCCTCCTGGGGATCGGTGCCGCCGCCGATTTCATCACAGAGCACGAGGGAGTCCGCATCGGCATTCCCGAGGAAATCCACGAGATGCCCCATGTGAGCCGAGAAACTGCTCAACGACATCTCGATGGACTGCTCGTCTCCGAGATCGACAAAGAGTCGCCTGATCAGCGGCAGCTCCGTATCCTCCCGCGCCGGCACGTCCCAGCCACACTGGGCCAGCAGGGAAAAAACCCCGACGGTCTTGAGCGCCACCGACTTGCCGCCCGCGTTGGGGCCGCTCAGCACCACCACCCGTTTGTCCGCGGGCAGCTCCAGGTCGAGGGGCACCACGTCGTCCCGTCGTACCTGACGGGTGCCGGTCGCAGCCGTCGAGTCGACCGCTTGGCGTCCCGCCAATCCGCCCGGCCCATACTGGAGCAGCAACGGATGATAGCCACCGCAGATCCGCAAACGTCCCCTGACCGCCACCGTGGGACGCCGTCCCTGATACTCCCGGCTCCAGAGCATACCGGCCCGGACCTGATCCACCAGCAGCAGAAAACGACACGCCTCCAGCAGCGGCCCGCGGGCCTGTTCCACGGCCCGATTCAGTTCGAGCAGGATCCTGGCTTCCTCGGCGGCGGCGGCCAGTCTCCGTTCCGCCAGTTCGTTATGGAGTTGCACCACGGCGGCCGGCTCCACGTAGTGGGTGCCGCCCGACGCGGACCGGGCATGCATGATGCCCTGCACCTGGCGACGTGAGCCCGAGCGGAGCGGGAGACAGTAACGATCGCCACGTAAGGTCACCTCGTCGCCGGTGGTCCAGCCTTGACGGCGGGCCTCGGCCATGGCGGCTTCCACCTCGCGCCGCACCGTCCGCTCCTGAGCGGAGACGGCGTCGCGCAGCCGGGCCAGCAGCGGGCTGGCCGACGGCAGCAGCTGGCCGTCCCGGTCGAGCGCGCGATTGACGGCAGCCGCCACACTGCCGAAGGTGGCGAGCTGAATCGCCGCGGCGCCCCAGGTCGGCACCACGGCACGGGCGTCGAGGAAGTAGTCACGCAGAATGTCCAGATCGACGGCCACGCCGGCGATATGCACCAGATCCTCGCCCTCGAGCTGCAACGGCGGCGGGCTCTCGAGTAGCGCGATCACCCCGGACACCCCGGTCAGCGGCGGCCAGCGCCCACTTTCACCGAACGGACGGATCTCGTCCGCCAGCTGCCACCATAACCTGATGGACTCCATTTCCCCGTGCGGGCGACGCTGCCGCACGAGATCGGCGGCGAGGTGGTTGTGACAGAACCCGGCTATCTGCTCCAGGATCCGCGACCACTCCAGCAGTCGGTGGGCACGTTCTGTCTGGCCTCCGGGGACGCAGTCGGCGACCTCTGCGGCCGCCGCGATCCGTTCCAGCAGTGAATTCACGAAATCACCCCCACCGGTGGGGTCGCGGTTCGAGGCTCGAAGGTGTAGCAGGGAAACTGTCCGCCGAGAGGCGCTCGGCGGCCTTGTCGGAAACCGTGTCCAGCTTCTCGCGAATCTTCTCCCAGAGATTTTCCTCGTCCCCCCCGAGCTTCTGGAACGTGTCGTAGACGGCTGGCGCCGCGTTGTAGATGACCCGGGCCACGGGATGCTCGGTGAACTCCTCCCGTAACGTCTCACCGTCGGGTAGAAGCTGGGTCAAGGCAATGAGGATGACGCTGGTGAGCAGGGCCCCGGTAAGCAGCCCGAACAGTGCTCCCCCCAGGCGATCCAACCAGCCCAGGATGGAGATGTGGATGGTTTTGCTGATGAACCAGGCTGCCATCCGGGTGGCCACGAGTCCCAGCAGGAAGAGGATGATCCAGGCGATGTAGACCGCGATCCGTTCCTCGAGTCCAGTGGCCCCGGCGAGCGGTTCGCTCCAGCGCGAAGCCAGGTTCGTGGCCAGCAGGAAACTGAGCACGAGACCGACGAACTCCACCACCCGGCGCACCAGGCCGACCTTGAAACCCATGACGGTGAACACGGCGATGATGGCGACAGCCAGGAGCAACAAGATGTTCATGATACCCTTTTCAGTTCTGCAACAGCCGTTTGACCAGTCCGCTGATCCGACCGCCGGCGGCGCGACCGGCGACCTTGGGCATAACCGCCTTCATGACATTCCCCATGTCCCGCGGGCTCCGGGCGCCGATCTCGACGATGGTCGCACGGACAATATCCTCCAGCTCGGCGTCGGTCAGCTCCGCCGGCAAGAATTCCGAGACGATGGCCATTTCCTTTTCCGCCCGGGCGAGAAGATCCTGGCGGTCACCATCCCGATAGCTGGTGATCTGATCCTTCACCTTGCGCGCGTACGACGACAGCACCTGCACCACGCCGTCGTCCTGCAGTTCCTCGCGCTGGTCAACTTCCACCTGCTTGACGGCAGCCTGGAGCATGCGCAGGACACCGAGACGTTCCTTGTCCCGCCCCTTCATGGCCGCCACCACATCGTGTTGCAGCTTGTTCGCCAGTTCTCCCTTGGCCATCGTGATATCCTTCCGATCGGAGTTCGGATGTTCCCGGACCACGCCGGCGGCCCCCTGACGGGAACCCGTTCCTGCCGCTCTGCAGCCGGCGGCACAGTTTACGGGAGGGGAACGATCCGGGTCAAGCCAGCCGAGGTTTCCGGAGCAGGCTGCTGGCCCGGAAGGCTCAGCCAGCGAGCAGACTGTCCCGCCACTGTAACAAGACGCCGAGACCCACTACCGCCGCGGTTTCGCTCCGCAGACAGTGCGGCCCGAGTCGTACGGCCTGGCTGGGCACACCCCGCAGCTGTTCCAGCTCGGCCCCGGTCCAGCCGCCTTCCGGCCCCACGCACCAGATGAGCCACCCTGCCTGTCGCGCCGCCCTGGCCAGCTCGGTCTGATCTCCCACCGTCTGCAGATTCACCGCCGAGCAAGGGCTCTCCCCTGCCGGTTCAGGTGCTGCCGGCGCCTCGCCATGGAACAGCAACGGTTCGTCCAGTTCCTGCAACCAGGTGGCCAGATCGACAGCGGCATGGAGTTGCGGCAACAGCGATCGCTCCGACTGCTTGAGCGCCGCCCGGACGATGGCCTGCCACCGGTCCTGCCGTCCGGCGCCGGGGATCACCACCCCGCGCTCACATCCGAGGGGCCAGATCTGCTGGGCCCCCAGCTCAACCGCCTTTTCCAGTACCCACTCGAAACGGCGTCCTTTCACGATCCCACAGGCGAGCCCGAGACGAGGGGTCGCGAGTTCACGGCGGTCCTGCCACACCACTTCCAGCGCCACCCGGGCGGTCTGCCCCTGCCGGTCGGCAAGCCGTCCGCTATAGAACCAGCCGAGCCCATCAGTCAGGGTCAGCTGCTCGCCTTGATCCGATCGGAGCACGTGGAAGAGATGATGGCTCTCCTCGGCGGACAAGGAGACCGTATCGCCCGCCTGGGGAGTGCGCCCGCCGGCGGGTCGCTCCAGGAGAAATAATCTCACCCGATCCTCCAGGTGATAAAGCGAACAGATGCGAGATCAGTCGTACAGATGCCGGCCCGGTTCGGGGACCTTGCTGGACAGGTCGTCCTGGAGCTGGCGCAACAGCTCGGTCTGATCCTTGTCGAGTTCCGCGGGAGTCCAGGAGATGACCCGGACCAGCTGATCGCCTTGGCCACCGTGGTTCAAGTTGACGATGCCCTTGCCACGCATCCGGAAGATCTTGTGTGACTGAGTGCCGGGTGGAATCTTCAGAGCGACCTTGCCATCCAGGGTCGGTACCTTCACCTTCACGCCGAGCATGAGATCCACCGGCGACACCGGGACGTCGATGAGGATGTCGTTGCCGTGACGTTCGAACAGATCGTCTTCAGCCACTTCCATGATCACGCGCAGGTCACCCGCCGGGCCACCCTGTTCCCCCTGATCACCTTTGCCCTGCAGCTCCATGTAGTTGCCGGTGGTCACGCCGGCCGGGATATTGACCTCCAGGGTCTGCTCACCACGCACGGTGCCGGTGCCGCGGCACGAACCGCACGGACTCTCGATGAACTGTCCCCGGCCTTGACAACGCGGACAAGCCCCTTCGGTGACCATCTGTCCCAGCAACGACTGGCGAACCTGCCGCACTCGCCCAACACCGCCGCACTGGGGACAGTTCACCGGATTACTGCCGGCGGCGGCACCGGTGCCGTGGCACTCCTCGCACGCCACCTGCTTCTTGACCTTGAGTTTCTTCCGCGCGCCCTGGGCGGCCTCACGGAGGGTCAGCGCCACCTTGAGTTGCAGATTCCGTCCCCTGCCGCTGGCGCGTCGGCCACCGCCGGCATGATTGCCGAAGATATCGCCGAACCCGCCGAAGTTACGCAGGAACGATTCCAGCGCGTCGTTCAGGTCGACGTTGAACCCGCCGGGGCCACCGCCAAAGCCGCTGAACCCGCCCTCGGTGGCCGCGTGACCGAAGCGGTCGTACTGGGTCCGTTTCTGGCTGTCCTTGAGCACCTCGTACGCTTCGGTGGCCTCCCGAAACTTCTCCGCGGCCGATTCGTCGTCGGGATTCCGATCGGGATGATACTGCACGGCGAGCTTGCGGTAGGCGCGCTTGATCTCGTTCTCGTGTGCCTCCCTGCCCACCCCGAGAACCTCGTAGTAATCGCGTTTGGTTGCCATGTACCTTCCCGCTTTATTTGGCGACGATCACCCGACTGGGCCGGAGCACGAGATCGTCGAGTTTGTACCCGGTCTGAACCACCTCGATGACCTGCCCCGCCTCGGCTCCCTCCTGTTCGAGCTGCTGAACCGCCTCGTGCTGGTTGGGATCGAACTCCTCACCCAGCGCCTCGATGCGACTGAGCCCCTGCTCGGCGAGGATTTCTTGAAACTGCTGATAAATCAACTCTATTCCGGCCCGATATCCGTTCAGATCCTGCTGGACCCTGCCATTCTCCTGTATCACTCGCCGGGCGCGTTCGAAATTGTCGAAGATCTCCAGCAGACTGCGCAGCACATCCGCCTTGGCGAAACGGCGGGTCTCGATCAGTTCACGACGGCTCCGCTTGCGGAAGTTGTCCAGCTCGGCCCTGGTACGGAGCCACCGTTCCTGGAGGCTATCCCGTTCTCGCGTCAATTCCGCCAACGGATCCGGCTCGATAACACTCGGGTCCAGGTCGGCCGGATCGCCCTCGGTGGGCTCTGACCCAAGCTGGTCCTGCCCAGCACTCTCCGTCAGGCCAGATTCGATCCCGACCTCC